>JBBRBE010000006.1:0-82398 GCA_038206175.1 Chloroflexia bacterium
GGGCTACCCGCCGGACTTTCGCTATATTCAACCCGATTGGCGGTCGAAAGACCTTAAAAAGATTAATTTCAACCGGCCCTCCGCTCTGCGCGAGGTAATGATTCGCAATGGCGATGGCCCGAAGCCGGTCTGGGCGGCGGAATACGGCTGGATTTCAGTTCCGCCCGCTCAGCTTGAGCATTACAAAGCCCCTCGACCGGACGGCTGGGATCAAAGCTGGGGTGAAAGCGTGGACGCCGAAACGCAAGCCCGCTACTTGCGCGATGGCATCGAGCGGATCCGCCGAGAATGGCCCTGGGTTGGCGTGATTAATGTCTGGTTTTTGCGCCCAGACCCTTCTCTGAGCGCGAATCCGGCTAACGTAACGAATTATTTTTCAATTGTAGATCAGAATTTTCAGCCTCGCCCGGCCTACAACCTGCTCAAGGAATACAACCAGAACCGAAGTAGCCTGGCTTACACTGGCTGGCACCCGGCAGCAGGTTTGCCGGCCCTGCAAACGGTTGGGCCGGGCCGCTTGAAGTTAGAGTTTCAGGGCGAACGAGCTGAAATGGTTCTCAAGGGCGGGCAATCGCTGAATAAAATCGGTGTTCGGCTGGACGGCCAGACCGAACGCAGCCTGTCGGTAGCCGCCCTCACGCGACTGACCCTGACCGAAGGACAAGACGATAAAGTTCACACGCTCGAACTAAGCGGTCTCGATGCAGGAGCAATTGAAGGTTTCTTTATCAGCCGGGACAACCATTGGGCCTGGCTGATCGTGGTGAGCCTGCTTGCTTGCAGCCTGTTGCTACTGGCAAGCGGGACTCGCCTGACTCTACTGGCCGCGAACGGTCTGGGACGGTTGGCGGTCTGGTCGCTGCCACGGGTCAGGCAAGGCGCAAGGGTAGTGCGCCGCGAGTTCTGGCCGCGCCGGGCGGACTGGACACCTCTGGCGATGGCTGCGGCTCTCCTGCTCTATTATTTCGCGCCGCCGGTGCCGGTGGCAATCCTGGGAGCAGTAGCTTTCTATCCTTTCTGCCTGATTCGGCCTGATTGGGCGGTTGGGCTGGCTCTGCTGACTGCGCCGCTCTATCTCCACCCGCGCAATCTTCGCCCCGGCGGTACCCTCGAATTTACCCTTACCGAAGTCATCATTGTCGAACTGGCTCTGGCCGCTCTGGTTTTAGGCGGAGTGCGCGTCTGGAGCCGGAGGTCAGCCTTTAGTGTGCCGCTCTTAAAAGATTCAGCTCGCCTTCTGCGTCCTTCATCCTTTTTAAGGTCATCGGCGTTTATAATGGTGGTGTTACTGGTCGTGGCGACGCTATCGCTTCTGACGCCCCAGGCGGATCGGCTGAAGGAAGCTTTACGGGAGTACCGGTTGGTAATCGTCGAGCCAATCGCCCTGTTTGGACTGGCTTTGCTATTTTTAAGACGGCGGGGAAGCCAGGGAATAGCCTGGCTGTTCGATTTCCTGGTGGTGGCGGGGGTGGCCGTGGCTTTTGGGGGTCTTTACCAGTACCTTTTTCACATTAAAACAGCCACTGATCTGAGTCCGTTAGGGCCAAATGGGGCCGGACAGGTCGTGGCTGCCGAAGGTGTGACGCGGGTAGTCTCGGTTTACAGCCACCCGGATAATCTAGGTTTGTTCCTGGGTCGGGTCATTCCTGTGGCGGTCGCCTTTGCGTTGTTTGCGCCCGGCGGGGGTGGCTGGCAATTCTGGCGGTGGCAATCGCGCCGACGGCAGCTTTACCTGCTGGCCCTGGTGCCACTGGGCGCAACTCTGGTGCTATCTTTTTCGCGGGGAGCCTGGATCGGGGTCGGGGCGGCCCTGCTGGCTGTGATAATTGCGGGCCGGGCCTGGCGGTGGCTGGCCGTGTATGGTGTGTTAGGGTTGGGTCTGCTGGCCGCGTTGCCCTTTGTCAAGGTCGAGCGGATTGCCAGCCTGTTTAATTTTAGCGGCGGCTCTAGCGGCACCCGGCTTTATCTGTGGCAGTCCGCTATCGAGATGATCCGAGACCATCCGCTTACGGGCGTGGGCCTCGACCAGTTTCTCTATGTCTATAACCCTCAGTATGTAAACCCGCTGGCCTGGACCGAGCGGTTTACCTCGCATCCACATAATCTGATCCTGGATTTTTGGCTGCGGCTGGGTGTGTTGGGTTTGCCGGTGCTGGCCTGGCTGCTATGGCGATTCTTCTCGCTCGTCCTGGCGCGAGGCGTGGGCCAACCGGCCCAGGCCAGCCCTGCGGCGAGTTTGCGGCAGGCTCTAGGTTTAGGTCTATTCGGAAGTATGATAGACTTTGTAGTACACGGTCTGGTAGATAACTCGTTTTTTGTAATAGACCTGGCAATCATTTTCTGTCTTTCCTTCGCCGCCCTGGAAATTTTGCGGCGCGAGGCAATCGAAATCGAAAGAGACAAGCGGGCAGTTGTAGAAATACACAAGGACAAGGAGAAGGCAGTTTGAGAATTTTAGTAACCGGCGGGGGGGGTTTCCTGGGGTCGCATCTGTGTGAGGCACTTCTGGCCGAGGGCCACCGGGTAATTGCTCTCGATAATTTTATTACCGGGCGGCGCGGCAACCTGACCGATTTCTTGCATCACCCCGGTTTCGAGTTTCACGAACACGATATTATCGAGCCGTTTGGGAGCCTGGGTACGCCTCTGGACGCAATTTTTCATCTGGCGAGTCCGGCCAGCCCGGTGGGTTATAGCCGCCATCCGATTGAGACCCATCTGGTCAACTCGGTTGGCACGCATAATATGCTCAAGCTTGCTCAACAACATGGCGCAAAATTCTTGATTACTTCCACCTCGGAAGCTTACGGCGATCCCCTCGAACATCCGCAACGGGAGGATTATTGGGGCAACGTCAATCCGGTTGGGCCACGCAGTTGCTATGACGAGAGTAAACGCTTTGCCGAAAGTCTGACGATGGAGTATTTCCGGCAGTTCGGTACGGATACCCGGATCGTGCGGCTTTTCAACACCTATGGCCCCCGCAACGACCCGCAGGATGGCCGGGTGGTGCCAAACTTTGTCAATCAGGCTCTGGCCGGGCAACCGATCACGGTTTATGGCAACGGCAGCCAGACCCGCTCTTTTTGCTATGTTTCCGACCTGATCCGAGGTTTGAAGCTGGCCCTGTTCACGCCTGGCACGAAAGGCGAAGTTTTTAACCTGGGCAACCCGGACGAGCGGACGATCCTTGATTTCGCTCAGACCGTCCGGCGCATCTGCAACCCGGACGTGCCGATTGCCTATCATCCGGGCCGGGTGGACGACCCGAACCGCCGTTGCCCGGACATCACCAAAGCCCGCACCCGCCTGGACTGGGAGCCGGTTGTCTCGCTGGAAGAAGGGCTGATGAAGACTATCGAGTATTTCCGCAGTCAGGCCGGACAGGACCAACTTCGAGAGAAGACAGCCTGAGGTAAGAGTTGGCCGGTATTTTGGGAGACTTAGAAGAGCTTAGGAAAGAGTTTAAGAGAGGAACGCCGGGTGTCGGGAGTTATTACAAGCGCAGAACAGGTTACGATAGAGTGGTTGTCGCAGGTGTTAGAGCGCGAAGGAGTCCAGGACGGGTGTGTTGTTAGCCACATTGATCGCTCGAATTGGCCGGGATTAGTCGTAAATTATAATGCAGCTAATGAAAGTTCGGTGGCTCCGGCGCGGCTATACCTAAAAGTAGTCCAGGAAGACCCGCTCAACTCGTCGCCAGACATTCTAATCAAGCGGCGGGCTATCTCCGATGGCGGTGCCAATGAGGTTGCCTTTTATGCTCTGATTGCCGACCGACGAGCCGAGCTACCCATGATTGTGCGTTGCTACGATGCGGTTCATAATCCGGCTCGGCGCGTTTCGCATCTTTTGCTACATGATTATTCTCAAACCCACCTCGAAGTGGATTGGCCCGTGCCGAGTCAGCCCCATCGAGAGCAGATTATAGACTGCACTGCGGATTTTCACGCTTACTGGTGGGAGCGACCAGAGCTGAGTGAGATTAAAAAGATTGATCTTAACATCAAACTAAACTGCCAGGACGAAGCGAGTTACCAGGCTTACGTAACTCAACAGGTCGAAGCTTTTCCCTATTTTGTGGAATTTATGGGCGACCGACTGGACACCACAATGCGCCAGCACTTTGAAAAAGCTCTGGCGGCCTTACCGGGCCTGTGGCAAAGCTATCTCGCTCCACGGCTGAGTAGTCAAAGGATGACACTTTTGCATGGTGATTCGCATTGGGGTCAGTTTGTTTGCCCTAAACAGCCCCAATCTCAGATGACATACATGGGCGACATGGCTTGCTTCCATACCGGGCTACCTGCTGCCGACCTCGCCTATCGGTTGTGCTTTAGTTGGCCGGTCGAAAAACGCCGGGAAATGGAAGACGCGCTAATACGGCGTTACCTGACCCGGCTAGAGGCTCGTGGCGTAACAAATTACGATTATGACGCTTTTATGCAAGACTACCGGTTATCGCTGATATTTTTGACTTTCTATTTTCAATATTTCTTCACCGCCCGCTTCGAGAATCGTACCGATCCGGCCAGAAAGGAAAAGAATTGCCCCAGTGGTGGTGGTACGAGTACGAGTGTACCTCGAACAATTTTGTAGACCTGCATTGTATGGAACTCCTGGAAGGGTAGATTTCTGAGTAAAAATGGCAATCTTGACTAAGCAGCCCAACAAAATAGCCGAGCTAAAACTGCGCTGGCCTTTTGATGTGCTGCAAACCGTCGGCACGGTTGGGCTGGTGGGATTGGTTTTTTTGCTGCTAACCCAATCTCCCTTTGTCGTGATCGGCCTTCTGGCGGCGGTGGGCGCGTTTATAGTGGTTTCACGCTGGCCGCATCTAGGCTTATATCTGCTGGTGTTGTCCGTGCCGGGCCAGACTGAGACGAGCTTTGCGCTGGGCAGTTCGCGGGTAACGTTGACCCAGGCGGCGGTGTTGCTGGCTCTGGCGGGTTGGGTGGGCAGTCGCGTGCTGTACCGGCGACCTTTCCTGGCGCAACCTTTGCCCAGGCTGCTGCCTTTCTATTTGCTATACCTGGCTACGATGGTGGTGTCCCTGACGATAGCCCGCAGCACGAGCGAAGGACTGAACGAGCTTTCGCGCTGGTTGATCACTTTCTTTGCTTATGTCCTGGCGACCAGCGTAATTCACACCCGCCGGGAGTTGTGGGGTCTGATCATTTGTCTATCCACCGGAGCCGTAATCGAAGCCGGGATCGGAGTGGTGCAGACCCGCCTCAACCTGGGGCCGGAAAGCTACGCCATCAGCGACGGCCTTTCCAGAGCCTTCGGCACTTTCGATAAACCTAACTCGTTCGCGGGTTATCTTGAAATGGGCTTGCCTTTGCTGGTCGCGCTGACCCTGTTAGCCTGGAAAAGCCGAAATGCGGCGATGCGAAACTGGTTCGCTCTGCAAGGCCGTCCACGGTCCGCCGCAAACCAGGCCGTCCGGCGAACACATTTGTGGCTGCTTCTGCTCGTGCCTGCGGTGGGTCTGGTCGGCCTGGGGGTGATTGCCAGCTATTCGCGGGGAGCCTGGTTGGGCTTGATCGTCGGGGCAGTTGCGATGATTTTGATTCGAGGGCGCAAATCGCTCCCAATTATCATTATAGGCGGGAGCGTGCTGATCCTGGTCGGGTTGGGAGTGCAAACCGGAGCGATCCAAACTTCCAGCTTTGGCCGTCTGGCCTCGATTGCCGATCAGTTTAGCCCGTTTGATGTGCGGGACGTGACCGTTACCGACGAGAATTTTGCAGTAGTCGAGCGCATGGCGATGTGGCAAGCGGGCGGCAACATGTTTTTATCGAATCCCTGGCTCGGCGTCGGAATTGGCAATTACAACGTGCGCTATAATGAATTTAGCACCCCACAATGGCCCGACTCGCGGGGACACGCCCATAATTATTACATTCACGCCGCCGCCGAGACCGGGCTGATCGGGGCAGTGGCGTATTTACTGCTGCTGGGTATAGCCTTATCCCAGGCGGCACAGGCGGCCCGGATTACGCCGGACGCAAAACTACGCTATGTATGCTGGGGGGTCTGGGGTATAATTGTGGCGGTGGCAACCCACAACTTAGTGGAAGATTTGCACGTTCTGAATATGGGCGTACAGTGGAGTAGCCTCCTGGCCGTGTTGTATCTGGTCGGGCAACAAACAAGCAATAAGCAGTCGCAGATGATAACGGAGGCAGAGCCGAATTGAAGGTTCTTTTGACCGGCGCCGCCGGTTTTATTGGTAGCCATCTGGCCGAGAGCCTCCTGGCACGGGGTGACGAGGTGTGCGCCCTGGATAATTTTAACGATTACTACAGTCCGACCCGCAAAGAGCGTAACATCGAGGAAGCCTGCCGGCAGTCGGGTTATCGGCTTTACCGGGCGGACATCCGCGATTTCGAGTCGCTTGGACAGATTTTCGAGCGCGAACGGCCAGACAAAATTTGTCACCTGGCGGCAATGGCGAATCCTCGCTACTCGGTCAACCATCCGCTCCTGTTTGAAGAAGTAAATGTACGCGGCACCCTCAACCTGCTGGAACAGGCCCGGCTGAACGGGGTCGAACATTTTGTATTTGCCAGTTCTTCTTCGGTCTACGGCAACAACAAAATAGTCCCTTTTAGCGAAGCGCATCCGGTCGAAAATCCCCTTTCGCCCTATGCCGCCACCAAGCGCAGCACCGAATTGCTGGCCCATTCCTATCACCACCTGCACGGCCTGAAAATTAGCGCGTTACGGTTTTTCACCGCCTACGGCCCACGCAACCGGCCCGATATGGCGATCTATCTTTTCACGCGGGCGATAGACCGGGGCGAACCGCTGCGGCTGTTTGGCGATGGGTCGGGACGGCGAGATTGGACTTACATTGGCGATACGGTGCAAGGTATTCTGGCCGCGCTCGACCGTCCTTTCGAGTGGGAAATTATAAATCTGGGCAACAGTGAGACCCACACCGAAATGGATTTGATCCGAGCGGCCCAAGCCGCCCTGGGCAAAGAGGCCCGAATTGTGCATCTGGAACGACCTGCTACCGAACCGGCGATCACTTACGCCGATATAGCGAAGGCTCGGCGGCTGCTCGATTTCGAGCCGCACACTCCATTTGCCGAGGGTTACGCCCGGTTTTTCGAGTGGTACGAACGTGAGGGCCGCGATTAATGGTTTTTGAATTTCCTGATAAAAGTGAGGTTAATTTGGCGGCAGCACCCGATCCTGATGCTTCAGCTTCACCCGAAGTCCAGGCAGACCCAACGCCAGCCCTATCGCCGGGGTCGGCAGGCCGCGTTTCAAATTTAAAAGATTCAAAAGAAGCTCCTTATTTTGCTGCCGATGGCGGAGAACCGCTTCTGTCCGAACGGCCTGACCCCGAATTTGCCGAAACCGAATCGAACGAGCCAGTAACTCCTATTTCACTACGGGCGCGGTTGTTCGACTTCAAAACTCTGCTGGGCTTTGCCATCAGCTTTGCAATTATCATCTTTTTCGTCCTGACCGTTAAAGTAGATTTTGGGGCCATCTGGGATAACATCTTACGGGTGCAACCGCTCTGGTTGGTGGCGGCTTTTGGCATCTATTATCTGGCTTTTGTGGTGCGGGGAGTGCGCTGGCGGCTACTCTTACAAAATGCCGGGTTCGACCGGGAACACGGTGTTGAATTGCCGCCTCTACCCGGCCTGATCGAAATTCTCTTTTTATCCTGGTTCGTCAATTGCCTCGTTCCGGCCAAGCTAGGCGACGCTTACCGGGGCTACCTGTTGAAGAAAAATTCTCGCGCCAGCTTCAGCCGCACACTAGGGACGATTTTTGCCGAACGCATCGCCGATGTACTGGTGCTGTTCGGGCTGCTGTGCGCGGGCGGATTGGTGGCTTTTTCTAAGGTCGAGCGCAAACTGGGCGACATCTCGATAGTGTTTGTCTTCGGTTTGATCCTGGTGGGGCTGATTATCGTCGGGTTGGTGGCCTTGCGTTTCTACCCGCACCAGATCGAAAAACTCGTTCCGGTGCGGTATCGGGACTTCTTCCACCGCTTTCAACAGGGTACCGTCAGTTCCTTTCGCAGCAGCACCCAGCTAAAACTTTATGCCCTGACTACTCTGGTCTGGCTGTGCGAAGGAGCGCGGCTTTATTTCGTCTTGCAAGGGTTAAACATCAATCTGGGGCTGTCGGTGGTGGTCTTTATCGCCCTGGCAAGCTCGCTCCTGACCACGATTCCCTTTACCCCGGCAGGGCTAGGGGCGGTAGAAGGCACGATGGTTTTCGTCCTGACAACTTTCGGGGTCGAAAAGAACCTGGCCGGGTCGGTCACGATCCTCGACCGGGTAATTTCGTATTGGAGCATCATCTTAATCGGGGCCGTTTTATATCTTTTTAGTAAGAAGAAGTAGGACGCTGGAAAGAAACAAGATTAGCGTGGAAGGCTTTAAAAGAAGCCTGGGTTTGTTTGCGCCGGACGGAGCCAGATGATAGAATGCCGTCAAAGTGTGTTACTTATCTATCGGTTATCAGACATGGGAGCGTCGTTGAAGCCGTCTCACTAAATTATCGTAGTAGCGGTGGCTGGAGCAAGCCGCCAGAGCAGTATAGGAGAAGTTCGTGAATTTAGTGGAGTTAATGCAACCTGTGGTTGCAGCAGGCGGGTTTCTTGATTTGCAAAGCCTGCTCAAAACCTTTGGGTATGCCGGGATCGTCTTTATTATTTTTGCCGAATCGGGCCTGTTGATCGGCTTTTTCTTGCCAGGCGACAGCCTGCTTTTTACGGCGGGCGTGGTAGCATCAGGCGCACTCTTGAAGCAGGCCGATGGCAAACCCTTGTTCGACATCTGGCTTTTGATCATCCTTTGTTTTATCGCGGCGGTGGTTGGCGATACGGTCGGCTACTGGTTTGGACAAAAGGTTGGGCCGCGCATTTTCAACAAGGAAAATTCGCTATTATTCCATAAGGATCACGTAGTCCGCGCTCAAACTTTCTACGAGAAACACGGCGGTAAAACGATCATCCTGGCCCGGTTCATCCCGATTGTACGTACTTTCGTGCCGATTATCGCGGGTGTAGGCCGGATGAAATACGCTACTTTTCTATCTTTTAATGTCGTGGGCGGCTTCCTGTGGACGGTTGGTATTACCCTTTTGGGCTATTTCCTGGGTAGCAGCATTCCGCCCGAAGATGTGGACAAATACATTCTGCCAATCATCGTTTTAATCATTCTAATTTCGGTGGCTCCTCCGGCCTGGCACATCCTCAAAGAACGGGAGAACCGGGAAAAGCTAGCTGAATCTTTCCGCAAGCTGCGGAACCGGAACAAATCGGCGGTCGCGCCAGGTCTACCGCCGGAGCCTTCGGTTTCCGAGCGTGAGGGAGTTGGCCCGACGCGCAAGTTCTAAACACGAACACAGGGGCAGCGCGGCGTAGGATGAGGTAATTATGGCCCAGAGTAGTTTTAGGGACAATCCTACTCCCGCCCAGGTTGTGCAGGAGTTTGAAGCCCGGCGTGATTGGGCAGGCTTAGCCGCCTTGCTCGAAGCTGCCCAACCCTTATTGACCCGCCGAGCGGCGGCGCGGAGTCTGGCAAGCCGAGCAGGAAAACCAGTGGCTCCACAGTTGGCCGAGGCATTACGAAGCGAGCCTGACCGGGTGGTTCGTCGGGACATTGCTCGCGCTCTGGGTAATCTTGGCGACGACTGCGCCCTCCCGGCTTTGCTCGAAGCTTTGCAAGACCCCGACCTGATGGTACGTGAAGAAGCCGCCGCCGCGCTCTCACGGTACAATTCGCCTGCCGCTTTCGATGCACTGGTAGAAGGACTGGTTTTCGGCCAGGGCCAGAAGGGGTCGGCCTGGATGGTTCGACGCTATGCGGCTCAGGCTCTGGGCAATCTGGGCGACCGGCGGGCGGTTCCGGCCCTGGTCGCCGCGCTGCGCGATCCACACGCCCTGGTTCCACCCGCCGCCGCGCTCTCGCTGGGTCAATTGGGCGACCGGGCCGCCCTCGAACCGCTCAAACGCGCTCGTCACGCGACTCCCCACCAGCGCGGCGCAGAATGTACCCTGTGCGAGGCGATAGATGCCGCCCTACAAACTTTGCGCTAGGCTCGATTTGCCCCTCCTACCTCTTGCCTAAATGTGGTAAAATAAGACAACGACTTGACGTAACTACAAACGGGTCTACTTTTGGTACACGCATTGCAAGCTTTCTAGCAGAGTCAAAAGAAGTGCGCTGACGGCGAGGGCGAAGAGAAAATCTATGGATTTCTTACCTGTTTTATGTTTTACAGTTTTTATTGTGGGATTGGTGGCCGGGGCGTTTGTATTCGTCTCCCGTAGCTTCGAGATCGTGCCGGAAGGTTCGGTGGCGGTAGTCGAGCGGGCCGGTGAGTTTCGCGGCGTCTTAAATCCAGGTCGTCATTTCCTCATGCCGCTTGACCGGGTGCGGGCGTTGGTCGAATTACAAGAGTTTAGTGTTACTCTTCACGCTGATACGGTAACAACCCACAACGCTATCGAAATCGCGCTCGATATGGATTTAAGTTACCGCGTCTCTCGCTACCAGCCTCGCAAAGTTCCCCTCCGCCAGGCCAGCAATATGAACGCCGTGCCGGTAATCCAGTGGAACCGCATTCAGGTTAAAGAAAAAGATGTTTTCAACGCCGTCTATAATGTAGATAACTGGCAGGAAAAGGTCAAACGAGACACCCTGGCGATTATGCAGGACTATTTTTCGATGATTAATCTGGCCCGCGACGTCTACGGCAACGATGGCTTTGCTCTGCGCCGGATTGCCAATATTATCCGCGATATGGTAAACGAAGAAGCCAACAAATACGGCGTCGAAGTTACCCAGGTCAAGCTAAACAATATCAATCTGGACGAAGCTACCCAGATATTTCTCAATGCTCAGAAACGGGCCGATATGCAAAACGCCATGCGCTTGCAACTGGCCGAAAACCAGCGTCAGATCCGCGAAACTCTGGGCCTCAACAATGACCAGTTGTTGCGCTGGTGGGAGATCGAAGCCCGCAAAGAAGGCCCGCCTACTTCCGAAGCCAACTTCTTCATCGGCGACGACTCCCGAACTGGCGGAATGATACCGGCTACCTCTCAGTACACCCGGCCTATGGGCAATGGCGGTTCCAACGGTGGCGGTAATACTGGCGGCGGGGCCGGGGCAGGTAACGGTGGCGGGCCTCTTAGAAAATAGCCTGAATTTGTCAGTTCTGGTGGGAAGCGGCTAATATAACTTTAAGAGCCAAGTCTCTTATCACAGTTCAACAGTACCTGGCGCAGGAAGAGGTCGCTCTGGATAAACACGAGTATTTCCAGGGTGAAATTATTGCGATGGCCGGAGGAAGCACTAATCATGCCCGGATCGCAGGGAATTTTTATGCGGTGCAAAATTTCGCTTTGGCCGGTAATTCTTGTGAAGCGTTTAACAGCGATGTAAAGGTTCTGGTCGAGCCAAACGGTCTTTACACCTACCCCGATGTCTCGGTGGTTTGTGGCCCGGTCGAATATTTCCAGGCTCGGCCTGACATTATAACCAACCCGATACTGCTCGTGGAAGTGCTTTCTAACTCGACTAATGCTTACGACATGGGTCGGAAATTCGACCTGTACCGCGACCTGCCTTCGCTGCAAAATTATATTTTAATCGAGCAAGATCAGGTGCTAATTCGCTTCTACCAGCGCATAACCACTAAAAAATGGACGCTCGAAAGCTACAGTGGCCTGGACGAGGTTCTTTCCCTGCCCGCCCTCAATCTTGAGATGCCTCTCAAAAAATTTATGACCGGGTTGATTTTAGCTTAAAAGAGCTTTAATACAGTCCGAGAAATAGAAAAGACGGCCTAAAGATAAATTTTAGGCCGTCTTTTCTATTTCTCGTTGTCGGAGTATATCTACAGCAAGCCCTACTAAGATTTCTCTTTCAGGCGGGGGTCGAAAGCATCGCGCAGACCGTCGGCGATCAAGTAGACGCACAGGACGGTCACGAAGAAGGATAGGGCCGGAGCGTAAACCATCCAGGGAGCCGAAGTGATGTAAAGCTGCGAGTCGGAGAGCATATTACCCCAGCTTGGTACCGGAATACTGATACCAAAGCCCAAAAAGCTCAGGCCCGATTCCCCTAGCATCGCCCCTACAATATCAAAACCAGCTACCGTCAGCATGATCGAAACGATATTCGGGAAGATGTGGACGCCCAGGATACGTAGATTGTTAGCTCCCATTACACGAGCGGCATCTACATAGTCCCGGCTCCGCAAACTCAGCACCGAACCGCGCACCTGCCGGGTTGCGCCCGTCCAGCTAATCACCCCGATAATAATCGAAAGGACCAGCACATCCGGCTTGAAAAAGAGCGAAAGAATGATCAGCAGGAACAGACTGGGAATATTCTGGATGATCTGCACCAGAGCGTTTACCGCATCGTCCACCCAGCCGCCAAAAAAGCCCGATATTAACCCTAACGCAGTTCCCAGGAAGACCGAAATTATCGCCGTCAAGAAGCCTACGCTTAAAGAAACCTGGCCCCCATACAGCACGCGGGCCAGCAGGTCGCGTCCTAGCTCATCTGTACCCAGGATATGCCCGGCTATGCCCGGCCCGACAGGAGGCTGCAAACCTTGAGACAGGATATTAAAGTCAATCGTATCCCGGTCTTGCTTGATCACGTTGGCCGTGATGAAAGGGGCACTGTAACAGACTATGGTGATGATAGTAAAAACAAACAGGGCCACCAGGTTAATCTTGTTGCTGAAGAAGCGTCTGAACGAAGTGGCAAAATAGCCGCGTGAGGCGGATTTGCGGCGACGCTCCTGGTTTGCAGCCCTGGCGGCTGAAAAATTATCAATTGCTGTCTGGCTCATTGTACTTGTATTCCTCTAATCACTAAACCTATCCCCTACGGCCTTTTATGCTCCTACTCTCTCGGTTCGACCTCTAGTTGTAGCGCACCCGTGGGTCTACCAGTCCGTAACCGATGTCGGCCAGTAAGTTACCTACAATCGTCAGGATCGTACTGATGTACAGAATACACAACAGCACCGGCATATCCCGGCCCGAAGCGGCTTTGAAATAAAGCTGGCCCATACCCGGCCACTGGAAAATCGTTTCGGTGATGATTGCACCGGCCACCAGGGATGGCAAAAAATAGCCCAGTAGCGTTACAATCGGGATCAGCGAATTACGCAATACATGCCAGCGTCCTATTTCACGGGCGGGCAAGCCTTTAGCCGTGGCCGTCCGCACGTAATCCTGGCTGAGGACTTCGAGTGTTTCGGCTCGTACAAAGCGGGTGAAAGCAATCAGCGTTCCGGTCGAGAGCAGAGCCGCTGGTATGATCAGATTTAAGAACCAGGGGCCAATACCGCCAGTTCCCTGCCCTTGAGGAAACCACTTGACTGTATTTGCCAGCAAAATAATAACCATCAGTGAGAGCCACCAGACCGGCATACAACTGCCCAGCACGGTTATAAACCTCACCAAATTATCGCCTAATTTACCTCGACGCCGGGCCGCATAAATACCGAGCGGAATACCCAGCATACTGATTAAGTAGCTCACCAGACCTAACTCGGCGGTAGGCAAAAGCCGATCTCCCACCTGTTGAATAGCCGGGGCAGGATTAGTATAAGATTTACCAAAATCGAAAGTTAAAACGCGACTCATCCAGATGCCGTACTGTTCGTAAAGAGGTTTATTCAGACCGTAGCCTTCTCGGATCGCCGCTCTTTGTTGAGCATTAAGTTTTGGGTTCTGGGTCAGGGCGGCATCCGGCCCACCAGGGGCGATGTTGACCAGCAAGAAACTCAAGCTCATTACAGCCCATAGCAAAAGGAGTGATTGAAGTACCCTGCGAATTATAAACCGCTGCATCTTTTTTCTCGCTCTATAGATTTTAATTACTAACGAAAGAATTTTGTTTTCAAATTTCCCCGGTCTTATGCCAGAAGCACAGACCGGGGAAATATTTAGGACGAGTTAAAGCTCTGGATAAGTGGTCCCGGCGTTTGTCGGAACCACTTAAACCTTATTTTAACTACTGGTTAGCGAAACTCCAGCGAGTAATGATGTCGTTGGCGTAGAGATTGGTGGACTTGGTAGGAATGATCGGCGTAACCTTTTTGGATAAGCCAGTCCAGTTGTTGATGTCGTACAGGAAGAATACCGGCGAGTCATCGTTGATAATCTTCTGCGCTTCATCATAAATGGCCTTGCGCTTGGTCGGGTCTAGCTCTTTGCCGCCGGTCTTGAACAGTTCATCCAGGCGGGGGTTAGAGTAACCACTGTTGTTCTGGCTACCGCCAGCCGCTTCTGTGATGATGCTGCTCTTGAAGGAATCCGGGTCGGGGAAGCCACCACCGGCGGTCGAGAGAGAGATGTCGAAATCTTTCTTCTTGACCAACTGGTCCAGGTAAGCATTGAACTCCTTGCCGTCCACGTTCACCGTGACACCAAGCTGTTTCAACTGCTGCTGCAAGTAGGTCGCAATCAACTTGCGTGGATTGCTGGAAGTCGGGAAAATCACCGTGACTGTTATCGGCTTGCCATCTTTACCGACGAGATTGGCTCCGTCCATTTTGTAGCCAGCGTCAGCCAGGGTTTTCTTGGCGGCGGCAATGTCAAACTTGTAGCCCTGAAGGCTCTTGTTGTAGAAATTGTTGTCCGGGCTTAAGAAAGTATCTACCTTCACACCCAGACCAACTTCAGCCAGCTTGACCAGATTGTCCCGGTCAATCGCCTGATTGAGAGCCTGGCGGAAAGCCTTGTCGTTCATCGGGGCGCGGCGAGTGTTGTACTCGATGAAGCGGTACGAGCCGTTCACGGCGGTCCACTCTGGCACGTTGATGTCGTTCTTGGCGGCGGCAACCTGGGCTGCCGGGATGTTCCAGGTGAAATCAGCCTGGCCGGTCTTGACCGACTCAACTACAGTCGAAGCCGAACCCGGCTTGAACACTACCTGGTCGAAGTTAGGTTGACCACGCCACCAGTTCGGGTTCGCCTTCAGCGTACCCTGGGCTTTGGCATCCCAGCTTTCGACGGTGTAAGCACCCAGCACCACGGTGGGCTTCAAGATTTCAGGGTTCTTGGTGACATCGTAGAACGGCTTGCCGTCCCACAGGGCTTTTTTCACCGGCAAAAGAGCATTGATGTAGGACAGGGCCAGGTCAGGCGCGTATACATCGTCTAAAACGACGGTGATGGTGTTAGCGGTTTTGTCGCTGGTAACTTTCAGCTTGTTAAAGTCGTCCAGACCGACGAAGTAGTTGCCGTCTTTGTCGTTGGGATCGCCTTTGCTAACGTTATCGAAGGCTACCTGGTAGTCCTCAACGGTCAGGGGCGAACCATCGCTCCACTTGACGCCATCCTTCAGGGTGAAGGTGAAAGTCTTGCTATCGGCAGATACTTTGATGTCCTTCGCCAAACGCAGACCCCATTTCAGGGTTACGTAGTCGTAGTCTACCAGTTGACCGTCGTGAACGAGGGCATCAACCTGCAAAACCGAATCGCTATAGTCGGTCGCGCTGGGGTAAGGGTGGATCGAAGGAGCCAGTTCACCGGCCAGACTGACGTTGGTGAACTTGCCGCCCTTCGAGCCGGTCGAAGCGGCTAGAGCCGGCAACGCGGTCAAAGCGAAGGGATTGGTGGGGTTGCCTGTGGCAGCCGCGGTCGTTGGGGCAGCCGTAGTCACAGCCGCGGTCGTTGGGGCAGCACTCGTCATTGCAGCCGTAGTTGGGGCGGCACTCGTCATTGCAGCCGTAGTTGCGGCAGCACTCGTGGTTGCAGCAGCACTTGTAGTGGCCGCCGTGCCAGTGGTAGCAGTGTTGTCACCGCAAGCGGCCAAGAGTAGAGCCGTTAGCATGACCAACACTACCAACAAAGGTAGCTTTTTACGCATCTGTTAATCTCTCCTTAATTACTTCTCAACGGTTAGTTTCAATCCAATTTAGCGCGTTAGCTTTATTGTGATTGGAACCTTTAAAAGGTGTTAACCTGGCCGGGCCAGATCAACTAGAACCAAAACTGCGGTTGAAACGGATAAAAATGGTAGCCCTGAGCCTCGGAAACTGCCGGGCTACCGGGATGATTTCTATTTTGCCATTAGCAGTTTGCCACTGGCGACATCTTCCGCGAAGTGACAGGCTACCCGGTGGCCTCCGCCGATGTCCCGGAATTCCGGCTCCTGCTCTTTGCAAATTTGTTGCACCAGAGGACAGCGGGTGTGGAAACGGCAGGCGGGCGGCGGATTGACCGGCGACGGCACATCGCCGGTCAGAATAATGCGTTTGCGCCGCTTTTCAGCCCGCGGATCGGGAATGGGTACGGCACTGAGCAAAGCGCGGGTATACGGATGACCGGGCGATTTATAAATCGTGTCGCGGTCGGCCAGTTCGACAATTTTGCCCAGGTACATCACGGCTACCCGGTCGCTGATATGCCGCACTACCGACAGGTCGTGAGCGACAAACAGGTAAGTCAGGCCGAGGCGGTTCTGCAAATCTTCCAGCAGGTTCACCACCTGAGCTTGAATTGACACATCCAGGGCTGAAACCGGCTCGTCCGCCACGATAAAGGAAGGCGACGCGGCCAGAGCGCGAGCAATCCCGACGCGCTGGCGTTGTCCGCCGCTAAATTCGTGCGGGTAGCGGTTGCCGTAAAAGCGGCTCAAGCCGACTACTTCCAGTAGCTCCTGCACCCGACTCTGGCGGTCTTTGGCCGAACCGATGCCGTGAATGATCAAAGGCTCCGAAATAATGTTGCCCACGGTCATACGGGGGTTGAGACTGGCATACGGGTCCTGGAAGATCATCGTCATATTGCGGCGAACATTTTTAAGATTTGCGCCGTTCAGGTTAGTAATGTCTTGCCCATCGAAGTAAAATTTCCCGCCGGTAGCTTTGCTCAGGTGCAAAATCGTGCGGCCAGTCGTAGATTTGCCGCAGCCAGACTCGCCGACCAGCCCTAGTGTCTCACCGCGCTTCACATCAAAACTAACGCCGTCTACGGCTCGTACCGCTCCGACCTTTTTCTGAAAGAGAATACCCTGCGTAATCGGAAAGTGCATCTCTAAGTTCCGCACTGTCAGGATTGCGTTAGGGTCTATATCGGGCGAACCGCCATCAGCCGCTCCAAAAGCAGTCGGGACGGCTTTAGCATCCGGCCTCACGCGGGCGTCCGGCCTGACCCCTGTTTCGTTTAGATTCTTCTCGCTCATCCCTGCCTACTCCCCTAAAAGTAAATTCAAGCGGTCTAAAAAGCCTTTACTATCTATAATTTAGCTGGCCTTCGTAGGTCGGTCGCTGACTACATTGGTTGGACTTTCGGCCAGGGCTACCTGCTCTTCTTCGGGTAAAGCTTCCGGCGCAATTTTACGAGGCGGGTCGCCCAGATGAACCTCGGCGTAGCAAGCTACCAGGTGCGGCACTTCGCCGCTTCCGTTAACGGTCGGAACCTGGCGCAGGTTCGGCACGGAAGTCTCCGACTCCGGCACGGCGTACTCGCAACGAGAGACGAACGGGCAACCCATCGGCAGGTCGAGCATATCCGGGGGCGAACCCTGGATCGGTTGCAGTCTTTCCCGCCGGGTTTCATCCATGCGGGGGATGGATTTCAGCAGGCCCATCGTGTAAGGATGGCGCGGGTTGGCAAACAGTTCGTCGCTGGTAGTCGTTTCCACGATATGCCCGGCGTACATCACCTGGATGCGGTCGGCCATGCCTGCCACTACTCCCAGGGCGTGGGTGATTAACATCACGGCAGTGCCGGTTTCCGCTTGCAGTTTTTGCAAAAGTTCCAAAATCTGAGCCTGGATCGTCACGTCAAGAGCGGTGGTTGGTTCGTCGGCAATTACCATTTTAGGTCGGCAGGCCAGGGCCATTGCAATCATCACGCGCTGGCGCATGCCACCTGAGAAATGGTGCGGGTAGCTTTTAATCCGCTCGGCGGCATTTGGAATACCGACCATCTTGAGCAGATCAACCGACTCTTTGCGGGCCTGATCACGGGTCAGGCCAAGGTGAGTCGTCAGAGGCTCACTCAACTGGCGGCCAATTGTCAGCACCGGGTTTAGCGAAGTCATCGGGTCCTGGAAAATCATCGAGATTTCCTTGCCACGTATCTTTCGCATTTCTTTATCGCTAAGCTGGAGCAGGTCGCGCCCTTCAAATAAGATTTCGCCGCCAACAATGCTGCCGGGCGATTGCACCAACCGCAACACGGACATGGCCGTGACGCTTTTGCCGCTTCCGCTTTCTCCGACCACCCCTAGTGTTTCGCCCCGGTTTATGGTAAACGAAACATCGTCAACTGCCCGCACAATACCGTCTTTGGTTTTAAATTGCGTTTTAAGATTTTTAACTTCCAGTAATGCCGTCATTTCCCCGCCCTTTTAAACTATTTTGTTGTTAGAAATAGCCGTAGACTACGCGCTACCAACCGGGCGAAACACTTGATAATTTTATACAAAAACGTCGCACCCTGCACCAACGGCCAGATTATTGTAACAGGTTATTCTTTTGCGTCAGACTGGCGGAGAGATGTTAATACAATAAGCTAGTACACTCAGCCGCGAAACCAAAGCGTCTTGTTTTACGGCAGCCCTACTGTGGGGGGATGCTCTTAATTTGCTAAATTAAGTTTTAGCAGAAGAGAGGCCGCAGACAAACACCTTTTGGGCGACTATCGCTTCTAAATAACACTCGGTCGTGTAAGCCGGGCCGATTGCAGAATAGTTAGTACCAAGTATTTCCCTGGCTAATTTCGCCAATAGTATCACATTATAAAAAAACATGCAAATCTTTACCGATGCTAAATTGTCTTTTCACTACCCATGTGGGACAATTATTTGTAATAGGCTAGAATTCAAAAACTGGCGAGAACGGGTCTCTTCAAAAATAACCTGTGCTACATTTTTCGGTTGACATTGCCCTGGTTAAAAGGTATAATTCGGCTAGTTCGTGGCTGGCGATAGCAGTGTGCCAGGGCCGAGCCAAACGGGTGGTACGCGAATTGGCTTAGTAAGCTGTCTTGAAAACAGTCTCCCGAAAGTGTTGGGTGTTCAATTCCCTCAACACCCGCCATTTGATCAGTCATTAACTCAATAAAAAAGCCGTGCGATAACACTGGAGGACATCTTTCACGAGTGGGGAGGTGCCAGAGAGGTCGAATGGGGCCGCCTGCTAAGCGGTTATAGCCTAAACAGCTATCGAGGGTTCGAATCCCTCCCTCTCCGCCATTCTCCTCTAGTCTAAGCCCGGTTTTTTTATTCCTCCTTTTATCCAACCTTGCTTTACATAAAACATATGCTCGTTGGCCCTTCCGTGGCCGACCTTTTGCCGACTTATACATCAGAAAGAATTGTTATTCATGAGAAATATAAATGCACCGATAGGAGATGGCATGCACCCACCAGGCGATGGCTCCGGGAGTAGCCCATCCAGAGGAGGGGGAGGCGGCAAGAAACGCCTCAGCACAGAAGATGGTTTCAAGTTCAGGATGGTCTTCGAGGCTTTTAGCAGTTTACCGCGAGTTTCGCGGCTGGTCTGGTCTACCCACGCCGGTTATACTTTCGCGCTCGGTCTGATTACCCTGATCCGTGGGTTTGCTCCTGCCGCCAGTGCCTGGGTGACGAAACTGGTAATTGACAGCGTGATCGCGGCTCTGCCGCCCCGCAACGGCCCGGTATCCGATGTGATCTGGCTCGTACTGCTCCAACTGCTGATCACGGTCGTCACGACCCTCCTGGGAACGGCCAGCAACATCACTCAGCAACTCTTGCAAGAGCAAGTTTCTAACCGGGTGCGTTTGATGGTGATGGAAAAGGCCAACTCGCTCGATCTATCCTTTTTCGAGAACCCTGAATTTTACGACAAGTTGCGCCAGGCTCAGGAACAAGCTTCATTCCGACCTGTTTCGATGGTTTCGCAGACCTTCGATCTGGTGCGAACGTTAATCACCTTTCTCTCGATGATTTTCCTCCTGGTACGCCTGGAATGGTGGATTGCGCTGGTAGCTCTGGTCGTGCCAATCCCGGCTTTCATCGCCGATAGCCGCTTTGGGTGGATCGGCTATCAACGGATGCGCCGCCAGTCGCCCGAACGTCGCCAGATGAGCTATTTCGAGAACGTGATGACGACGGATACTTTTAACAAAGAGGTCAAGCTCTTTAACCTGGGCGATTTCTTCGTAAGCCGTTTCCGCACGCTGGCAAACAAGTTTTACCTTGAAAACAAGGGTATTCTGATACGGCGTTACGTGACAAACTTCCTCTGGCAGACAATTAGCCTCGTTGCGAACGCTTTGATCTACCTTTACGTGGCTCTGCAAGCCGTAAACGGGCGGATTACTCTGGGCGACCTGACCCTGTTTACCCAGGCCGCCCTGCAAGTTGGACAATCCTTTCAGGGCATCCTGAGCGGAATTTCAAGCACTTACGAGAATAACCTGTTCGTCAGCACGCTGTTTGATTTCCTGGAGTACGAACCGAAGATTACCTCGCCCGCCCATCCGGTGCCGGTGCAAGGTTACGATGGCCCGGCCTCTCGCGGTCTGGACATCGAGTTTCGCAATGTCAGCTTCACCTACCCTGGCAAGACCGAACCAGCCCTCAAAAACATCAGCTTCAAAATCGGCGTGGGTGAAGCAATCGCGCTGGTTGGGCGGAACGGGGCCGGTAAAACTACCACGGTCAAGCTGCTCAATCGGCTTTATGACCCGGACGAAGGCGAAATCTTGATCGGTGGGCGTAACATCAAAGAGTACGACCTGGCCGATTTACGCGCCCAGGTGGGGGTAATTTTCCAGGATTATGTTACTTATTACATGTCGGCCCAGGCTAACATCGGGATCGGCCAGTTAAGCCAGATCGAGAATACGACGCTGGTGCAGCAAGCCGCCGCCAAAAGTGGCGCAAACGCCGTGATCGAGAAGCTACCCAACGGCTACGACACCATGCTGGGACGCTGGTTCAACGAGGGAACACAGCTTAGCGGCGGCGAGTGGCAGAAAATTGCCCTGGCCCGTGCCTTTATCCGGGATGCCCGCATCCTGGTGCTGGACGAGCCAACCAGTTCGCTGGACGCCCGCGCCGAATACGAAGTTTTCTCGCAATTCCGAGAGTTGACCCAGGGCAAGACGGCGATCTTTATCTCGCATCGCTTCAGCACGGTGCGCCTGGCCGACCGCATCTTTGTAATCGAGGACGGCATCTTACAGGAGGAAGGTTCGCACCTCGAACTGATGGCTCTCGGTGGTCGTTACGCCGAATTGTTCAACCTGCAAGCCGAGGCTTATCGTTAGTCCTACATCGAGGAGGCCATTAAGAACCAGTCTTATTTCAAAAAGACACACCAAAAAGCACCCTTCTCTAGGGTGCTTTTTGGTGTGTCTTTCACGTCGAAACCGGGCTGACCGCAAACTGCCGAAGGCTAGACCGAAGCCGGGTCGTCCGGGAGTGAGTCTGCCGGAGGAGTAGCATTGTCAGGCGCGGAACTGCCGTTGGTCGGCGGAACCTCCGGGGGTCGAGCAGGCGGGGTGGGAGCAGATGGCTGAGATTGGGCCGGGCGAGGCGGGCGCGGCTCGGAGGAGGCAATGTTGCCGGTTTTAGCCGGAGCTTTGATCAACATCATGTTCATATTGCGGCCTTCGACACGCGGGGTAGACTCGATAGTCGCCACGTCTTTGAGCATATCAATCATCTGGTTCAACACTTCGCGCCCGATGTCCTGGTGAGCCATCTCACGCCCTTTAAATACCACCGTCATCTTGACTTTATGGCCTTCTTCGAGGAAGCCGCGGGCCTGTTTGCCTTTTGTTTCCAGGTCATGGTCGTCAATCTTGGGACGCAAACGCACTTCTTTGATTACAATTACCTTCTGGCTCTTGCGGGCTTCTTTTTCTTTCTTACCCTGTTCGTAGCGATATTTGCCGTAATCGAGCAGGCGGCAAACCGGCGGTTGGGCATTGGGCGCAACCTCCACCAGGTCGAGGCCCAGGTTACGGGCGATTGCCAGGGCATCACGGGTTTTCATTACTCCGGCCTGTTCGCCGTTTTCGTCAATCACACGCACCTCCGGCACTCGGATGCGCTCGTTCACACGTAGGTTCTTGCTGATAGGTAGACTCCTTTCAATAAAGTCAATGTCAACAAAATCAAAGTCAACTTGGGTAAAATACTAAATTAAAACAAAGGTTTAAGTATAAGACGATAGCCCCTACCCGGACGAGTGGGTGGAGCTTTTTGGCTGGGATTATTGGTAACGGCTACGAATTTTTCACTAAATCTCTGTCCCACAGGGGAACGTCTGGTTGCGGTTTCTAATACTCTGCTAGATGGTACTTAGCAAATCCGGGCTAGACCAACCCGCAAGGTGAGGCGAGGGGAAGAGTACGGAGCTTAGAAAAACCGTCTTATCCACCGTCTTTCCATATATAATATAACATATTTGTTCAGCATCGTCAACGCTTTTTCGGCCAAAACGACGGTCATCGCCGGGCTTTTGTGCTACAATTTATTGTCAACCAGGCTTAAAAGCTGCCTAAATATATTGTGCGCTCCAATGTTGCCTTTAGCCCTTCACCTGCCGGTCTAACAGGATCGGGACGAGCGGATGGCAGATCATAAAAAGAATGCAAAAATTCCCTTTTAACCTTAAAAATCGTGCAAGCTCGCCGGTACTTTGCCTGGGTGAAGCTCTGGTAGACATTCTACCGGTCCGGCAGGGCCAAAAGCTAAGCGAGGCCAGCCTTTTGCGGCAGTTTGCCGGTGGATCGGCGGCGAACGTGGCGGTTGGCCTGGCCCGCCTGGGACTGCCTGCGGCTTTTTTAGGCAAAGTTGGAGCCGATCCGTTCGGCTATTTCCTGCGCGACTGTCTGAGTCGGGAAGGGGTGGATATTTCGGGCCTGGTGATCGGCGGTTCCGCTCCGACCGGGGTAGCTTTTGCCTGGGTCGAAGATCTCGCTACCGGCGAAATGCGCTATCATTCTTTGCGCTACCCTAGTGCCGAACGTAGCCTGGAAGTGAGCGAAGTCGCCCTGCCGGAGGTGGCTCAGGCATGTGCTTTGCAGTATGGTTCGCTCCTGCTGGCGGCTTCGCCTAGCGCGGCGGTTTTCTGGGCTGTGCTTGACCAGGCTCGTACCGCCGCCATACCCTGTTTTTACGACGTAAATATGCGCCTTCCGGCCTGGCCGAGTCAGGCCGAGGCGCGGGCCGCAATGCTGGCTCCACTTGAGCAAAGCGATCTCGTCAAACTAAACCGGCACGAGTTGGCTTTTCTAACCGGCCAGACAAGCCTCGAAAGGGCTGCCGACGAGCTATGGCGGCCCAACCTTAAAGCCCTGGTCGTCACGCTCGACCGCGAAGGCTGCTACTACCGCACCGCCACAACCGACGGGCGGATTGCCGGGCTACCCGTGCCGGTAGCCGATACGGTCGGAGCAGGTGACGCATTTATGGCGGCCCTGATAGCAGAAACTGTGGGCGGGCCGGACGGTTGGGCTGGTTTCGACTGGCTTACCGCCCAGGTGTTCACCCAGGCTTGCCGCCGGGCCAACGCCGCCGCCGCTTTCACCGTCACCCGGCCCGGCGCAATTCCAGCCTTACCCACTCGCCGTCGCTTAAATCGTTTTATGCAAAAAATTACCGCTTGACCCGTTTATTTTACCCGGAATAAGTTCTACTTGCAGTGTTTGCTGGTCTTTCTTATGATACAATAATTACCTGGTTGCTCAGCTTGTTATTTTTAGCTCAAGGAGATGTTTATGCCGTTTAGCTGCTCGAAATGCCAGTTTGAGTACGATCAGGCCGATGCATTTTGCCGTAAGTGCGGAGCCAGTTTGCCGCAGGAAGGAACTTTCGTTGAACTTCCCGCCCAGGCTCAAGCCCCTGCTGAGGCCCGTCCCGTCCCTGAACCTGAGATTGTGCAGATAAATGTAACGGCTCTGGCTACGCTTCCTTCGCAGCCTGACCTCACTCTCGCGCCGCCCTCGAAAGTAGGCGCGTTGAGCCGCAAAGTCGGTACGAAAGTTTCGCAGGCTCTCAAGAGTGAGAACGGCAAGCGGTTAGCGAAAGGCGCGACAGCCCTGGCCCTGGCGGTGGGAATGGAACTTTTGACTAAAGCCGGTAAAAGTGAGAAACCGGCCAATCGTTCCGTTTCACGCCCGCCGACAAGTCTGGCCGATGCCGCCCTTAAAGCTTTCGAGGAACGTCTGGCCGAGCCGTCGGGCTACCAGGTTGAGGAAACCTGGACGCGGGAGGTTTACATACGGCGCAGCAGACCCCTGCGATAAGAACAAAAATAGCGTGGAGCGAAACACGCTATTTTTACGCCAGAATTTTACTTTTTATGCTTACCAGTAATTCAAGCTTGCGGGTTAATGTCGTTTGACTGCCAGGGTGCGCCTGCTCGTTTTAAGCCCGTTCAATCCGACAAGCAAAGCAACCGGCAGCCGGAAAACGAGCCTGTATAAAGTCAATCTCTGGATTTTGCAAAAGTTGTTGCAACTCTGTCTCCACTTCGCTCAAAGTTACAAGGTCAGCTTTCACCATAGTCTGATTGTAATCGTAGCCTCGTAAAACAAACATACTAGCAAAATAATTGCTTACCCCTTGCGTGCCTATGTTATAATAAGAGTAAAGGTAATTATGACTATAACTGATTTGGCAAGAGAAGGAGACCGCACGATGATGGCAACTATACAGGGCGAACGAAGGCTAGAAATGACCGGGGCGACCTTGCGACGGCTGACCGAGGCCGCTTTGGAAGAAGATTTGGCCTGGGGCGACCTGAGTAGTGACTATTTTGTACCGTCGAACCTGCGTGCTTCGGCCCGCTTCGTGGCCCGCCATTCGGGAGTGCTGGCCGGGATAGAAGTAGCGGCGGCGGTCTATGCAGCAGTAGACCGGGATGTTAAATTCAAGCCGGTTCTGCTCGATGGGGCAAGCCTGGCGGCGGGACAAGCCTTTGCCACGGTCGAGGGGTCGGCCCAAAGTCTGTTGAAAGGCGAACGGGTCGCCTTGAATTTCTTGCAACGCCTGAGTGGAATTGCCAGCCTGACCGCCCAGTACATTTCGGCCATCGAAGGAACCTCGGCCCGGATTGTGGATACGCGCAAGACTACCCCACTTTTGCGCGACCTGGAAAAGTACGCTGTGCGCTGCGGCGGCGGGTATAACCACCGGCGCAACCTGAGTGACGGCGTAATGTTGAAGGATAACCACCTGGCGGCCCTGGCGAGTGCCGGGTTGCGCCTCGAAGATGTTCTCAAAGAAGGAAAATCCCGGTTGCCCCATCTCGTCAAGGTGGAAGTCGAAGTAGACCGCCTCGACCAGATTCAAGCGGCCCTGGACGGGGGCGCCGAAGTAATTTTGCTGGATAATATGCCACCCGATGTTTTGCAACAGGCCGTAGCCCTGATAGCAGGCCGGGCTATCACCGAAGCTTCCGGCGGGGTCAACCTCGATACGGTACGCGGAATTGCCCGGAGTGGCGTAGACCTGATCTCGGTTGGCGCACTCACTCATTCCGCTCCGGCTCTCGATATTGGCCTGGATTTCGAGTTCAGTGCGCCCGGTCTGGCGTAGAGTTGAAGTTTGTAATAAAATTAAGACAATTACTAAACAAAATAGTAAAAGACAAAACAGCAGTAGGCTCTTATGGATGAACTGATTTATCTTGACCACGCCGCTACTACGCCGCTAGACCCGGCGGTACTGGCGGCTATGACGCCTTATTTTACCCGGCGTTTTTATAATTCCTCTAGCTCCTACGGCCCGGCCAGTGCCAACAGCCGCGATCTGGAAACAGCCCGTGGAGTAGTGGCAAAACTGCTCAATGCCCGGTCTGCTGAAATCATTTTTACCAGTGGCGGGAGTGAAGGCGATAACCTGGCTCTCAAAGGAGTGCTGGAAGGCTGGGCGGTGCAGGGGCAACCCGAACGCCGCCACCTGATCACGACCCCCATCGAGCATCACGCTAATCTCTATACCGCCCGGAGGCTGGAAGAACAGGGCTACGCGGTGACATATTTGCCGGTAGACCGGGCCGGGCGGGTTGACCCGGCAGAGGTGGAACGGGCGATCAGGCCGCAAACGGGGCTGATCAGCCTGATGCTGGCAAATAACGAGATTGGTACTTTGCAACCCCTGGCCGAGATCAGCCGCATTGCCCGCGCTCACGGCGTGCCACTGCATACCGACGCAGTGCAAGTTGCCGGACAGCTTCCACTGGATGTCGAGAGTTTGGGCGTTGACCTGCTGACCCTGGCGGCCCACAAGTTTTACGGGCCAAAAGGGGTAGGCTTGCTGTACGTGCGGCGCGGCACGCCCCTGGCCGCCCAGATGCAGGGCGGTAGCCAGGAACGTAACCGGCGGGCCGGGACGGAGAACTTGCCCGGCATTATCGGGCTGGCGGCGGCTCTTAAACTGGCAACCGAACGATTACCCTACGAGAGGCCACGCCTGACTTTCCTGCGCGACCGCTTGATTGCCGGGGTGCTGGCGGCGGTGCCAGAAGCGATCCTGACCGGAGCCGAACCGCCTGACCGCTTGCCCGGTCACGCTTCTTTTTGTTTTCGTGATGTGCAGGGAGAGACGATCTTGCTGGGCCTGGAAGAGCGCGGTATTCTATGCAGTAGCGGGTCGGCCTGTGCCGCCGGGTCGGAAGAACCAAGCCACGTCCTGACCGCCCTGGGTCTATCCGAAGAACTGGCGCATACGGCGGTGCGCTTCACGCTTGGCCGCGAGACTACCGAGGCCCAGATTGATTACGTGCTGGAAGTGCTGCCACAGGTCATCGCCGATCTTAAAAGCGTGAGTGTCTAACCACTAAACCCGGCTAAACGAGGTGCCATGACCCCAGTTCTGAAAAGAGTTTTTGGTAACGGCTGGCTGGTCGGGCTTTTGCTGGGTTTGTTGTGGGGGTCGGTTCCCGCCAGGGCTAACGGTGGCGGTGGAACGGCCTCATCTCCGCTAGGGGTAGCGGTGAATGGAGCGGGCGATGTGTACGTCACAGATGTTTACAACAGCCAGATACTCAAGTTCGACTCTCTCGGCACCCGAATTGATGGCTGGGGTAGCGCAGGTGAAGGCGACGGCGAGTTCGACCGACCCTCGGCCCTGAGCCTGGACAGCCAGGGTAATATTTATGTGCTGGATACCGGCAATAATCGCGTGCAGGTCCTGGATAAGAGTGGAAGTTATCAGGCTCAGTGGGGCGGGTATGGCACGGTAGACGGTAAATTTAATGCTCCTCAGGGTATTGCTCTCGATTTGCAAGGGTTTTTGTACGTAGCCGACACCGAGAATAACCGTATTGAGAAGTTCGAGAAGGCCGGAAATTTTTTGAGCAAATGGGGTAGCTATGGCTCCGCCACTAATCGCTTCAACCGTCCTTCGGGCCTGGCAGTTGATCGCCAGAATAATCTGTACGTGGCCGATACGGGCAACCATCGCATCCAGAAATTCGATAGCACCGGCAAGTTCCTGAGCGAGTGGGGGAGTATGGGAACAGCCGACGGTCAGTTTCAGGTTCCGGTAGCCCTGGCAGTTGACCAGAACGGCCAGATTTATGTACTTGATGTCGAAAGCAAGCGAGTGCAGAAATTCGACTCGAACGGCCAGTTTTTGCTCAAATGGGCCGGGCAAGATTGGGATAATCAGACCGAAGATGAAGGCGTCCAGGCGATAGCGGTAAACGATACCGGCGAAGTATTTATTACAAACCTGGGAGCGGGTCGCCTCGAAAAATTTGGAGCAAACGGTAATTTTTTGCTCAAATGGCTGGCGGTTGACCCTAACAACACTACCACCGGGACGACCGTTACAACCGGTCTTTCGCCAACTGTGCCTGCCGCCAGCCAGTATCCTTTCTCCTGGGAAGGTTTGAGTCAGGCCTTATTACCCTGGCTGCTCTTTGGTATCGTGGCCGGGTTGGTCTGGCGTTCCAGCCGCCGGGCAGGTGTCAGGAGGTAACACAACTATGCGCTCGCTTTTTAAATCTGCTGCTCTTGTGGGAGCGGCTGTACTGATGAGTTTATTTATGTCAGCTTGCAGCGATAACAACCCGACGGTTTCGACCGCCCCAAATTCTGTCAGCCCAAACACTTCTCCCACGGTAGTTTCTACAACTGCGCCAGTTGCCCCAACCGGGGCCGTACCCGTTCCAACCGACCTCACTACGCCAACGCCAAAACCGACCGCGCCAGTAACTATCGAAAGCCTCAAAGATTTTTACTCGCCAGGGTTGGATAACAAACGCACAATTGACGTATTTTTGCCACCCGGTTACGCCAGTGCGACTGGTTCTCGTTACAAAGTGCTTTACGCGAATGACGGTCAGGATATGACGAGCGTCGAGCTTAAAAAAACCCTCGAAAACCTGTATACCTCGGCGCAGATAGAACAGGTAATTGTCGTAGCAATGTATGCAACCGGGAGTCGGATGAGCGAGTATGGCACGGCAGGCGGGCCGGATGCCAACGGGCGAGGGGCCAAAGCCGACCTTTATTCGCAGTTTGTGCTGAACGAAGTAATGCCAATGATCAACCAAAAATATCGCACTCAGACCGGCCCGCAAAATACGGCTATCATAGGCTGGTCGCTGGGTGGGCTGTCGGCGTTTGACCTGGCCTGGCGGCATTCTGATGTTTTTGGCAAAGTAGGGGTCTTTTCTGGCTCGTTCTGGTGGCGCAGCGACGACAGCACCGTTGCGGCCAAACAATCCTCGCGGATCATGCACCGAATTGTGCGCGAGAGTACGGTCAAACCGGCCCTCAAAATGTGGTTCGAGGCCGGGACGAAGGATGAAACGGACGACCGCGACGGCAACGGCGTGATAGATGCAATTCAGGATACCACCGAGTTAATGGACGAATTGAATGCTAAAGGCTACCAGAAGCCTCTCGATATGGTCTATGTCGAGGTTCCCAATGGCACGCATACTACCTTCACCTGGGGCCAGGTCTTGCCGACGTTTCTGAGTTGGGCTTTTGGGACTAAGCATTAACCCTTTCTGTTTTCTCATTTTAATCTTCTTAATATTGCTAAATTGACAAGCTCGGTCTAATCGATATAAAAATATATTTATAGTTTTGGATGAATTTGTAAGGAAGACCGTAAGGTTGTATTGCTAAACTAAAGTTTAGCAATACAAGGTAAAATACGGTTAGTATGCCACTTTATATCCAGTTTCATTAGAATGAAATTAACTCTGCTCACTTTGCACTTCCAACACTGGAATAGTTTTGATTTTGAAGGCTACCACGTATTATAAAGCAACACCTCCAGACCGGTTCGACAAGCTAAATGTGGGTGGATAGTGTTACTTTCCACAAATTGCGTTTTAGTAACGAGTAGGGCGACCTTAATGTTAAAATGGCTAACAATTCGAGTTCAGCGTCTTCAATGGCCTATTTCCCGTAAGCTCTGGTTTTCCTTTGGTTTGATCCTGACTTTATTTTCATTAAATTCGGTAGTCATCCTGACTGGGCAAATTGAGGTAGCTTCACTGGATAGCCAGCAATACCGCAAAACGCAGGTGGTGGAAAACCTGCAAATTTTGCGACGTACCCTCAAAGCTCAAAACGACCTCTACGCAGACGCAATTTTTGTAACTGGTCAGACCACGGTAAACGATAATTTTGGCGGTCAGGTTAGCGACATTTTACGCCAGCTTCGCACCGACAATGCTCGACTTAGCCCGGCAGGTATTAACGCCCTGGAAAGTGTTACAGGCAATTACCGCGAGATAGTCACAAACCTGGGCCGGTTGCGTGAGTTGCTAAGTCTGGGCAGCCAGCAAGCGACCCAACAGGAATGGCCTTTTTTTGCCGGGCTGTTCAGAAGCACTTTTGATAACCTCGAACAGTTTTACGCGGTTGAGCTACAGGCCCAGTTACGGCTTGGCGATCAGAAAACCAGTTTGCAACAATTGAGTCTTTTTGGGGCATTCATAAGTTCGGTAGTCTGCTTGCTTCTAAGTATTCTCATGGCCCTACTTTTCAGCCGCAGTATCGGGCGACCCATCGAGCAGATGCAGATTTATCTGGATAGAGTAGCGCAGGGAAATTTAAGTAGCCAGGTAGAGGTGATTAACCGGGACGAACTTGGCAGACTGGCTTACGTGCTAAATTTAGCTTTGACTAACCTGCGGCAAGTTATCGAAGGTGTTCGCATCAGTGAGAGCCTGCAAGCTCTGGTTCAAGATTTAAGCAGCAGCAGCAGCCAGCAATCCGCCGGTTCGACCGAGCAGTTAAGTTCGGTCCGCGAAATTATAAGCACTATGCAACAGTTAACTCACCGCTCCGAGCAGATTTCGTCCAGTGCGCTTAGTGTTGCCAACGCCAGCGAAGATACTGCACTCCGCACGACCAGCCTCAAGGCGGTAGCTGAACATGCTGACCAGATTGCCGGACAGGTCGGCCAGGTGGTCAACCATACTATCAATAGTGTGGCGCAGGTCAATGATACGGTCGTGGTGCTGACCGAACGCTTAGTCGAACTTACCCACAAAGCCAAGCAAATCAGCCAGGTCGTTGACATTATCAGCAACGTAGCGAACGAGGTACACCTGCTGGCCCTTAACGCCTCAATCGAAGCCGCCGCCGCCGGAGAGTATGGGCATCGTTTCCGGGTAGTCGCGGGCGAAGTGCGCAACCTGGCTACCCGTACTAAAGACAGTGCCGGGCAAGTGACCCACCTGGTAGGTCTCGTGCAGGAAGCGGTGCAGCAAGCCCGCCTCGAAGCCCAAGCTACCGACCAGCGCACCAGGGACGTAATGCAGGCCAATCGGCAATTAGAATTTGTTGCCGCCAGCATGAGTGGGATCGTACAACAAACCGTAACGGTCGCCACCGAGATTTTTGAAGCGGCCCGCCAGATGGACACTCAAGCCGAAGCTATCAAAACTGCTACTCACGAGCAACTTTATTCCAGTGTGCAGGTGAATAATGCCCTGCTTGTAATTGGAAAAATGGCTCAGGAAAATGTTGATGCCAGTGAACGTATCGCTTCTTCTACCAACAACCTTGACAATATATCGGCCCAACTGGTAAAGACGCTGGCCGGTATCAGCCTTAGTTAGTTCTACTTGGAGGTCATTTGTGAAATTATTCAGATTTGTTTCTACTAGCGGTTCCCCGAACCGGGCCAGAGCTACCCTCGCTCTGGTTTTGTTGTTAGGTGCAACAATGCTACTGGGTGCCTGTGGCGATACTCAGACTGCTAGCCAGGCTGGTGCGGCGGCTAATCCCACCAGCCCTGCTAAAACGGCTAAACGTTACAAGATGGTGGCCTTGCTCAAAACCCTCAGCAACGATTACTGGCAGGGAATGAAGCGGGGCTATGAGGAAGCCGCCCAGGCTCTGGGGGTTGACCTTGAAATTCTAACTGTGCCTACCGAGCAGGACGCAGACAAGCAACTGGAAGTCTTGCAGGTAGCCCTCGACAAAAACCCCGATGCAGTTATGATCTCGCCTATTTCGCCGACCAATTTACTGCCCGCTCTGGCGAAAGCCAGTGCCAAAAAGGTACCAATCCTGACTGTGGACGACAAGCTCGATCCAAAAGCGGCCAAAGAGAGCAACGTCACGATTTCGACCGTGATCGTTTCGGACAACGTGCAAGCGGGTGGATTGGCGGCGCAGTGGATGGTGGATAACCTGAAAGATGGCGGCAAAGTTGCCCTGCTTGAAGGGAAAGCCGGCAATCCTTCGGGAATTGATCGTAAGACTGGCTTTTCTAACTTGCTGGGCAAAGACAGCCGCTTTAAATTGGTTGCCAGCACTCCGGCAGACTGGGACCGGGCGATGGCCCAGAAGCTTACCGCCTCCTGGCTCCAGACATATCCCGACCTGATGGCGATTTATGCCGCCAACGATACAATGGCCCTGGGTGCAATGGATGCCCTCAAAGCGGCTAACAAAGAGAGCCAGGTGACAATTATTGGCACCGATGGCGTCCCGGAGGTTTTGCAAGCGATCAAGCAAGGCCGAATCAAAGCGACGGTGGCTCAATTCCCCGCCGAGCAAGCTTATATTGCCATCGAGTCGGCTATCAAGCTTCTGGAAAACCGGCCCGTCAACAGCTACATCCCCGCCCCGATCAAGCTCGTTCTCAAAGAGGATGTAAAGTAGCTTTCGGAGTGCTTTTGTGCGCCGCCTGTAATAAAAACCCCTTCGTTCTTAACCGAAACGAAGGGGTTTTATTATAATCCAAAACAACCAGGCGTGTTTCTTTTCGACCGGCAAAAGAGTTTTTAGAGCCGGGTTAAACCGCTATACGAAACGGGCCGGGTGTGGTATTATTTCGCCACGCCCTGCACGCAACACCCTGGAAGAGAACTTTTGTCGCCTTTACAGGCCGGGCCGCCCACGTTTGCTGGTTGTGTAAAGACCTGCTATTAACTCAACACGGGAGATTTTGTAAGTTATGTCTAAAGAATTAGTAGTCTCGGTAGATTCAAACCCTAAAAGCCCTAAATATTTCGTCTGGCAGATGGATCAAAACGAGGCGGAGCAAATCAAGCTGGCTCTGGGCGACCTGGAAGACCGCTATCCGCTGCTGGCGACTCTTTCGGACTTTCACGAGGATTTTGTGTGCGAAGGTGAACGCTTGCTTTCGCTCTGCAAGGAAACGGTTGACCTGGAAATTCGGCTGGAAGAGCATCACCACGAAACCCTGATGTTGGTCAAGCTTCTGACTATGATCGGTGGTTTAGCCGCGCTTAGCCACGACTTCAAGTTAGGTCTTTTTGCTTACGGCGACTAAGCGGTAGAAAAGATAACAGAAGTAGATTTGGGTATAGGGAGTTTGAGATTAAAGGTTGGATCCGAAAGAGCCTGAAATAGCTCTGCCGTGAAGTCGCTAAGATTTAACTTTTAAGCTCTGACTCCTGATTTCTAGGTCAGGATTAGTTTGTAGCCCGTGCCGCGCACGGTTTGTATCTGGGCCGATGCGCCCAGTAGCTTATCCCGCAGGTGGGCGATATGCACGTCTACGGTGCGGGTATCTCCAAAATATTCATAACCCCAGACCAGATTAAGTAGCCGGTCGCGGTCCAGCACAATACCGAGGTTCTGGGCCAGCACCTTAAGTAAGTCAAACTCTTTGGCCCGTAGTTCGACTATCTGGCTGTCAATGCTAACCTCGTGGCGGGCCAGGTCTATCCGGGTGTTGCCCAACTCGATCAAATTAGCTCCGCCCGTAGAAGTCGAAGCCGTGGCGGTGGTTTCGGTACGCCGCAAAACTGCTTTGACGCGAGCTACCAGTTCGCGGGTATTAAAAGGTTTTGCTACGTAATCGTCGGCCCCCAGTTCCAACCCCACAATTTTATCCACATCATCGCCGCGAGCGGTCATCATAATAATCGGGGTTGTACTGTCGCGGCGAATCTGGCGGCAGACCTCGTAGCCGTCTACTTCCGGCAACATTAAATCCAGCAGCACCAGAGCCGGATTTAGCTGGGCAAACTTGCGTAAACCCTCCCGCCCGGTGTAAGCCGTTTCAACCGCGTAACCTTCGTTCCCCAGGTAAAGCTTGACCAGTTCTACGATACTGCGGTCGTCGTCCACGACTAGAATTGTTTTATCCGACATAACTTTCTCGCTCTCTATCTAAATAGGTACTCGCACAGCTTATTCCTATTATGCCACAACCTAAATAGGTACTCGCACAGCTTACTCCTATTATGCCACAACCAGCCCTAAGTGTCAGAGAAGGCCGGAAGAAGGCCGAAAAGTCCGCCTTCTGGTGGGCCAGACTCCAGGTGGCACGGTTTCTGCTTTTATTTAGTAAGTGTAGAGCGAAGTTCGTAAGGGCTAAGCTCGACCGAACTGGATAGACAGCGTAGTTTATAGTCAGCCAGGAAGAGCCGGAAACCCGGTGAACAGTCGAAAGGAGACTACAAATGCACGACGAGAAATTTGACGAGCAGCGCGGTAAAGTTAAAGAGTTTGGCGGAAGCGTCGAACGCGGTGCCGGTGAAGTTTTGGGCGACGACGAGTTGAAAGCGCAGGGAGCCAGGAAAGAGACCGAAGGTAAGGCCCAGGGCTTCTTTGGTAAGGCTAAGAACGCCGTCGGCGATGCCGTTGATAACGTCAAGGACGCCCTTGACCCCAACAACAAAGATCCCATGCTCGACGAGACTACGCGCCGCTCCAACGATAGCAACCTGTAAGTTTGATCTATAGCAAAAAAAGAGGCGATGCGTTTCAGCGTCGCCTCTTTTGCTGTTTGGCGAATTGCCAGCAAAGAAGCTAATTTTCTGCTAGAATAGTCCCACTTCATCGAGCGTTCCGAAATGTCCCTTTCTTTCCAGCCTGAAAGATCGCGGCTTTTTTGGTATAATCAACCAATGACAAACGAACAAGAGCGATACTGCACAAGCTGCAAAAGGGTTTATAGCTGGGGAGACTGGCAAGAGGATACTTGCCCGTTTTGCGATGTTCCGCTCAAAGCGGCGGATGGTAGCGGCCAGAATCCGCTCTTGCTGGACGATACCCTCAGCACTGAAATTGAATGGCCGCAAGGCGAACGCGAAGTCCAGGTTTACAAAGCTTCCGGCTTTATGGATGCTCAGTTGATCAAAGCTCAGCTAGAATCTGCCGGTATTCCGGTGCTGTTGCACGCCGGAGCCAAACTTGGTTTTGTAGTGGGCGATCTAGGAGCAGTCCCGATTTATGTACCTAAAAGCCGCCAGGAAGAAGCTAACGAAATCCTGAGTAGTAATCCTGATTGACGTTATATAAAAATATTTGGCTAACAAGTAAACATTGAATTTGAGATAACCGTATTTTTGCGAATAAAACTCAGTGTTAAACGTAATAAAAGATGAATAATCCGGCTAACTGGCACACCATAACTTTGTACAGCAAAGAAGGCTGCCATCTGTGCGAGGACGCTAAAGCCGCCTTAGTGTCGCTGGGCGACGAATTTAATGTGATTTTGGAAGAAGTGGACATTACGCTCGATCCGACCCTTTTCCAGCAGTATCAATATACAATCCCGGTGATGATTGTAGACCAAAACATCAAGCTAGAGTTGCGAATAGATGCCCACAAGCTTCGTCGCGCCCTGGCTGAAGGTTACGGGCCGAAAATAACCTGACTTCACAAAGCTTAAACTTAAACAAGTGAGAATTAAATGCGTGGCAGAATAATCCGACTTCCTCGGCGAGTGAGGGCTAAATCCCGTGCCTCCCACGAGCCTCTCGTTGTTCAAACCGACCTGACGCCCCTGGTTCGTAAATCCTGGTTCGCTCGTTTGCTGGATAAAACCGCCGCGCCTTTCTGGTTCGCCCGCATGCGGCGGTCTTTGCGCTACCAGTACCGGGACGGTGTGGTGCTATTGATGCACCTTTCTTCAAAGGCGGCTTACCGCCTCGACCGGCGCGGCACCGAAAATTTTAGTTGCGCTCCTTCAACTATTATTGCCTGCGGACACAAACGCGATATGGATTTGCCGATCCTCATTCCGTATCTTTACTTTTTCCGCAAGCCGAGCCACCGCAAAGACCTGCGCCTTCTGTATGTCGCTACCCGCGACGATGTAACCGAGCGCGGCTTTTTGATGCTTTATTTTCCTTTCCTCAACTTTCTGCGGCCCTGGCTCAGCCGCCTCAGCCTGGCCGGATATTTCCGTATCTTGCAAACCAGCCCGGTCAAGTTGCCCGACGAGCAGACGGTCAATCAACTCTTGCACGAAACGCTGCGACTGGAAGGAAATTTAGGACTGGAGGAAGCCCTCGACCCGCAATGGCACAGACGGTTGATGGGCCAGGCGACCGAACAACCCGGTCTGACCCTGCAAGACGCTATTATAAAAGGGCCGCTAGAAGTTCTAGGTCAATATGCCCAACCGCGCATGTTCCGCGAACCCCTGGCAACCCGCATCCGGCAACGCCACTACAATACGGCTATTCAGCAACTACATACGCTCAAGCGAATTTTAGAGCGTGGAGGCACCTTGATTGTTCTGCCGGAAGGTCGGGTGACACCGGATGGCCGGTTTTGCAAGATGAGGGCCGCTGTGACGCGCTTGATCCAGCAGTCCAGGGTTGAAACTCGCCTTTTGCCCGCCAATGTCACCTACGATTTTATGGATACTTTGCGCCCGCACGTGACGCTGTTGGTGGGGCCAGAAGTGAGCGGATTGAAAGAGTATAGCAAAAACGAACTGGCCGAATTGATCCATCGCAAAGTAGCGGGTCTGGCCTGTGTAACCATGAGTGGCCTCGCCAGTCGTTCGCTGGTCGTGTTGGCGGAGGGCAATCAGGCCCAGTTAGAGTTGAAAGTCTGGCGAGAGGAGTTGTGGGCCGAGGTGCAACGTCTGCGGCATCTGGGTCTACCAATTGACCGGCAGATCGAAACCCGTCAGGATTTCGAGGAGCGCTTGGGGCGTTTCTTGAATTACGCTCATCAGCGCGGCGGGTTTTTCCTGGCTCCGGCCCAGGATACGACTGCCGGAGCCGATAGTGCCAGCGAGCCAGGCCCGGTTTTGCAGCTAGACCTGGCTCAAATCCGCCGCGAAGAATGTACAAAGCATACCGATAACCCGATCCGTTATTGTCACAACGAACTTACCGAGTTATTGGAAGTCTGGGACGCTTTGCCGCCGCCACCCCTGGATACTGCCGATGAGGATGAGGTGCTTACCCGACTTGATTTGAGCCGGTCGCGTCCTGGCCGGATGCGCCGCCGAACGGCAGGTTAAATCGAGTTGCGTCTCTTTAATTTCTCAGCATGATTTTGCCGAAATTGGCGTTTGTTTCCATATAGCGATGGGCCTGGGCTGCTTCGGCCATCGGGAAAACCCGGTCAACTACCGGCTTTAGCCGACCATCGCCAAACCGCGACAGGGCTAATTCGCTCAAACCCCGCGTCAGATCGGCTTTATCTTCAAGCGAACGAGCGCGGAGAGTAGTGCCGGTGACGTGCAACCGCCGCCGCATGATCTGGCCCAGGTCAATTTCGGTTTTGCCGCCGCTAAGCTGCCCGATCAATACCAGTCGCCCACCGAGAGCCAGACTTGCAATGTTCGCCTCGAAATAGTCTGCCCCGATAAAATCCAGGATCAAATTAACGCCCTGACCGCCGGTTAATTCTTTAATTTTAGCGGCAAAAGAGCCGTGCTTGTAATTGATCAGGCCGGTCGCCCCCAGTTCCTGACAGCGGGCCAGCTTTTCGTCCGAACCGGCAGTTACCATCACCTGCGCTCCGGCTTCGCGGGCCAGTTGAATGGCGGCGGTTCCCACCCCACTTCCGCCTGCGTGAATTAAGACCGTTTCGCCTGGTTGCAAATTGCCCAGCCGAAAAAGGTTCAGGTAAGCCGTCAGGAAGGCTTCGGGAATGGCCCCGGCTTCTTCAAAAGATAGATTGGGCGGCACCGGCATTGCCAGAACCGCCGGAACCGCCACCTGTTCGGCGTAACCGCCCCCGCCCAAAAGAGCCATCACTCTTTGGCCCGGTTCCCAACCTGGCCCACATTCCGAGCCGACCGCCGTTATTTCGCCCGCCATTTCCATACCCAGGATCGGCGAGGCTCCGGGTGGCGGAGGATATAGCCCCCGCCGTTGCAACAGGTCGGCCCGGTTAACCCCACTGGTGTGTACCCGTACCAGCAGTTCGGTGGGAGCCACTATCGGGTCGGCGGTTTCTTGCCAGTCCAACACTTCCGGCCCGCCCGGTTCGGTGATAATTATTGCTTTCATTCTAACTCCCTCAACCTGACTACCTCAACCTGACTACCTCAACACTCATCAAGTAATAAAATCTGACCTGCTACAGTTTAGCATACTGGCAGTAAGTCTACCAAAGCCAACGAAACGGTAGGTTTGATTTGCCCTGGAGCCTGGTCAAGCAATCTGGCAAAGATTTAGTCAAATTAATAAAATCTCGAAAGAAATATGAACCGTTTTAATGGTATCCTACGTCTTATTATTAAGGAGCAGAGAACTGGCCGGTCGGCCCTTCGCCAGGGGCGGGACAGCCAACCCAGTTTGGGAACACAGATGATAAGTCTAAAAGAGATGGCGGCTTTGCCAGCCCTGGAAGAGAAACTGGTTGTTAGCGCAGGGCAAGGAGAGTTCGCGGCATTTGAAGAATTAATCGGTTTTTACAAGCAACCCTTATGGCGGTTTGTATTCCGCCTGCTTAATAACGCCGAAGACGCTAACGATGTAGTGCAGCAAATTCTGATCCAGATTTATTATTCGCTGGCGCAACTGGAAAATCCGGCACGCTTTCGTTCCTGGCTATTTATGATCGCTCGGAACAAATGTATTGACCATTTGCGGCGTAAGTCAAACATTTCTTTTAGCGAATTTAGCGGAGTTCGTCCGGCGGCACCTGGCCGAGCCGAAGAAGAGGAAAACGAGAGCCTTTCACCTTTGCAACTTTTTCCCGACCCTTCGCCTCTGCCGGAGGAAATTTTCGAGCGAGGTGAAACGGTGCGGTTGTTGCAAGAAGCCATCGGGGCTTTGCCGGAGAGGTCGCGCCAGGTGGTGCTTTTGCGCTACAGCACCGACCTTAGTTTTGGCGAGATTGGTGAAGTTCTGAATATAAATGAAAATACCGTCAAGACTTTGTTTCAACGTGCCAAAGGTCAGCTTCGCACCTATTTGAAACATCGTCTGTAATTTTAGCAAAGAATTTTTGAGTATTTACAGCAAAGGAATCAGAACCGCTTAGGGAAAAAACCCTACATGGACAGGAAAGTAGTAAGGCGATGAGGCAAGAACCGGGAAATATTGGCAAATATGGTGATGACATTGACCGATTATTCGAGCTACTGGCCGACCAGGAACCCGCGCCCGGCCCGGCGTTCGAGGAGGCTTTGCAAGCTCTGCGACCTCGGTCTAATCCAATTGTTTTGCCGGTTCGAGCGACCCGCCGCAGTTGGCGTTTGAGACTGGCGGCCTTACCAATGGTTGCGGCTCTAGTGCTAACTTGCCTGATTGCCGCCGCCTTCCTGGTTATACAGTCGCCCGACCAAAACGACGTGCGCCAGAACACCCAAAGCGGTCTACCGGCAGTGGCTCCTGGAAGCGCAACCGAAACCGTTAATGCGCTACTGGCCTCTTCCCAGCCTGGCACACTGCCCGCACCCGTTGCAGCTTCGACCCCGCTTGGCCCGATCTCAAATGTTGCCGGTACTGATGATAGCATTCTCACCCGGATCAACAAGACCGACGATCTACAGATACCGTTTACCCGGCAATCAAGTTATATTCCCTGGTAGTTAGAACCAGTTTCGCCTTTTAGCTCCTGGGGCGGGCATCTTTTCTAGCTGGAGCTAGTTTTTGTTTGCCCAAAAAAGGACTGACCAAAAAGAGAGATACTTCTACTGAACCTTTTCTTTCTTCGTGGCTTATTCGTGACTATGAAAAGTCTGGCAGATCGCAGAAGTCTGCCAGCACAAGGGGTGCTTTTACTGTGGAAGCACCCCTTCCATTTGCCCGCTTATCAGGCCCACTCATTACCTGCTTTAAAAGATTTCTTCATCTTTAAGTATTCACCAAGTTATTATGCAAATTACAAAACGATGTAGCTCCTTGCAAAACTCACCTGGAGTATAATAGGGACATGAAATGTTTTAATTGTCAGGCCGTAATACCGGCTCAATCGCGGTTTTGCCTCAATTGCGGGGCGGCTCAGCCAGTCGCCACCCCGGAGGTTGTAGCCGCCCCCCGGCGGACTGTGCCATCCGGGGCCGCCGATAGCGGGCCAGCCACCCCGGTTGCGCCGCCAGCCGAAAATCCAGTCGAAAATCCGAATGAAGCCGAAGAATTTAGCTGGCTCAACCGGGAAGCCGTCCTCGACCCTAATTTCGACTATGAGGCGCAACGCCAGTACGACGGCGCGGTGGGACGGGCGATAGGCTGCCTGGGTATATTCTTTTTTGCCTTCATCGGGTTGTTGCTGTTGATTCCAGGGGTGCCTATTCTGGCGATAACCGGGCTACCGCTGGCCCTGGTGCTTGGCCCGCTTACTTATTTCAATGTTGGAAGGCTTCAGGAGCGGGTGCGCAGCGTCAATGCGTTGCGAAAATTACCCGGCTTTGCCAGTCCAAAGGCGGCAGTGCTGGCCGTCAGCGTAAGTGGCTATCTGGCTCTGGTTTCAGTCCTGTGCATCGGCCTGATGATCCTCACGCGCCGCTAATATTATTAAAATTAAAGGCTAAATTCAAAGGTAGTCAAGTTGAACGTATCGTTGCCCGCCCTGCTAGAAGAAGGTATTGCCGAGAGTCTCAAGGCGTTGCCCTCTTCCCAGTGGGTGCGGGCGGCTCAGTCGCTTAGCCTGCGTTACCGGGCCGACCGTGCCGGGTCGCCAAAACCATTAGCTCGCGGCAGCGAAGCCATTTTAGGCTACGCCGCCTTGATTCTACCGGCTACTTACGCTCAGCTTTGGGGCGCAATGGCAGCAACATCAGCCCGCGTACCGGGCTGGAAACCGATTTCGGTGTTGGACATTGGAAGCGGGCCAGGGACGGCTTTGTGGGCGGCAGTTTCACACTGGCCGGGGCTGCAAACTCTGGTAGCCTGGGAGCGTGAGGAAGCTTTTATCGAGTTAGGCCAGCAGTTAGCCCGTCCTCATCCTCAGTTGAGCCGGACCGAATGGCGACGGGTGACACTCGGCTCGGCTTTACCGCCGACCCCTGCCGAGTACGATCTAATCGTCATCGGGCATGTTTTGAACGAATTACAGCCGGATTTGCAGCGTGAAGTCGTGCGACTGGCCTGGGAAATGTGCCGAGGCGTGCTGCTGATCGTGGAACCGGGGACAAGTGCGGCTTTCCCGGTAGTCCAGGCCGCCCGCGCCTTTTTGCTGGAACAAGGCGCGGAAACCCTGGCCCCCTGTACCCACGACGCACCCTGCCCCCTCCTGAACGATTGGTGTCATTTCCCGCAACGGCTCAATCGTCCGACCTTTCAACGTCGGGCGAAAGGAGCGGTAGCGGGGTGGGAAGAGAGTAAATTTTCTTACACCGCAATGGCTCGCTTTGGCTCCGATAAACCCGCCTGGGGTCGGTTGATCCATCAGCCAAACGTCCAGAAGGGCCAGGTCGCCCTGACCATTTCGAGCCGAGATGGAATTGTGCGCCCGGTGATTGCAAAGCGCAACCGTGAAGCTTTTAAAGTGGCGTCAGAATGGGGCTGGGGTGAACTTCTTCCCGCGCCGCTCGATTCTATTTTATAGTTAGAGGCTAAAATAGTTGTAGCTGGAAAGAAAAGCCCGTGATGAATCTGTCCCGACTCTGGCAAAACATCAAGCAAAGATGGAGCGTCGCTGCCACCTGGGGAACCAGCCCCGCCGAGCGAGAGCTAGATTTTGAGTGCGACCGCGCTTTAACGAGGCCAAACGGTTTCTACTGGCGAGGTTTGACAATCGAGGCCGATCCCGGCCTGATCTATAGCTGGCTGTGTCAGATGCGCCTGGCTCCTTACAGCTACGATTGGATTGATAATTTTGGGCGACGTAGCCCCCAACAACGCAGTCCTGGCCTTGATCGGTTGGCCCTCGGTCAGCGCATGATGTATATCTTCAAGGTGGTGCATTTCAGGCCGGGCGAGGAATTGACCCTGGCGACCGGACAGAGTGGCCTGGCCCGATTTCTAACCGGCGCAGGAGCGATCACCTACCGCATTTTGCCTCTGGCCGAACAGCCCGATGCCTTTCGCCTGGTGGGGAAGCTAGCGATGACTTACCCGCGTGGGCCGGTTGGCTGGTTCAGCCGAGTGGTTTTACCCTGGGGCGATCTGGTGATGATGCGTCGCCAGCTTCTCAACTTCAAGCGGTTAGCCGAACGTGATCAGCAAAATAAGCGGGCTATCTCCAACGTTTAAGCAACATTTAAGAGCCTGGCTGGTAAAATTAAGCCGTGAGCAAGCGGTGCAAGGTTGCCAGCACAATCTGGCCGACCTGACCAAGCGGCTGAGCCGTGAATTTATCGGGCGTATCGCCGGGCTGGTGGTAGTTCGGATCGTTATAGCGGCCAAAGGACAAGACGTTCAGGCCAACATCTTTGAAACTGGCGTAGTCGCTACCACCTCCGCTTCGGCTGGCAACCAGTTCGATACTCACCTCCGGCATACTAAGTTCACTCAGGGCGGCTCTGGCAAGGGCGGCTAAATTTTGCGAGGCAGTAACACGCAAGCTTTGCCCGACGCTGATCATATCAATGTTGACCATTCCCAGCACCCGGCCTCGTTCAAGCCCGTTCAACCTGGCGACATATTCCCGGCTACCAACCAGCCCAATTTCCTCGCCATCAAAAGCTACAAACCGAAATTCTACTTCGGGGTAAGCTTTTGCCAGGACGCGAGCCAGTTCTAGCACCGTACCAGTCCCACTGGCGTTATCGTTCGCGCCTGGCCCGGTGGGTACCGAGTCGTAATGACCGCCGATAATCACAATCGGGGCAGGCGCGGCCACCGCGCCGGTAGCCGGGCGGGTGGCAATCACGTTGCGGATATTAAGCTGTTGAGTCTCTAATTTGAAGTCAAGCCTGACCTTGAAGGTATTCTGAGCGGCTTTTTGAGCCAGCTTTTGCCCTCCAGTATGCTCGACATAGGCAAGATTGCTCCCTCCGCTCAGGTTCGCCGCGGCCAAAGGCTGGCTCTGGTAGGCAATGACCAGAATTGCCCGAATTTCGTTCAGGTGCGGCCCGATTATCTTCTGGCTCAAAGTGTTGTAATCGGGCAGTTGCGGGTCAAGTAGCACAATCTTACCGGCCACGCTCTTTTCGTCCGTATTGGCCGATAGCAGCACTATCTCGCCTTCAACCTGAGTCGAAGTGCTGCTGGAAACTGTCAGAGGGTACAATTTGAGCGGCGGGCTGGCTGGGTCATCGGGCAGGGTCAGGCTTGAGCCTGTGTCATGCGTAACAGCGTAGTTGCTCTCGCCTAATTCGGTACGTAACCCGGCAGCGGCGAATTGCTGGCGGATGTAAAGACTGGCTTTCTGGGCATTCGGGGTCCCTGCGGCGCGGATACCAATCGTTCCAGCCAGTTCTTTTACATGCTGGTAAGCGTTTTCGGCTACAAAAGGCAAAAGCTGACCGGGGGTAACTTTGGTAGGGAGTGGGCTAACTCCCGCTCCGGCTTCTGGACTACCCAGAGGCGGCGAGGTGACGGCACTGGAAGTTTCGGGCATTGTCGGAGTAGTTGCGACGCTGGTGGGATTATTAGCGGTTGAGGCGGTTGTGGATTTTAGCGCAGCATTGGTAGTAGTCGGAGCGGTCGAAACGCTAACATCAGGTGAATTTGCAGCCAACTTCAAAGGTTCAGCCTCGCCTCCGCAAGCCCCTAACCCAAGTGATAGCCACACTAAACTTACCACCGCCAGCCCTGCCCGTCGCCCGCGAAGGTGTGCCTGTCCCATACTGCTCAAACCTTTCTGTTACCCTTCGAGTCCAGCTTTCCCTGGTTGTGCTACTCCTCTGTCTCTACGTCTTCATCTTCGTCATCTTCGTCGTCGTCCTCGGCACTCAGCCGAGCGATAGCCTGCTGCAAAAGCGAAGCCTGCGTGGGATAATTTTCGAGGGCGGAGTCCAGGTCATCCAGGTGATCTTCAATTTGCTTGCCATAAGGATCGAGTTCGGCAGCGTCTGCATAAGCTTGCCAGCCCTCTTTCTCGCGACCCTGTAAAAGGCGAATCATTCCCAGGTTGTAATAGGCCCGGTCGCTTCCGAAGTCCCCGGCAGTAGTAAAGGTTTGGGCCGCTTCGTCAAGCTGACCGCTCAGGTACTCTGCAAATCCCAGGTTATTCCGGGCCAGATTGTTAGTAGGGTCAAGCTCGACCGACCGCCCGAAATCTTCCACACAAAGCTCGTACTGGCCCTGAGCGTAATGCGCGTAACCGAGGTAAAGATAGCCGGAAGCTTCTTCCGGGGCCAGTTCGATAGCTTTGCGCAGGAAAACCTCGGCCTCCTGCGGCTTGTCCATTGCCATCAACACCTGAGCGAGGGCTTCGTGAGCCTTGAAGTGTTCCGGGTCATTCTCGATCACATCGAGGTAAAGCTGAGCCGCCCCTTCCAGATCGCCGGTAGCCTGGAGCATCCGGGCCTGGGTGAAATCTTTGTCCGGGCCACTCATTTTGCCGCCGAGCATTTGCGAAACCTGAGCGAAAAGCGGGCTGCTGGCTAGTTGCTCGTACAGGCTGTTGACGTCGAGGGAGTTCGAGCGAGGTTGTCCGTCTTCGTCGTCATCATCCTCGTCGTCATCATCATCTTCGTCATCATCTTCGTCATCATCTTCGTCATCATCTTCGTCTTCGTCTAAATCTTCGTCGAGTTCGTCTTCTTCGTCTAAATCTTCGTCCTCGTCCTCATCAAGTTCGTCATCCTGAACTAATTCATCTTCCTGATCGTTCAATTCAGCGTCTTCGTCGTTCAGGGTTTGCGCTGGGGGTTGGGTCTTTTCGCTTAGATCACTAAGCGGGCGGCGCGGTTCAGGAGATTCAGTTGTTTTGTTGGCAGGCATGGTGTTTTCCTTTACTTTACATAACTAAAATTAAATTAAATCAAATCTAACGTCTATCTAATGCTTGGCATGAAACATCGCTCCAACTGAAGCACCGGCATGGATACGCATAATACATTCACCCAGCAAACGAGCAACCGTCAGCACTTTAATTTTGGGCAACTGTTTGTGCTGTGGTAGTGGCACAGTGTCGGTCAGAATCAATTCTTTGATCGGACTGGAAGCCAGCCGTTCGATAGCCGGGCCACTCAGGATGCCGTGGATACTGGCGGCGTAAATTTCGGTGGCTCCGCCTTCCAGCACCCGTGTAGCCGCCTGAGACATCGAACCGCCCGTGTCAATCTCGTCGTCAATCAAGATCGCCTCATGTCCCTCCACCGAACCGATCAGATTTAGTACGCTGGTGCGGTCGTTGTTGCCCATCCGCCGCTTTTCGATCAGGGCCAGGGGTGCATCCACCAGTTCCGCAAAGTTGCGGGCGCGTTTAGCATTGCCCAGGTCGGTCGAAACTACCACCGGGTTAGGTAAATTCTTAACATTGTAGTAGTCCGAGAGAATATGCACCGCCGTTAAATTATCCACCGGGATATTGAAGAAACCCTCGATTTGCCCGGCGTGCAGGTCAACCGTTAGCACCCGGTTGGCTCCGGCCACCGTAATCATATCGGCCAGCAACCGGGCCGTGATCGGTACTCGTGGCTGATCCTTCTTGTCGGTGCGGCCGTAAGCGTAATAAGGCAATACTGCCGTAATCCGGCCCGCGCTGGCTCGTTTGAGCGCATCAATCATAATCAGAAGTTCCATAATAGAGCGGTTGACCGGGGAAGAAAGCGACTGGATTACAAACACATCGTTCTCGCGTACACTCTCGTTGATTTTGCAAAAAAGATTTTCGTTCGAGAACTCGAAAATGTCCGCCCGGCCCAGCGGCAGATTGATGTAATCACAAACATCCTGGGCCAGCTTCGGATTAGAATTTCCTGTAAAAACGTTTAGTTCGTTGTATACACCGGCCATCTCAAACTCCCCGTTTGGATAACCAGGTAGCGGGTTTTGAGGGGCTATCGGTGGCCTTGCTCTGGGCTAAAAAACCGCCTTTGCCCTAAACCCGCTACCCGGCTTTCAAACCTCTAAAATTCCCTTCTTTTGAAGCACCTGTAAAATCTGCGCCTGAATCGTATCACGGGGCAAAAGTTCGCCAGTCAGATCGGTTACATCCAGGCGTTGCCAGCCTGGTTCATGTTCACACAACCACAAATATTGCTCCGAAACGACTTGCAGATAGCCCTGGTTACGTTCGTGCAGGTCGTGACTGGAAGCGGTGTAAGTGCGGGCCAGCTTTTGGCCGACCATGCGATGCGTCGTGGCAACCGGGGCGTGCAGGAACAGCACCAGGTCTGGCACCGGCAAAAGGTTCGCCTCGAATTCAAGCCGTTTGAGCCACTCTATAAAAGCTTTGCGCTCTTGCACGGGCAACTTGGCCGAATGATAAGCCATATTTGAGCCGACATAACGGTTCGCCAGCATCAATACGCCGCGCTCCAGGCTCGTTACTAGCCGAGGTTGGGCTTCCAGACGGTCGCCTGCATAAAGGAAACTGGAGACATAGGGACTGACTTCGTACAGGTCGCCAAACTCACCGTTCAGGTAGCGACCTACCAGCCGACCAAAGACCGAGCCGTTATAATCGGGGAAATCTACTGTTTCGACGGGCAAGTTGCGTTCGCGCAAGTTCGCTTTTAGCAGGTCGAACTGTACGCTTTTACCACTCCCATCCAGTCCTTCCAGCACTATCAGTTTTCCGTCTTTATTGAGCATCGCAATTTCTACAGGTTTGTTATCTATCAATAGTTGGCTATAATTAAAGGATACCACGCAGGTCTACTCTTGTAAAATCCTTTTGGGCCTCTTTAGCTTCTTAAAGATGCACAATCCCAGGTAACTGATCACGCCGAGCAGAGTCAGTAAGCTTAGAATGTTGCTAAACAGACGCAAGGGGGTGTCCACAAATTTTACGCGCAAACTGTGCTGACCTGCCGGAATTTCGATTGCCATCGAGAAATTCGCCGGGTTGCCTTTCGTTTGGTATTTCTGATCGGTTTCGTCCGTAACTTCCCACCAGGAAGCACTAAACCAGAACAATGGCACTGTCACACGGGCCGCTTCTTGCAAATTGGTTTTAAGTTCGTAGCTATCTGAGCCGGTATTCTTCCAATTCAGCCGGTCAGTTTGCGCTCTGGTTTGGCCCTTCTCAATTTCAGGTCGTCGGTAGCGCGAGAACGGCCCGTAATTATCCAGCCCTTTTGGTAGCCAAACTACATCGCCCCGCACAATCTGCTCGGTCAAAGCTTTCGGGCTGATTGCGCCGGTGAAGGTCGGCGGCCAGTAAGCGTAGGTCAAGCTATAGAGTGAAGCATAGACCATCAAGCCCGCCGCCACCAAACCCGGCCAGGCTGTTGGTAGAACCTTTTTCAGCAAACCAAAGCCGCTAGAAATTGAAAAAGCAGAATCTTGTTTGCGCTGCCGCTTATCGTTGGGAGCTACCACTTCCGCCGAAACGGTAGCCGGACGCGCAATCAAAGCAGCTATGAGGGGAGCAGCAAACACAATTGCCGGTGTCATCAGGCGGGAACTGAAGTTGATGCTGGTAAAAACCGGGAAAGCTTGCCAGACGAAGTTCGAGGTCGGCCATTGCAAAAAGAAAGTTGCCGCCAGAAACCCGCCCAGCAGAACAAGATGCCGACGGTCGAGGCGCGATCCAGCCCGTCGCCACAATATTACCAGTAGGCCCAGCCCGGCTAATACATAATGCAGCGTACCCAGTAAGGCAAAACTTTCCATATTAGTGTAGATTGGTCGCCACAGAGCCAGGTCGTCCGGCCAGTTGGCAAAAAAGTTAGAGGCTGGCGCGGCATCTTTCAAACCGACCTGAGCCACATCAAAGAAGGCCGGTAGAAAGAAGAAAGCACTCAGGCCGAGAGTAATACCGGCAGCCGTCGCCATTCTGACCGCTACTCGCCGCCAGTGCAACCAGCCCTCGCGTCGGTAGAGCCAAAAAAGACCGATTAAATATAGGCTGGCAACTGGCACGAAAATCAAAGCTTGCGGGTCATTGCTCAGAGGCAACAGAGCCACCACGATGCCCAGCCAGAGGGCCACACGAGGTTGGTCGGGTTGGCGTACCAGCCGCAAAAACTGCCAGAAAATCCAGGGCAAAACCGCTCCTGCCACCGAATTACCTAACGCCCCGGAAATATACAAAGCCGAAATATTGTAGGGGAAGTAGCAAAAGGCTAATCCACCCAGCAAGGCCGCTCGTCGGTCGTGGAGCAATTCGTCGCACCAGAAATATGTGCCGACCGATCCCAGCACGACCGTTGCAAACTGAGTCAGCAGCACACCGTTATTAAAGGTCATTCCGGCCAGGTGCGCCAGTTCGACCATATAGCGGCTCGACGGCCCGTAAAAGTTAAAGACCATGCCGCCCTGTCCCCAGGAGAAATCGGGGGCGAACCGGGGGTACCAGTTGCCCAGGCCGATCATTCGGTCGAGTTCGTTTATCCAGTACAGATGATAATTAGGCACGTCGTCCGAGCGAGGCAACAAAGTTTGCCACAATCCCCAACCGACGCCCGCCGTTGCAGCAGTCAGTAATCCCAGGTTTTCGCTATGAACCCTGAAGTTGTGCCGGAAAGCTAGAACGCCGCACATCACGCCGACCGCCAGATACAACACGAGTAGAAAAGGCGCGAGGGCCAGCCCGTAGTAAATCGGCAACGCCCCGACGCCCAGCCCGATCAAAGCCAGCCTTCCAAATCCCCATCGCCCTCGCCAGGTTATCGCCAGCGTCCAACCAAGCAAGGCCATACCCAACCCGGCGGCCAGACTGCCGCCGTTAACGACCGTCCAGGCTGGCACGAGGAGTTGTGCGCCGCTTGCCAGGGCTATTCCCAACCCACTGAGGACTACAATTCGAGGACGAGTTAGCAGACCCAGGCTTGTTTTGCTCAGGTTGAAATAAAATAAACTCATCACACCTGCCCAGCCCAACCACAGGGTCAGGGGCGGCAAAATCAGTCCAAGCCGACCGGCTTTAGGGCCAACATAAACCTGGCTGAGGGCAATACCGAGACTGCGTTCGTCACCTTTAGGCTTATAAACCTCGCTGCGCAGGTGCAAAGTGTTGGGTAAGAGGTCTAGCCGGGGTGCCTCGCCGTCGGCCTCGAAAGTTAGTCGGCCAGAGGGGTCAGGCGGGTAACTGGCGTATTCAGGGGCAAAATTGAAATTGGTCAATTTATCTTTAATTTTTATTTCGGTAGCCGGTTTTGCATTGTTCGGTCGCGGTGCGACCCCGACCAGTCCCACCCGGCAAGGCCAACCAACATCGGGTAAACGCAGTTCAGATTGTGGGTCGGTCGTCCAGCGAAAACTAAACCGGTCGTTATGCTCATGCTCGCCAAAACCACGCCTGATTGTCCAACTATCGTCGGACTGACCAATATATACTTTGTATGTAAAGGGAACTTGAAAAGCCAGACCGACTCCAAGCAGGCTCAACAAAAAGACCAGGCCAATCTGAACTAACAGGCTGCGGGTGTACTTAGCCATAAATCTCATATAAAGTTTTTCAAAAATATTCCTGTTGATTGCAATCCGAGTCCGAGTTCAAGTAAGTAGCGATATAAGCAGCTCTGCTCTAGCCGCACTGCCTGGATACGAAGCTCTGGTTAGTTTTGTACTTATACCAGAGGTTGCAGAACTGAGTGTTCAGAGTTAGTAATTCGCCGCCTGATATTAGAGGGGCGAGTCAGGCAGCATAAACGCTATAAACTTAACGCGGGTCGTCCCAAAGATAAGCCATGTAGAGAGGGGTTGTCAAGGGGCAGTGATGCAGTGACAGGGCGATTGCAAAGTCCTACTTGGCCTCTGTCATTCTGAGCAACAGCTATGCCAGGTCTTGATTAAAAGCAAATCTAAGCGAAGAATCTTCTTGACTAAGCAAGATCGAGGTAGGTCAAGAAGATTCTTCGCTTAGATTGGAAGTATTCAGAACCTTCTTTAACGTCGCTCAGAATGACATGGGCAGAACCGAATTTTGCAATCGCCCTGGATGCAGTGATGCAACACTACAGAGATGGGAGTTATATAATACGAGGGAGTCTTTACCTTAGCGGCTGGAAGTTTCTCCCATCTCAACTGAATTCACCAGGTGCAATTCTCCTAAAAGTTCCGAGCGCAGACGTAATAACTCAGGATGCCGCCGATCACGCGGGCGCGGCACTTCAATTTCGTAGATATGCTGGATGCGGGCCGGTCGGTCGGTTAAAACTACTATGCGGTCGCTCAGATAGAGGGCTTCTTCCAGGTCGTGCGTCACCAGCAAAAGAGTCGGCTGATAGCGTTGCCACACCCTTAGCAACAGGTCTTGCAAGCGCATGCGGGTGAAAGCGTCTACCGCGCTAAAAGGTTCGTCCAGCAAAAGCAAGCCCGGTTCACTTGCCAGTGCTCGCGCCAGGGCAACCCGTTGCGCCATGCCCCCGGAAAGCTGGCGCGGCAGAAGTTTAGCGGCCCCGGCTACCCCGACCTGTTCCAGCAACTCTTGCACCAATGCTTGCCCTTTTTTGTTCTTATGCTCGGCGGGCAATCCAAAAGCAATATTTGCCGTCACATCTAACCAGGGAAAGAGACGTGGCTCCTGAAACATCAGCCCGGTGGTAGGATTTGGGCCGGTGACAGCCGAACCAGCCACCTCGATCCGACCCGCATAGTCGCGGTCAAGCCCGGAGATCAAGCGTAGCAGCGTAGATTTACCACAGCCACTTGGCCCGACCAGACTAACAATCTGGCCTGGTTCTATTTCCAGACTGAAATCAGACACCACCGGAGCCAGGGTTGCCTCGGTCGGAAAATACTTTGATACAGCTTCTAAGGTAAGTTTGCTACCTTTCACGCAATTTTACTTCCTTCCCTTAAAAGTATCGGTCCAACGGAGCAGGCGTTTTTCAAGTAATTGCAAAAGCGTATCGCACAACTTACCAAGCAAAGCCAGCACAATAATAGCTACCAGCATAATATCCGGGCGACTACTATTTTCTCCGTCAATCAGCATGAAACCAAGCCCACGGGTAGAAGCGATTAACTCCGCCGCCACTAAAAAGAGCCAGCTTTGCCCCAGACCAATCCGTAACCCGGCCAGCAGATAAGGCAGGGTGGCCGGCAAGATAATGCGGTAGACCTGGGCGAAATTGGATAAACCAAATATATAGCCAACTTCCATTAGTTTGCGGTCAACCTGGCGCACCCCGCTCACCAGGTTGACATAAACTGGGAAAAAAGCCCCGATAGCAATCAAAGTCAGTTTAGGCGGTTCATCTATACCCAGCCAGAGTAGCAAAAACGGTACCCAGGCCAGCGAAGGCACGTTACGCAGGGCTTGTAGAAAGGGATCGAACAAACCCTCGATGGGTTGCCACAAACCTACGGCAATTCCGACCGCCAGGGCTAAACCGGCTCCGATGCTAAAGCCGATCAACACCCGTCCCAGGCTGGCTCCAACGTGCTTGTATAATTCACCGCTAGAATAAAGCTGTTGGGCAGTTCGCCAGACTCGCACCGGAGAAGGCAACTGGTTTGCCGCGAAAGAATGAGTAACTTCGGTTACGACATACCAGCCGACCAGTAGCAGGGCGGGCAGAACCAGCCCGGCCAACCGCCAGAGCCACTTCAAGGCGATGCCTCCTCTGGCAGGCCCCTGTTTATTCGGTTGAGCCAGAGGAGCAAAAGATTCGGAAAGAGGTTTATAAGCCTTATCCAGTAAAATATCCTCGTTCAGTGCCATCAGGTTAATTTACCTTTGTTACGCTATTTATTTCACGACCTGTTTGGCGAAGGAAGCATCTACCAGCGTGTCAAGAGCTTTCGCCGGATCAGCCCCTTCGGCTACCAGCTTTTCGCCCGTCAGAATCGGTACAACCGATTTAAGGGTAGTCTGCAAGGTCTCACCGGGTATTCCGACGTTCTTATCGAGGACAGTGCGCTCGACCAACTCGCGTTTAGCAATCGGCAGGCTAATCTTAGCTTCGTCCGCCAGAACTTGAGCCGCCTCATCCGGGTGAGCCAGAATCCATTGCCGCGCCCGCTCGTACTGCGCGATTACTTTCTTGGCGTATTCCGGGTAGCGTTGGAGAAAATCTTCGCGGGCATTAAGCGTACCGTAAGTATTGTAGTCAATATTGCGGTAAATAATCTTAGCTCCGTCTTCCAACTCCGCTCCGGCCATATGCGGGTCTAACCCGGCCCAGGCGTCTACCTGACCACGCTGCAAAGCTACGCGGCCATCGGCGTGTTGCAAATTAACGATTTCAACATCGCTCTGGCTCAAACCGGCATCGCGTAGAATGCGGAGCAAGAAGAAGAAGGGGTCGGTGCCACGGGTAGCGGCTACTTTCTTGCCTTTAAGCTGAGAAACCTGGGTTATCGCAGAATTACCCTGCACGACGAGAGCAGTCCATTCCGGTTTGGAATAAATATAAACCGTCTTGAGCGGGACACCGTTGGTGCGGGCCAGGAGTGCCGCGGCCCCGGCCGTAGAACCAAAATCGGTACTGTTGCTGGAAACGTACTCGTTAGCCTTGTTGCTACCGGCACTCAGAACCCATTTGACTGGCACGTTGTCAGGGGCCAGTTCTTGCTCTAGCCAGCCAAATTTCTTTAATACCAGGCTGCTCGGATTGTAGTAAGCATAATCCAGGCGTACCTCTGCCGGTTTAGCGGCGGCTTTGGCATCACCGGCCTGGCCGGATGGGGCACTTGCCGGGGCCGTCGTAGGGGTCGCATCGCCGCAAGCCGCCAGAACCAGGCTCAGCAAGACTAAACCTGTGAGCAAAACCCCGTAACTACGGCGTAAGCGTAAAGTTTGTATCATCATTTCTCTCCTCTTGGTTCTTCGCACACATCTCCTGAAAATATGAGCTAACTCAGGCCGAATCCAGGCTATCCATAACAAAGCTAGACCCTATTGGCGGGTCTAAACGGGGTAGGTTATCGGTCTCCACTCAGGATTAAAAGAATTAGTAACTACATCAGCATAATCTGAGCTGCGAGCAGTCGGCCTTGACTGCTTCTAATTTAACTTAGTCTATTAACCTTGTCAAGCTTATTAGAATTCTGAGATTTTGTAGAAGAATCCAAAATGGTGTACTTCTTAGAGCGTCAGGTCTGCCAGGGCCACGCAAAATGTCGTGGGTGCCGGTAGATCGGTCTCGAACAAAGTCTGTCCCAAAAGTACCATTGTTAGAGGTACTTTTGGAGCTTGTAATTCCTCTTAGAGCCTATTATTGTTTCAGGAGAGAATCTGGGTCGTCCAAAACGAAGGAACAAAAGGAGTTTTATGTCTAAAATACGGCTGGTTGGGTTAAGTACGCTGGTTGTAATGCTGCTAATTATGGGCGGTTGGTCAAGTGAACCTCTGGAGGTGGCCGCTTCGGTCGAACCTGCTGCACCGGCTTCCCAACTGGCCCCGGTAGGGCCAATGCTCACTTTTCCCGCCGATTTTATGGATAACGTCAAAACCAAATACGGCGCGAAAGGCGACGGCGTGACAGACGATACGGCGGCGATCCAGGCGGCCCTGAACGACAACCGGGTAGATAGTGGCGGCCAACCCGTTCACGACGACTTTTCCGGCTACCCAAAGGCTCTCTACTTTCCGGCAGGTACTTACCTGGTTAGCCAGACCCTGAAGTGGATCGGTTGCTGCATGAGTTTGCAGGGTCAGGGGCCAGGCTACAGCATAATCCGGTTAAAAAACAGTGCGCCGGGCTTTAACAACGCGGCCAGTCCCAGACCGGTGCTTACTATGCCCGGTGGTAATATGTCCTTCCACCAGAATATTTTCGACCTGACGGTTAACACCGGGAGCGGCAATCCCGGCGTGGTCGGCATTGACTACATTTCAAGCAACATCGGGGCCATCCGCAATGTTTCGATCATCGCGGGCGATGGCAATGGCGTGCGCGGCCTCGACATGACCCGGCAATGGCCTGGCCCGCTCCTGATCAAAAATCTTCAGGTCAGCGGTTTTAACTATGGTATCCAGGTTGCCCAGGGCGAATACGGCCCCACTTTCGAGAATATCAACCTGTCGGGCCAAAAACTGGCTGGCCTCTACAACGACAGTAATACTCTGGCAATTCGCCGCATTAGCAGTGTTAATTCCGTTCCGGCCATCAAAACGACCGGAGGCAGTTCGCACCTGATCGTGCTGGACGGAACTTTTAGCGGAGGCGCGGCGAGCTATAGTGCCATCGAAAACGTCGGCCAGCTTTACGCCCGCAACGTCACTGCCAGTGGCTACGCCTCGGCGATTCGCCAGGCCGGAGGAATTGTAGCAGGCAAAAAGCAAACCGAATATATTTCCGGCCCGGTCTACAGTCTTTTCAACACTCCGCCTACCGCGCTAAATTTACCCATCGAAGAAACGCCGGATTACCACGATAATAATCTGGTCAACTGGGGTAAATTTACCACAAGCTATTACGGCGATACCAGCCAGCTACAACCTCTCCTTAACTCTGGCAAATCTACGATCTATTTTCCGCAAGGAGTTTATTTTTCCTACGCCAAAAAGATTGTCACCGTTCCGGCCAGTGTTCGTCGAATCGTAGGTTTTTTCTCGGCAGTCAACCAGGGGCCAGACGGTGGTATCGAATTCAGGGTGGAGCAAAACAGCAGCCAGCCTTTGATCATCGAAAATTTCAAGTATGGCGTCTCGGTCGTTCAGGCTTCGGCTCGTCCGGTCGTAATCAAACACGGCGGCTACGGCTACACCGATACGGCTCAGGCCGGCAAGCTCTTTTTAGAGGATGTCGGCACCGGCCCTTTTAATATTAATTACCCGCATCAGGTCTGGGCGCGGCAGTTAAACGTCGAGGGTTCTTACCCAAAGGTCAATAACCAGAGCGGTACACTCTGGATTTTAGGTCTCAAGACCGAAGGAAAAGATACCGTCATCACGACTAGCGGCGGCGGGGCCACCGAACTGCTGGGAACGCTGCTCTATCCGGCCACGCACTTTGACCAACCGGGCGACAAACTTAAACCGGCTTTTATCAACAACGAATCGCGCCAATCGTTGATCTACTCGATCAGTAACTATCTGTCAGACGGTAACTACGATATTCAGGTGGAAGAAACTATCGGGGGTGTCACTAAACAACTAATGACCGGCCAGATACAGGGCGGCACCCGAATGCCACTTTACACCTACCGCGATCAATCGAGAGTGACCAAAACAAACGATAACGGTAGTGGTAGCGTAAGTGGTTCGCTTTCCGCCGCTCTTAAATACTACCGAGCGGGACAGCTAATTGTTTTCGCCCTGGAAAATAATTCCAACACCATCAACCTGAGCGGTCAATTACCCCCCGTTCCGGCGGGCGTAACCCTCGATGGCGGCACCTGCAACGGTAGCCCCGGCGTTATTTTGGATGGAAGCGGGGCTGGGCCTGGTGCAATTGGTTTGCAACTGCTCGATGGTAACGTCACTCTGCGTAACCTGCGCGTGACTAAATTTAGCGGTGGGGAAATTCGGGTTAAATCATCAGGCAACCAACTGGCCGGATGTGTCCAGGCACGCCATTAACCTGGACACAAAACCCCAGGCATTGCTACATGCGCAGGTAATCGGTGGCGTTGTCGTCCAGGTTGAGCCTGCGCTTCTGGTAACGCTCGGTCGTGCGCGGGTCGGCATGACCGACGGCATATTGAACCTGTTGAAGCTTTGCGCCGCCTTCCAGGGCCAGGGTGACAAACGAGGCCCGCAATCCGTGCGGCGAAAGTTTGAGACCTAACCGGGCGGCATAAGTACCTACAATCACCGCAATCGAGCGGTCGCTCAAGGCTGCTTCGGTTGGTTTGCCTTTTCCATCTTTGCTTTTGCGGAACTGAATAAAGAGCGGAGCATTGGGTTGTTCTTTCTTTCGTTCTAGCCGTCCGGTGGCTTCCAGGTATTCGTTGATAGCCCGCAAGGTATCCACCGAAAGTTTTACAGTGTGGAGGAAATCGCCTTTAGCGTGGCGCAACAGCGCGATAGGATGTCCGGCTTCTTCGGTTAAATCGCCCAGTTCAAGAGCCGCCGCTTCACTTCGGCGCATCCCTGTGCGCAAGAGGAGCATTATCAGGGCGTAATCGCGCTGCCCGATCAAGGTTTCGCGATCAATCACGGCCAGCAATTCGCGGGCTTGCGGGCGGGTCAGGGCGGTATGGGTCGTCTCGGTGCGGCTACCAGCCAACTTAAAACCTTTGACTCGCTTGGCCGGGTTTGCGGCAATTAACCCCTGCTCGACTGCCTCATCCAACAGGCGGCGGGCTACAATCAGCATCCGGGCGGCTGTCGCTTTGGCATAGCTATCGCCCAGGTGACGCCGGTATTCTACCAGGTTTGATTTGGTGAGGGTTTGCAAAGTCAGGTTTTGCTCCTGAAGCCATCGGGCGAAATGCCCGGCATCATGATTGTAGACGCGGCGTGACCGGGGCGATAGCTGTCCGGTGACATCGGTGAGGGCGGCGTGTAGTTCACTGGCCGCTTGCACCTGAACCAAGCGCGATTGCGCCCCAATTATGTCCGCATCTACCAGGATAATCTCCAAGGCTTCCGCTTCCGGCTCAAGCTTTGCCCCTGGTTCGGCTTTTGCACTTTTCGTGTTATCTATTTCCAAAGCAGCCTATCTCCTCCAACCAGCCCGGCGTGTCTGATGAATTTACAGGCTTATTTTAACACGTAAGATAGGTTCCGTAAATAACTGTTTACGGAACCTATCTTAAATGATTAAAAGAATACAAAGCCCAACGACTTGCGCCCTTTCTCATTCTGCATAGAAAAGGGGTAAATCCATAGTCAGATTTACCCCTTTTCTACAACTTAGCTTAAATCAACAACTTAGCTTGAAGAAATATATTCAGAGGAGAAGACTACTGCCAGACGCTGGCGTGATCAAGGGCGAACTGCTCGAAGCGGATGGGCGGGCGGCCCAGCACTTCGGCTACCGTTGGCGTGGTGAAAGCCGCCTGTCCCGCGCTGGCTGATTTGTAAAGACCGCTCAGCATCTCGACCATAGGAGGAGGCATAAAGGGAGCTACCTCGCCGCGGAAAGCTTCATCCGTAATAGGAATGTACTTCACCTCGCGCCCAATAGCCTTAGAAATATAGTCGGCTGCCTGAGCATGGTTCAATAATTCCGGCCCGGTAATAATATAGGCCTTATTCTGGTGGCCTTCTTCGGTCAGGGCGGCGGCGGCTACCGCGGCAATATCGCGGGCATCAATGAAGCCAACCTGACCATCACCGGCGGGAAGAGCCAAAACGCCACCTCGGATAGACTGAGCTTGAACGGTGCTAAAATTCTGGTCGAACCAGGTCGGGCGGACATGGGTGTAAGGGATGCCGGAAGCTTCGATCCGCAATTCAGCTTGCCGAAGGGGATTATCGTCGCTGAATTCCACGCCTGCCGCCGAAAGTTTGGCTATATGGCGGATTCCGGCCTGCTTAGCCAGTTCTAGCAGTCCGTTCTCCTGCTCTGCGCCAGTTACGCCTGGGGTCAGCAAAAACAAGCGGTCTACCCCTTCAAAAGCGGCTTCTACCGAGCTAAGGTCTGCGAAATCGAACGGCACAATCTCGATGCCTTCCCATTCCGGTCCCTGAACCCGGTCGGGATGATGTACGCCCGCTTTGACCTTTTCGCCCTTAGCGGCCAGGATTTTGACCAGTTCGCTCCCGACTTTGCCGGTCGCGCCGGTAACAAGTATTTTGTTGCTCATTTTCAATAAATCTCCGTCTTATATTGTTGCAACTTAAGCCTGGTGCAATGGTGCAAGTGTTTGTAAGCCCCAAACCCGCACCACTCGCCAGCGTAAGAATTGCCTTATATAAATTTGGCTTGCAGACTTTCTAATTATTACTAATTGTTCCAGTTCTACAAGCCGTAAGTCTAAAAAGTAAATGTTGAGGTACTGGTTTACTATAATCATTAATAGCCCATATTGCAAGCTAGAACTGTGTTAGAGTTTTGGTCTATCCGTTCAACCTCAAACCTCAGTCTTTTGCGGCAAATACTCCTTGAACCAGGCCAGGGTACGCTCCCAGGCATCGGCGGCGGCGTTCGGGCGGTATGTTTTGGCCCGGTCGTTAAAGAAGGAATGTCCGGCTCCCTCATAAACTTTGAAGTCTACCGGGCGACCATACTGCCGCAGGGCTTCGACCGCTTTCTCGCCTCGCCGGGTTACAAATTTGTCGTCCGCGCCATAACTGGCGACGATAGGGCAGGCTTCTTGCAAGGTATTAAGCGGTTTTGGAGGTAGGCCATAAAAAACCGAAGCGGCCCGCACTTCATCGCTATGCACGGCAAAGGCCAGGGCAAACCCACCGCCCAGGCAAAACCCGATCAAGCCGATTTGCTCGGAAGCTATTTCCGGCTGAGATTTGAGAAAGCGCATGGCGGCATCGAGATCGTACATGCTAAAGCTTTTGAGCGGATTGCGAAGCATACCTAGGATCACACGCGTGATACACAGAGCGCGATTTGAACCGTGCGAGAAAAGGTCTACTGCCAGGGCTGCATAGCCTGCCTCGGCAAAACGCTGGGCGATGTCCCGGATATTGTCGTTGAGGCCAAATATTTCGTGGATAATAATCACGCCGGGCAAGTTCTCGCCCTGAGTGGGACGAGCAAAATAAGCCTGGATCGGGCCAGTCTGCACGTTCCGGGCTGTAATTTCAGGCCGGGTGCTTTCTTCTAAGGTCATCGTTTTCTCCTGTTCGTCGCTGTAGTTTCCCAACAATAAAGGCTGCACTTTACATCAGCACAAAGCATGCCTATCTCAAGCCTGAACTGCTTGCTTGCCTGGATAATAACAGAGTGTATCGCTAGAATAAATGCGGTATTAAGTATTAATTCGGTTTACCCTTTGTGTCAGATTGTCGCGTGCTATAATCAAGGTTGTTGGATAGTAGGCAGCAGAAAGATTAGCATGAGCGTAACCAGGCGAATTATAGTGGGCATCTCCGGCTCGACGGGCGCAATCTACGGCATCCGGCTATTAGAAGTGTTGCGGGATGCGCCCTTGATCGAAACGCATCTGGTAATGACCGGCCCGGCTCGCCAGACGATTACCTACGAAACCGATTACCCGATCAAGGCGGTCGAGAGCCTGGCCGATTGCGTGTACCGCGAACGCGATATTTCGGCAGCGATCTCTAGCGGCTCATTCCGCACTGCCGGAATGATCGTCGCACCTTGCAGCATCAAAACGCTTTCAGGTATCGCCAATTCTTACGGCGACAATTTGCTGGTGCGGGCTGCCGATGTAACGCTTAAAGAGCGGCGGACGCTGGTACTACTGTTGCGTGAAACACCCTTGCATCTGGGTCACTTGAAACTAATGGTTGGGGCTGCCGAAGCCGGAGCGGTGATCATGCCGCCTCTGCCTGCTTTTTACCACCGACCGAAAACGATTGATGAGCTGATAAACCAGACGGTAGGCCGTGCGCTCGACCAACTGGGCCTGGGCGACCTGGCCGACGGCCTTCTTGAACGCTGGGAGGGAACCAAACCCTGAAACTTATTAAAAGGATAAAAGGAGTTGTTAGCCGTGAGTTATGATTTTAAGGGTAAAGTAGTGGTGGTCGCGGGCGGCGGCGGGGCGTTGGGCCGGGCAGTCGTAGCCCGGTTTACCGAGGATGGCGCGACCGTGGTTTCGCCAGAACGCTCTCAGAAGGACACCGAGGGCGGCTACACCCTGGATGCTGTGGACGAGGAGAGCGTGCGAAAATTGCTGACAAGGGTAAAGGCCGAACAAGGACGATTGGATGTGCTGGTGAATGCAATTGGTAGTTATACCGCCGGTCAACCTGTTTCAGCCCTCGACCTGAGCGTATTCGAGAGTCAACTTGACCTCAATTTGAAGGCGGCTTTCTTGCTAACCAAACACGCCGTCCAGGTAATGACAGAAAGCGAGGAGGGCGGCAAAATTGTGCATATATCGAGCCGGGCCGCCCTCGACCAGGGCAAAAACAGCTTTGCCTACAGTGTTTCCAAACAGGGCGTGTTGCGGCTAGTCGAGGCGGTGGCGGCAGAAACTCGCCATCTAAACATCAATATCAATGCCGTTCTGCCCAGCATTATTGATAGCCTGGCTAACCGCAAAGCGATGCCCGACGCCAACCACAAGCAGTGGCCGCGCCCGGAGGAAATTGCCCGTGTGATCGCCTTCTTGTCTTCGGACGAATCAGTGCTGATAAATGGCGCGGCTATCCCGGTTTACGGCAAAGCGTAGTTCTTTCTTGAAATAACGCCCGGCCTGGATAGCCTGATGCCTTCGGTTGACTATATATTATGTAAAGCTAATCTTCTTTGAAACGGTGAAGATTGAAAAGTAGGAGAGTTTCACGGGAATGACCCAGGTTCAAGCCGCCAGCCGCAGACCCCTCAAAATTGCGCTACTGGCTCCACTCGTCACGCCGATCAGCCAACCGTTTTTGGGCGGAGCGCAAGCTTTCTTGCACGACCTGGCTCTGGGGTTGGCCGAACGCGGACACGCGGTAACACTTTATGCCGCCACTGGCTCGCGGATAGACTCGCCGGTGAATTTGATCGAAGTGCCGGTAGCACCGGGTGAATTTCGGGCCGGGACTTTTGAGACGGAAAGTGAGGTAGCTCTGCCGGACGCGGCGTTTCTGGCTCAGGGTCAACGCTTCCTGCAAACTTTTTTGCAGCTCAACGCCACGCAACCCGCGTTCGATCTGGCTCACGCCCATGCTTTCGATTGGCCGGTTTTCGCGCTCGGTGCGCTTTCGTCTGTTCCAACGGTGCATACCGTTCATTTACCGTCGGTAGACCCGGCTATTAATGCCCTCCTGGAAACGGTTTACCGGCAGAGCGGGCGCAGTCGAGCGGTGACAGTCTCGCAGGCGTGCGCAGTTACCTACGGCTCTCAGTTTGCTTTTGACCGGGTAATCTACAATGGCATAGAAACTGCCTCGATCCCCTTTGGGCCAGCGGGTGAAGGCTACTTGCTTTTTGCGGGCCGGATGGCCCCGGAAAAAGGGCCGGATTTAGCGATTGAGGTGGCGCGGCGGGCCGGTAAACGGTTGATCATGGCCGGGGGCATCTACGACCAGGTTTTTTACGAGCGAGAGGTCGCGCCGCGCCTGGAAAAAGACGCAATCGAATACCGGGGACAGTTGCAGCGTGCTGAACTATTTGACCTGATGCGCCGGGCCGATGGCGTGCTTTTCACCAGTCGCTGGGAAGAGCCGTTTGGTCTGGTGCTGGCCGAAAGCCTGGCCGCCGGTACGCCGGTGGTAAGTTGGCGACGGGGAGCGGCTCCCGAAATTATCAGGGAAGGCCGGACAGGTTTTATGCTGCCTTTTGGAGACATCGAAGGAGCCGCCCGCGCCGTCCACCGTCTGCCGGAGTTAAACCGGGCCGAGTGCCGCCAGAGCATCGTGGAACGGTTCAGCCTGGCAAAGACGGTCGCCAGTTACGAAGACTATTATTACGAAGTGTTAGGAATTTAGAAAAAAGCAAATTTGGGCAGGGCTAGAACTGAGAAAACTCCGGCTTACTGAGTTTAGCCCTCGAACAAGCCAGGAAAGGTAAAAATGTCGCTCGAAGGCAAAGTAGCAATTGTAACCGGGGCCGGGCGGGGCATTGGCGCGGCGACGGCCCGCCTGTTTGCCCGCGAAGGAGCCAGAGTGGTACTGGCAAGCCGCACCGCTGCCGAGATCGAAGCAGTCGCCGCCCAGATTAACGAAATGGGCGCGGCTCATCCGGCTTTGGCAGTCCCAACCGATGTAAGCGACGAGGCGGCAGTGCAAGCTCTGTTCGCCCAGGTCGAGCAGACTTTTGGCCCGGTGGACATTCTAGTTAACAACGCCGCTACTATCGAAGTACGAAATTTTGTCGAAATGGACCTGGCGACCTGGGAAGGGGTCATGAGCGTGAATGTGCGCGGCCCTTTTTTGTGCAGCCGCGAAGCTTTCCGGCAGATGATTGCAGCAGGCCGAGGCGGAGCGATTGTCAATCTGACTTCCCTTTCCGGCGTGCGCGGGCCGCAAAAGTTCAAGGGCTTTAGTGCCTATGTGGTCTCGAAGTACGGCGTGCTGGGCCTGAGCGAAATTTTAGCGGTGGAAGGCAAACCCCACGGAATCCGGGTCAATAGCATTGCCCCTGGCGCGGTAGATACCGTGATGCTCAAAAAGGCGGCTCCTTTTCTTAATACCACCACCACGCCAGACGACATCGCTCGCACGATCTTATTTCTGGCCGATGACGCTCAATCGAGCCATCTTACCGGGGCCAATATCGAAGTCTTTAGCAACGAGGAGTGAAAATGGCTGCACCAGTAGTTTACCTGACCCGCCGGGCGCAATTTAATGCCGCTCATCGGCTGCATAGTGCCGACCTGAGCGACGAGGAAAATCGCCAGGTCTTTGGCAAATGTAACAATCTGTATGGTCACGGCCATAATTATGTGCTGGAAGTGACCATAAAAGGTGAGGTTGACCCACGTACCGGGATGGTCATAAACCTGACCGACTTGAAAGCAGCCATCGAGGAAGCTATCATCAAGCCGATGGATCACAAACACCTTAACTTTGACGTGCCGATCTTTCGTGACCTCAACCCGACCGCCGAAAATATGGCGGTGGTTTTCTGGCAACTGTTGGAAAAGCAGTTAGGCAGTGATCTGCTTTTTGAGGTAAAATTGCACGAGACTGAAAACAATCTGGTGGTGTATCGAGGCGAGTAGTTCGCTTCTAACTCCACTAAAATAGTCCAGAAGACCGAAAGTTCCTTATCTAAGTGGAGTGCGATTGACCGCCCGAAGGAGGATTGCAAATGCCAGCGCGTGGAGACATTACAGCAGCCGAGGTTTATGCCGACCGCGAGATGTTGAATAGACTGGGCTACGGTATTTTTGATGTAAATTTCGGTTCGGCGGGGATCGGCTCGGAAAACATCAAAGATTTTACCTATCTGGTGACACACGATGACGACCCCCGGCTTTACCGGCGCAAAGTTTACGAAGTTACAGGACGTTATTACGCCAATAGATTGGCGAAGGCGATCTGGGATCGGCTTATTGATAAAAAACTCCGGGCCGAGGAAGAAGGCCGCGAGGCTGACCTGAGTGTAATTGCCCAGGAGTGGTTGGAGAAAGAAAGTCACCAGTTTCTAAAAGATTGGACTTTCCGCCAGCCCGTGGTGCCAGAGCGCATCCGCAATCGAGCCGAGCCGAGCAAAGGACTTTTAGAGACTGCCGTTAGCCAGGTTTCTCCCCGCTTCCGCGAATTACTCGATGCGGGGTTCAGTATTACCGATATTACGCGAGCGGCTATCCAGGAAGCCGCCAACCCTGGCCCCTGGAAGGAACTGCTGCGCCCGACCCAGCCTAAAGAGCATCGCCATTCCTTTCTAAATTCAGTTTTTCAAAGCCGCAAACGCCGCGAAGAAAAAGAGCGAAGCCACGACGAGGACTATACCGATGACAACCCGTACTTTTTAGTCAAAAAACTCTCGCCCGAAGAGATTACCGAAGGCCGCTATTACGTGCGAATGGTGGCGAACCTGACCGGACACGAACCGCAAAGCAAAGAGGAGGCCGAGCGACGCTGGCGAGAAATCCTCGAACACAAATGGTACATGAGCGAACGAGCCGGACACGACGTAGGGTTACGAGCCTCGGCAATAGATTATTTCCGCCGCCTCAGTTTGATCCAGGAGGTCGAGACGGGCCAGGAAAGTTAGCCGTAAATTGGCTTTATTCGCCATAAGAAGATTGGAAAAATGGAAGAAACTGCTCCTATAAGCAACGATGTAGCTATTTTTAGTCGGCTTGAAATAGTTAACACTATTCTAAAATTGTTAAGTCATACAACTGGATTGCGCATTGCTCTGGTTGCACGTGTCACCGAAGAGTCATGGACCGCTTGTGCCGTTTTGGACGAGGCCGGGTTTGGCCTCAAACCGGGCGACCACCTGGAACTGCACACAACTTATTGAAGCATTGTACAGGGTGCGGTCGCACCTTTGCTGATCAATCACGCCAGCCTGGACGAACGGGTACACGACCATCCCGGTCTGAAACTTTACGGCATTGAGAGTTACATTGCTGTGCCACTTTTGCGGCGCAACGGGACTTACTTTGGCACTTTATGTGCGCTTGACCCGGCCCCGGCCAGTTTAGATGAGTCGAGCTTTACTATTTTCCACTTGCTTTCTCAATTAATCGCTTTTGAACTGGAAGCGGAAGATGAAAAGAAGCAGCGCGAGGATGAAATTGGCGCACTCAACGACGTAATTTCAATTGCGGCTCACGATTTGCGCCAGCCGCTGACTGCTTTGCAATTACGCGCTCAGTTGACCCTCCGGCAAGCTCGGCAGGAAGGGATCAGCCCGCGATTAAGTGCAAATCTGGAAGAACAAGTTTCGGCTGTGCGCAGGACAATTTCGCTAACCGACCGTCTGCTGGACGTAGGCCGGATAAACGTTGGTAACTTCAAGTTGGAACTGGCCGAGTTCGACCTGATTGATTTAATCGAATCCATTCGGGCGGATATAACCGCCGCTGCTCCGGCCTACAATATTGGGCTTGAAACTCCCGTCTCTTTGCTCCTTCTAGCCGATAGTGTCCGGCTCAATCAGGTAATTCGTAATCTGCTGGATAACGCTGTAAAATACTCGCCCTATTCTCAGGAACCGATCTTGTTGCGGGTAACTACTCGTCCCGACCGGCAGGGAAAGACCGAAGCTTTGATCCAGGTTCAAGACCACGGTATAGGGGTAAACGAAAACGACCTGACCCATCTATTCGAGCGGCAGTACCGCACCAGAGAAGCGTTGGAAGCTGGAATTAGCGGGTCGGGCTTTGGCCTCTATATCTCCTGGCAAATTGTAGAAGCCCACGGCGGCCAGATTTGGGCCGAATCAGTGCCAACCGGAGGCTTGTCGGTAAATTTCACCGTCCCCTTGATCTCTAAAGTATAAAGTGTGGAAAAGGAGAAAGATTTTGCACCGTAGCCGATTGTGTCATCTGATCATAGATTGCAGCGACGAGACTGCTCCGGCCAGTCTAGCCTTTTGGAGCGGTGCGCTGGGCAAGCGGCCTCTGAATGAGTTCCGCGAGAATAATCCTTACGTCTGGTTGGAAGGCGGGGCGGGAACTCTGGCTCTGGCAATTCAAACTGTACGCGACGCCAGCCGGATTCATCTCGACATCGAAACCGATAACGTTGAAGCCGAGGTAAAACGCCTGGAGAAGTTAGGTGCCACCCGGCACGCCTTTGTCGAAGATTGGTGGGTTATGTGCGATCCGGCAGGACACTTATTTTGTGTTGTACCGCCCCAGACCAGCGATTTTGCCGAGAAAGCAACCGTGCGGGCAAGCGAAGAAGCCGCCGATCCGAGGTTGGACTGGTTATCTTAAAGCATAACCGATTGGCTCTGCGTTAGATTATGCATTGTTAAAAATGAACGCTTGAAATGAAGAATTGTTGGGATTAAAGTCGAGTTCGAGAGATTGAGGAGGAGTGCCTGTGAGAACCCTCTGGCACCCCTCTCCGCCCCGCACGCGGAGAGGGGATAAGAGGGTAGGAGGAGAGATTGTTGTAGTCCAAAAGAAGGAACAACTCATTCGGTTTTGCTGTTAATAAAAAGACCTGAACGTTTTTGGTTACGTAACTGGAACAAAAACCGAAATAGCTTGTTGTTCGCTATACCTCTACTCTAACACTAAGTTGTTAATGGGCGATTAAGAACTTGTAAGGATTCTATGCTGTTTGCAAAGCTTTGTCAACCCCCAAATCGTACTGATTCTCAAATTGCTCTTGAGGATAAGTCGAATAAAGAGTACAATTGTACGATAAACGAAATTTTATCCCTTTTTGAAAAAGGGTATTTTGCAAGGCTAAAATTAGCATGACAGAACGGACGATTTCGGGCAAAGGCCGCGACGAGGAAAAAGCATTTGAGGCAACCCTGCGCCCGCGCCGCCTGGCCGAATACATCGGGCAGGAACGGCTCAAGGAAAACCTGCAAATTTTGATTGATGCCGCCCGCGTGCGAAAAGAACCGCTCGACCATCTGCTCTTTTATGGGCCGCCGGGCCTGGGCAAAACCACTATTTCCAGCATTATCGCTTCTGAAATGGGTGTCAATTTGCGCGTGACGAGCGGCCCGGCTATCGAACGGGCGGGCGACCTGGTGGCAATCCTGACTAACCTTAAACGGGAAGACATTTTGTTCATTGACGAAATTCACCGCCTCAACCGCACAATCGAAGAGGTGATGTACCCGGCGATGGAGGATTTCGCGGTAGACCTCGTGACCGGCAAAGGGCCAAGTGCGCAGAGTATTCACCTCAAGCTGCCTCGTTTTACGATTGTAGGCGCGACAACCCGCCTGGCCCTGCTTAGCTCACCCCTCCGCGACCGCTTTGGGGCGGTTTACCGGCTTGATTTTTACAGCCAGGAGGCAATGGAGCAAATCGTGCGGCGGAGTGCCAAAATCTTGAAGATTGATACCGACGACGAGGGAGCCGCCGAGATCGCCCGCCGTTCGCGTGGTACGCCTCGGATCGCCAACCGACTGCTCAAGCGGGTGCGCGACTATGCTCAGGTGCGGGCGGACGGCCACATTACCCGCGAGGTAGCCCAGGAAGCCTGCCGCCGCCTGGATATTGACGAGTTGGGGCTGGACGACGGCGACCGCCGGGTGCTAAGCGCGATCATCGAAAAATTCGACGGCGGGCCGGTTGGCATCGAAACTATTGCCGCCGCTACCAGCGAAGAAACCGATGCAATCATGGACGTGTACGAGCCGTATCTGTTGCAGCTTGGTTTTATCGCCCGTACTCCCAGGGGGCGGGTCGTCACGCAGCGCGGCTACGACCACCTGGGCCGCAAACCAAGTTCCCGCGCCCGCGACCGCCTGGGCCTGCTTTTGCAGGAGGCCGAGGCCCAGGCCGGGCCAACCCAGACGCGCCTGTGGGATGATACCGGGGAGGGCCGATGAGTACGCCGCCTACCGAAATCAGCATGAGCGATTTCGATTACGAATTGCCGCCCGAACTGATCGCCCAGACCGCCGCTGAACCCCGCGATTCTTCGCGCTTGCTGGTCTTAGACCGCACTCGCCGCCAGATTACCCACCGCTCTCACTTCCGCGATATTCTTGATTATGTAAAGCCGAACGACCGGCTGGTTTTGAACGAAAGCAAAGTTATCCCGGCCCGTGTCTTTGGGCATAAAGCTCTGACGGGCGGCGGCATAGAATTGCTGCTGTTGCGGCCCGCCCCTGCCGAATGGCAACCGGGCGGCGAGATGAGCGCACCGAGAGTGTGGGAAAGCCTGGTGCGGCCAGGGCGCGGGATGCGGGCGGGAGTACGGCTAATCTTCGGGCCGGAAGAAGACCGCCTGGAAGCGCAGGTTGTAGGGGAAGCTCCCAGTGGGGGACGGTACGTGTCCTTTGAGGTCGCGCCCCTGCCTTTTCTGGAACGCTTCGGCCAGATGCCTCTACCGCCTTACATTCATCAAACGCCGACTGATCCAGGTCGCTACCAGACGGTCTACGCGAACCCGGAGGCTCCTGGTAGCGCGGCAGCACCCACGGCGGGTCTGCATTTCACGCCCGAACTATTACAAACTTTGCAAGAACGCGGGGTTGGCCTGGAACGGGTGCAATTACACGTCGGCCTCGATACTTTTCAGCCGGTCAAAGAAGAAAACGCCCTCGACCACCAGATGCACAGCGAATGGTGCGCCCTCGACGGTACTACCGCCGAGCGGCTTAACGCGGCACGTGAGGCCGGAGGGCGCATTATTGCGGTAGGTACTACGGCGGTGCGAACGCTCGAAACAGCTTTTAACCCTCAGCGCGGACGGCTGGAAGGGTTTGTCGGTGAAACCCGGCTTTTCCTCTATCCCGGCAAACCTCTAAATGCGATTGACGCTCTGATCACGAATTTTCATCTGCCGCGTTCGACCTTGCTGCTGCTGGTCAGTGCCTTCGCCGGGTCAGACCTGATCAAACAGGCCTATGCCGAGGCGGTGCGCGAACGCTACCGCTACTTTAGCTTTGGCGACCCCATGTTTATATATTGACAGCCCACAACCGAATTGTGTTATCCCACGAACCGGACGCCAGCAGTTTACCGTCAGGACTCCAATCCACGGTAGCTACATTTGCGGTATGGCCTGTTAGGGTAGTAAGGGCTTTACCATCCCGCCTCCATAATCTGATAGGTTTGTCGCTGGTGGCAGAAGCCAGGATTTTGCCATCAGGCGACCAGGCCACGACTAAAACGTGGTGGGTATGATCGCTAAGAACAGTCGGAAGAGAATTCCACGGTGCAATTAAAATGACTATAAGGGCGAATGATAGAATTACTACCATAAAGCCTATCGCACTTAATGTATTTTTTAATTGTGTCGTTAAACCTTGCATCGTTTGTGATTGTTTCACGACCTATTTTGTAAGATTTAGCACGAGGTGAGGTAGAAAAGGCTCAGGAATTGAACTTAGGGGGGCGTTTCTCGAAGAAAGCTTTGAGTCCTTCGCGGTATTCAGGCTGATGGGCTGCCTCTTCTTGCTCGGCGGCTTCGTTTTCCAGCGATAGGGCCAGGGAAGCTTCCAGGCTGTAGTTTAGTTCGCGTTTGATCCGCGCAACCGTGGCGGAAGGGGCCGCCGCCAGTTGGCGGGCCAGCTTGAGAGCTTCTTCTTGCAACTCCTCGGCCCGCACGACCCGGTTGACCAGACCCAACCGTTCGGCCTGTGCCGCCTCGATGCGGTCGCCAGTCAGGGCTAGTTCAAAAGCTCGGCCTGGCCCGACCAGGCGAGGCAGAAAAAAGCTATTGCCGCAGTCGAGGCCCAGCCCGACCCGCACGAAACTTTCGATCAGGGTAGCACCTTCTGCCGCCAGCCGAATATCGCAGGCCAGAGCCAGGCCCAACCCCGCTCCCGCTGCCACGCCATTCAAAGCTCCGATTACCGGCCTGGGCAACTCTCGAATTAGCATAATCAGTGGGTTGTAGCGTTCGCGCAAAGATTGACCGAGCGAAGGCGGTTCGGCAGTGCCTTCGACAAAAGCCCGGCGTTCTTCGAGGTCCTGGCCGGAACAAAAAGCCCGACCCGCGCCGGTGAGGATTACACAACGCACTGCCGGTTGGCTGGCTTCCTCTCGAAAGACCCGCAGCAATTCTAAGAGCGTTGGTACATTCAGGGCGTTAAAAACCGCGGGACGGTTGAGCGTAACCGTCAGGATGCCATCGGCATCCAGGGCGGTCAGCACGAGGACCGCTTCGTCGCTCATGCCTGGGGCAAACCGATGGGCAGCAGTTGCAAAGCGGCCTCTAAAACTTCCCGCCGATCCAGAAAATCGGTACAGGCTCCCTGGTCGAGGGTGTGGCACTCGTCGTCTTCGTACTTAAAACTTTTCCAACAATTACGGCAGCTTTCTCCGCGAGGAAAAGGAGCTACCAGACCCCGGCCTATTCGCCGGTCGTAAGGGCCGGTTACAGCCGGATTGGTCGGCCCAAACAGGCCCAACCAGCGCGTTCCTACCGCCGCCGCAATATGCAACAGGCCGGTATCTACCCCGATAGTCAATTGCGCTTGTTCTAGTATCCCGGCTACATTGTCGAGCGTCGTACTAACTTTATGTACCGGGCGACGAGCCAGACGGCTAATGCGGTCTATCTGGCTGCTTTTTTCGGGGCCGAAAAAGATTGGCTGAAAGCCTTGTTCTTGCAACTGGTCGTTCAGGTAAGCCCAACCTGCCACGGGCCATTTCTTGATCTCCATGTTACTTTCCGGCACGAGAGCGACCAACCGGCCCGGCTGCAATTCGTGCCGGTTCAGGTAATCTACGGCCCAATCTCTGGCTTCAGGCCGCACCTGAAGCCGGGGGTAGCGTTCGGCGGGCGGAATAACAATGCCTAGCTCGTCTTCCAGCGCATCGGCAATGCAATCGAGGGTATGGACGGCTCCGGGGCGGGGCGGTACCTGGGGTGTCCAGTAGCGCGGGAAATCGAGCCGCTTTTCCCACAGCAAAATCGTGTTGATTACGAGATCAACTTCGCCACCAAGCTCGCGTTTGAGTAACGGCCCGGCAAACCGAGCCAGTACCGACTGCGGGATGAAATGCCGCATAGTCTGCGCGAGTGGGCCGGGTTCTTTGTCGAACCAGCTAGGGGTGACGACTTTAACCGGGTTCGTGGGAGACATAAGGTAATTGGCATAAGAGGAAGCGGCAACCACGGTTTCAGCCTGAGGAAAACGCCGGGCAATTGCTTCGAGCAAAGGCTGCATATTTACAAAATCGCCGATACCGTCGGCAAACGGCAAAACCAGAATTGTTTCCGGGGCGGCTATTGCCGCGGTTTTAAGCTGGGTCACGCTTTGTTTTCTCCCTCGCCCGGCCATTTGCCGACGCACCTACGTTTCGTTTCAGCTGTTGGCTGCCGGGCCAAAGCCCTGGCTCGGCTTCCGGCAAATCTGTATTATATCAAACCCCTGGCTAGAACTCTTGCGCCTTTAGACCTATTGTTCTCTCCCAATTCCTAAAAAGAGTTACAATTCCTTCCAGCAGTAAACTACTTGCTCCAACTAAGCCCGCTTGAACCATCCAACCGGGCATTCGTGCTTAACCCTTTGAGGTTGCTGCCACTGCCACCATCCGAGCTGATGTCCAGGGTAAAAATTTCAAAAGCACCTTCTTTGAGACTCAAAAAGGCCAGTTTGCGGCCATCGGGCGACCAAACCGGAGTGCGGCTATTCTGACCGATTAGCCGGGTAGGGTTGCTGCCGTCAGCATGCATTAGCCAGAGTTCGCCGACATTGCCACGGCGAGCTATAAAGGCGATCAGTTTGCCATCCGGCGACCAGGCCGGGTCATAAGCTCCGTCCGGCTGGTCACTCAGGCGTTGGGGTGAGCCGCCGGAAGCTTTGAGTGTGAAAATTTGCGATTTTCCGTTTTCGTAACCGGCCACTACCAGGGCATCGCCGGTCGGGGAGTAGTTCGGACGTTGCAAGCCGCCTTGCCCGACCGAGAAATTGCTAATTTGGCGGTTGCTAGACCTGGCGGCCTTTGTAACCCACAGAGCCAGGTCGTCGGTTCCAATATCGCTGAGGAACGCAATTTCTGTACCATCAGGCGACCAGGCCGGGCTAAAAGACCACAGCGAGCCGCTTATGAAATTCGGGGAGCGCGGAGTACCGTTGCCACGTGTGCTACCAAGCAGACGCGGGCCGGTGCCATTGCCCTGCGCGACCCATAGTTCCGCATACGACTCGTCCTGACGGATGTAAGCCAGTTGCGCCCCATCTCTCGAAAGGGCTGGCTGCACCAGCCGCACGGTATTGTTAGCCACAATAGATTTGCCAGGGTCGAGCGGTAATGGCTTCGCAGTGTCGCCCCGCCAGGCCCACAGCAACCCTTGCCGACTAAAAACCAGTTGTCCTTCGACCGAGCCACCGCGCAGAGCTTCATTTCGGTCAGAACTAACCGTTGGTACTGGCCCGGTCGTCTTAGACCGAGTTGGCACGGTTGCCAGGATCAAAATTGCCGCCAGCACTCCAAAACCAACGATTGCCCCAATAATATAGTAATGTTTTTTCATTAGCTAGAATTATGTTTTCAGCCCAGGCCCGCATTGTACAAGCTTGACCTCGATCTCGATCCTGGTCTTGCTCTTAATTTTCCCCAAAGCTGATTTTATTATAGCATACCTCAGCCCTAAATCTGGTAATTAGGCCACGCCTGGCCCGTCTTACAATCGTGGCATTATTATTGATACGTTTTGCGTATCTTAAAGGTTAAAATTTTGCAAATTTTAGGATTACTTCGGAGCAACCCAGATGAGTAATGAAGCCAGCCAGGAACAGCTTTTGATTAAAAAGGGGATCGAGTGGATTGAATTTCATCGTTCTGAGCTTTTGAACGCTTTTTCAGATATGCTGCTTAATTTGCCGGTAGCCTGCTATCGCCAGATGCCGCCGCTCGACCGGCGACGCTTAGCCGAGGTAAATCTGAATAAAGTAGTCCAAAGATTAGCCGGGCATCCCTTTCCGACCGAAGATTACAAGAGTTTGTTCATTATCAGGATTAACCAGGGTCTGCGGTTGAGCGAATTAACTTTGATGGCTGACGGGTTTTATAACACTTTTTGCGCTCAGGCTTTTACCGGCCTGATAGACCAGCCTCAAGTTTACCGGGTTTTGACCCGCCGGGTAGACCATATGACCCGGCTCCTTAAAACCGCGATGGCTTCCGCTATGATCGAAGCACAAGGCCGTAACCTGACCGAATCTCCAAAATCTACTAAGGTGGAGTTAGCGGCCTCTAACTTCTATGCTGCGGAAGCAGACCCAGAGGGGTTAAATCTTTTAGAAGTAACCCGGCTGGCGGCTGATTTTGCTTCCTAAGCTCAATCCTAAAGGCTCAATCCTAAAAGTAACGCTTCACTGAAATCGAAAATTCCGGTTTGGGACGGTTTCACCACGCCCCACATAACCGCAAGTGAGTTCGAGTTGCTTTTGGGCCGCCCAATATTGGCGACATTATTATTAATTTGGTACAATCTGATTACTTCATTCATTTTTATTTCTTGAATTTTTAAACTTAAATCATATAGGCCACCGAAATAATGAAAAATTTTGCCAAACTTTACGAACATTCCCGCCAATTGCTGGTAACGCAGACTGTATTAGAAGATGAGGTTGGAGAGGCCTTAGTGCAGCTTTTGTCCTGGATACCTGTTTCAGACGAAGGAACTGGAATTGATCCGGCTTACGCTATTTTGCAGGACGCGACTGTAAGCGGCTATTACACGCGCCTGTTTCGGCTGCTGGCAATAGGGGCTGAAAATTATACCGGCCATGCAGTCGGGGACGCCTGGCAAAACCACTTGCTTGACCGGCTGCTGGACAGCGATAGTATAGTAGCAATTCGGGCGAGGCAAAGCGGCTTTCGCGGTCTGAGTGCAGCTTTGAGGGCGGCGTTTGGCTACGACTTGACCCGTCTGGCGACGCTCTATCATTTCGATTCACCGCATCTGGTCGAGCGTATTCGGGAAGTGCCGGGCAATGCCGGTCTACCGCACTGGCTGGGGTTCGAGGGGATAGCCAGCGTTGACCACACCGAAGCCGAAAAAAAGCGGGCCGCCCTCAAAGAAAAGCTGGCAGCAGCCGAAGACTGGACGACCCTACTGAACGAGTTAGTAGATTTTTACCGTCAGAACGACCCTAGCCCCTTTGCTCGGCACACTGCTTTTCGCTGGCGAAACGAGGGCGAGGCCGGGCGACTGGTACCAGTCGGCCAACTAGATCGTCAGTTTCTGGAAAATCTGGTGGGCTACGAACGGGAGCGGGCCGTTGTACTTGCCAATACCGAACAATTCCTGGCCGGAGCCGGAGCAAATCACGTCTTGCTGTACGGAGCGCGTGGCACCGGCAAAAGTTCGACCGTCAAAGCTCTCCTGCCGCGATATGCTTCTCGCGGTTTGCGCTTGATCGAGGTTCACAAAAGCGAACTGGGCGATTACCCTCAAATTGCCGAGGCGGTACGAGGTCGGCCCGAAAAGTTTATCCTGTTTGTGGACGACCTTTCCTTTGAGGCGGACGAAATCAGCTACAAAGATTTGAAAGCTTTGCTGGAAGGCAGCCTGGAAGCCCGACCTGCCAACCTCTTGATCTACGCTACCAGCAACCGCCGCCACCTCGTCAAAGAGCAATTTAGCGATAACGCCCGACCTGGGGACGATGAAGTGAACGCCTGGGATACCGTCGAAGAAAAGCTTTCGCTGTCCGACCGCTTCGGGCTACTGATAACCTTCCTGGCTCCCAATCAGCGGGAGTACCTGGCGATTGTGGACGGGCTGGCAAGCCAGGCCGGAATTACTTTGGAGCCGGCAGAATTACATCGTCGCGCTTTGCGCTGGGAGATGAGTCACAGTGGCCGCTCCGGGCGGACAGCCCGCCAGTTCGTAGACCAGTTGGCCGGAGAATTGCAACTCCAAAACCGGCCCGCCTGACTTTAACAAAGCATCCTGGCTCGACCACACACTGGGACAGTTGCGCGATACCTTACTCTAAACCACCGGACGCAAGATGATTGAAGCGCAATCTCTAAAATCTCGCTCAAATAGCAACCGGCCTTTTCTGGATATTTTCCAGAAAAGGCCGGTCTTTGCTTCAGGTGCTACAGGAGGGAAAATCAGTTCTTTCGGTTTACATAGGCTTCAAGCTGGCGCAACTCTTTTTTATACATGCCGCGGGCGACGAGAGGAGTTAGCTTGCTTTCGATGAAACCGGCCAAACCAGTTTTAGCAGGCCATTGGGTAGCGATTTTTACCAGAGCCTGGCCTGTCTCGCTGGTGGGTATAACTGTAAAGGTGGTGAACAGGCCCGTATTGAGGTCGGTTTCAACCAGCACGCGGCCCGGTTCTGGCTCGGTTACGACTAGATGAAGATGCTGAGTAGCTCCCCAGGCGTGAGTGCTAACCCGCACGACCGTACCGGCTCCATTACCGCCTTTTTCCACTTGTAAATCCGAGAAATTTTTTTTAGGTAGGACATTAGGGTGTCCATTTTGGTAATCGGATAGTACCGCGTAAATTTCTTCCGGGCGACCCATTATTACTTCCGAAACTTCCACATAAGTAGAGGACATCGTATTCTCCTTTGTTTAAAAAATTTGCTTTTAAGCTTTAAATAGACCGAGAAAAGTATCTACATCAGGATAAGTAAAAAGCGAATGGTCGAGATGTGCCGCTCCCATTGCCAGACCTTGCAGGGTTGAAAGGTATAATATTGCCAGTTGGTCAGGCTCGCGGCGCACGATCTGCCCGGCCTCCTGCCCTTCTACTATAAGTTGCCGCACCATCGCCAGGAATAACTTCGAGTGTTGCAAAGCCATTTCACGCACAGGCTTTGGTACGGCTTCGTTCGACTGAGCCTGTAGCGTCACCAGCGACATTTCAGGTTGCTCGAATTGGAAGGGCAAAATTTGCGAAGTCAGACAATACAGCTTGTCCCAGGCTGTCCCAGGTCGGTTCAGGCACATGCGAGACCCTTCCCGCGCCCCAACCGTAAATTGCTCCACCAGAGCGGCAAACACCTGGTCTTTACCCTCAAAATAACGGTAGATCAAACCCTGGCTCATTCCAGCGGCCTGGGCAATGTCGGCAATCCTGGTATCGCTGTAACCTTTACGGGCAAACACGTGGGCCGCGCTTACTAGAATACTAACTTTACGTGCATCCCGGATTTGCTGATTTGCTTTGTCAGTTCGTGGCATCTGCACCTTATCTATAGGATGAATAATAGTTCATTCATCCTGTACATAAAGTAACAAATTTTGAGAAGCCTGTCAAGAGCTTTTTTGAAACGCACCAGGCTGCACTGAGGGCGGGATTGTTGTACAATCGAAGCCGAGCGACGGAGTGAATGAAGCGATGAGCTAAGATTTAGATTTTAGCTTAGGGTTGGCAGCAGGAAGGAGCAAATTTTTATGGCGGACAGGCCGAAGCCGGTAGTGCTGATGGTGCTGGATGGCTGGGGATTTAGCGAAGAGCAGCGCGGCAATGCGGTGCAGGGCCATACGCCCAACCTGGAACGGTTTTACCGCGATTATCCGCACACTTTCTTGAAGACCAGTGGCGAAGCGGTCGGGTTGCCGGAAGGCCAGATGGGAAATAGCGAAGTCGGGCATATGAACCTGGGGGCCGGGTTTGTAGTCTACCAGCAGTTCGTCCGCATTGACCGGGATATTCGCAACGGCAGCTTTTTTCAAAATCCGGCCCTCAAAAGGGCCGTCGAACACGCCCAAACTACCGGCGGCGCACTCCACCTGCTCGGTCTGACCGGGCCGGGCGGCGTTCACGCTCATTCACGCCACCTGTACGCCCTGCTAAAGCTGGCGCACGAAGCCGGACTGCCCGGTAGTCGCGTCTTTGTCCACGCCTTCATGGACGGGCGCGATACCTCGCCCACGAGCGGCCGCGGGTTTATCGCCGAACTGGAAGAACAGTTAACCGAATGGGGCGGACGAATTGCTACTGTTTCGGGCCGCTACTATGCGATGGATCGGGATAATCGCTGGGAGCGGGTCGAACAAGCCTATCGCGCTATTACCGATGGAGTCGGGCCGACTGCGCCCTCCGCCGAGGCCGCCCTGACCGCTAGCTACGAAGCAGGCGTTACCGACGAATTTGTAGTGCCAACGGTCATTCTTTCCCCCGACGGTCAATCGTCCGGGCAGGTACGCGACGGCGATGCCGTGATTTATGTAAACTTTCGGGCCGACCGCGCCCGCGAGTTGACCAAAGCCTTTGTGTTACCGGGCGAACAATTTAGCCCTCAGCCCGGCCCGGATGAGAAGCCGACCGGCTTTGCCCGTCCGCGCCGATTGCAAAACCTCGCTTTCGTGACCATGACCGAATACCAGGAAGGTTTGCCGGTGCAGGTTGCTTTTGACTCGCTGGAAGTTCGCGCACCGCTGGCAAAGATTATAAGTGATGCGGGCCTCAAGCAACTGCACATCGCCGAAACTGAAAAATACGCTCACGTTACCTTCTTCTTCAACGGCGGGCGCGAGGCTAGTTTTGCGGGTGAAGACCGGGTGTTAGTTCCGTCGCCCAAAGTAGCAACTTACGACCTTAAACCTGAAATGAGTGCTACTGAAGTTACCGACGCACTCTTGCAACGCCTGGCGACGGACGAATACGATTTTGTGGTGATTAACTTTGCAAACTTCGATATGGTTGGGCATACCGGGGTGCTGGAAGCAGCGCAGAGGGCCGCGGGGATAGTGGACGAGTGCATTCGTAGAATTGCAGAGGCAGTGCTGGCCCGCCACGGGGTACTACTGATCACCGCCGACCACGGCAACGCGGAAAAAATGCTTAATCTTGAAACCGGCGGCCCTTTTACCGAACATACTACGACCCCGGTCGAGTGCATCTTGATCACGCCGGACGACTCGCCCTACCGTCAGGCCCGGCTTAAAGAAGGCATCCTGGCAAACGTTGCGCCTACGCTCCTGCAACTGCTCGAACTCTCGCGCAGCCCCGAAATGACCGAGGAGAGCCTTATCAGCCAGTAATTTCAAGCCACGGGCGAAACCCAGGCAATTTTAAGAATCTTAAGGTTGAAGGCTGAACGGAGCGGAGCAGTATAAAATGAAAAGGACACCGCTGCTCATCGGTGTCCTTTTGTATAGGAGGAGTTTGAGAGAAGAATAAGAGATGGAAATTAGTTCATAGACGCATTGATGATGCGTTAGTGGCCGGGCCACTCTTTGTATCTTTGTAAGCCTCTGGTAGGTGCCTCGGTGCTTACATTTAGATTATAGCCGAGCTATGCCCCGGCCTTTATGCGAAACCGCACTGCTTGGAAGTGACCTTGTTCTCAAACTATTTGATTTTGGCTGGTTCTGTATATAGAACGGAGCAAAGGTGAGCCGGTTCCGGCCTGTGCAAGGCAAAATAAAAAAGCAGGAGCCGCCTCATCAGTGGATGGGGCGGCTCCTGCTTTTTTCGTTGTTCGCCAGTCTTTATTTCCAGATATTAGCAATAAGCTGGTTGGTTTCCTGGGTTGCGCTCTCGTCTACGGTCACTTCGTGGTTCTGCTTGAGTTCGCGCAGGACTATCTTCGGCATAATCTGCTGAATGTAAGTCACGAAATCAGCGTTGTCCTTGATGTTGCGAGCGGCCAGGTCAGCCGTTTCGCGGTCGCCCAGGCCAAGGGCCGTGACGTGCAGCATCTCGTAGGAAATCAGGCTCAGGTTCAGGGCCGTGAAATCGTCCCGGAAGTCCTTCGAGACATCTTCCGAGCGGAACTTGTCAATCAAACCTGCCGCCACACCCAGGGCGGATGCAACACCTTCCTTGATAGGTCGGTTTGCGGCCCCGCCCATCGCTTCCAGACGGCTCTCGATACCGGCCCGGTGGCCTTCCACCGTCTTGGCAAAAGTAGCAAACTTGCCGCTTACATCAGGATCGTCCTGGTTCTGTTTAACCTGCTTGTCAATTGCCTGGAAAATGTGCGACTCCAGCGCGAGCATGTCGCTGAGGTATTTCTGTAAAAGCGTTTTAGCGTCCGCCATTCTAAAGTTCTCCTTTATTTCTTTGCGATCCGGCTCACCGTCCGGCCTAAGCCAGCCTGGACTGGGCAACCAATTTGTTTCCGTTAGACTTACCTCTCTATATTTTAGCAAGAAACATACCTCAAACGAAATCAAAAACTGAAATCAAAAACTGAAATCAAAAAAGCCGCCCGGTGGCGGCTTTTTTCACTCTATTAAACCAGACAGTATGTTAGAAACCCAGGCTCAGGAAAACCCGCCCAAACACATCCGCTACGGCGTTAGAACCGGCAATGGTCAGGCGCAAGCCGCCTTTGCGATTGCCTTCCTGTTCGCGTATAACAACCCATTGCGGGTTATGCACCCAATCCAGCGTGGTCAAATCGGCTATGTATACCCGGCCCGGATACTTGCCAGCTACCCGACTGAGCATACTGTTGTAGGTGTTCTGAATGTTTTGCAACTTGTCAGGTGTAAAACAAGGCGTGTAATAGCGAAACGCCCGCAAATCCGGCACGTTGCCAATAATAATCTTGCGATTGCCGTAGCGTTCGTTCGGCAAAAGCCGGGGATCGGTCAGGTTGCGGTTCAAAATGGTGTTGAACACCAGATCGAGGTTCCGCTCGTACTGCCGCAGATAAGTTTCAATCGGCGTATCCGGGTTGACCAGAGCCAATCCCATATCGTTCATGACCTGCCACATGACCATAAAGTTAGTCGGTTCTTGCTGGACACGCGGCAAGAAAGCGACTACATCGGTAATGTAAACGCTGGCAATTCGGCTTTGCTCCTGACGCTGGATACGGGGCGCAATCGTAATACCGGGCGTAGAGGTCGGTGGAGCTTTAGTAGCCGTTGGGGTAGGGCCAGACGTATTGAGCGGTCGCGGCGTCAGGCCGCTAAAGACATCCGGCGTATCGAACAAGGGGCCTTGTCGGGTGGGCGGGATGGCCTGGGTTGGAATCGGGGTCGAGGTTGGCCCGCGCAATTGGATCGTGTTGCGGCGGTCGTCGTTATAATAACGCGCCAGGAACGAGTCGAGCCAGGCTCCTTCCTGAGCGGCACTCAGGTCGGGGATCACGGGCGTATTCGGAGCCAGCGTCACCAGAGTGGGGTCAACCCGGAAGCCGGGCGGAAGCGGCGTTGGCGTTGCCGTTGGCGAAGGGAAATATTGCGCCCCGATACATTGGGTGGTGAAAGCGGGCGGTAACACATAATCTTCGCGGTAGTACGGCCCGGTTTCCGGCACAGAATAAATACCCAGGAGCGATACACGCGGAGGCGAGTAAGCGGTCACGCTGGGAGCAGGCGTGGAAGTCGGGTTAGCTGTGCTGGTTGCGGCCAGGGTGTATGGCACCTGATAGGCACTGGTTGGCTGCAAGTCGGGCGCAGGAGGCGTGGCCGTCGGCAGCACAATTGGAATCTCGGTAGGTGTCGGCGTTGGCTGGGGTGTGCTGGTCGGCTGGGGCGTACTGGTCGGTAAGGGCGCGGTAGGTTGACCTTGCCGGGCTTCAGGCAGCGGCGTAGGTGTTGGTGTATCGCCACAGGCGATCAACCCTATTGCCATTGTGACAATTACGAGCCAGGCGAACCAACGGTAAGCCAAACTGCTAGACAGTCGCGTTTTGCCAGACATCTGGATTACTCCTACAACGGTTTTTAATTGCAAGCCTTCTCGCTGTTTCTATTTCCCATTATTACATATATGTCAAGTAGATATGTCAAGTGCTTAGTACCTATTATAAGGGGTTTTTTAGGAACTGAAAAGGGGGCAATTTAGGCTACTTTTTGTGCTAAAATCATTCTAGCAAGCCGGGCTACTGCATGTAACAGCTTCAATTCAATTTTAGGTTGGCCGCTCCTTTAGTAGAATCCAACCGTTAGCAACCAAAGGTGATTAACTTTGCGTAAATTACTCCGGCTATGGCCTGTATTACTCGTCTGTCTGATTCTGGCAACAAGCCTGTTGGCCTGCGGCGATGAAACTGCTACACCCGGCGCGACTAGCACCGCTACCGGGGCTAAGGGGCCGCTAACTCAGGCTGCCGCCAATAGTGGCCCTTCCAGTCCGGCCAGCAGTTCGACCCGCCCTCGCATCACCGATGCTGCCCTTGATTCGGTTGCGCCCGTCACGCCTGTCCCAAAAACCACACCTTCCTCAACCGTTACCGCCGGTCTGCGGGAAAGTACGCCTGCGGTTGCTGCGATCACGGCTACCATTAACTCTTTAACGCCAAAAGCGGGCGGCACGTCCATACCAGACCTATCGAAAGTTGCCCGGTTGAGCGAAGCCCGACTTGAAACCGGCCTGCAAGCCGCGATCACCAAAATCTTTACCGATGCTCAACTTAAAAACCCGGCGGTAAAACTTTACGGCTCGGACGATCCGCGTGAGAAAGTGGCCGCCGATGTTGAAGTAGTGCTGACTCAGGCAGGCTACAAATCTACGCTACCGGATTATTTCAAGAACCAGGTGCAAACGTCTTCTCAAAATATTCTGGTCTATTCAAAACCGGGCGCAGCCGATCTGTTTATGGCTTTCGCTACGGTTCCAACTCCAACTGAGGATAACAACCTCGCCAGCAGCCTGACGATTTCCAACCTGGGTGTGGATGACAAAAGTGCGCTTTATGCGGCGGTCAAAGGGCGCAAAACTGCCGCCCTCCTGATGGCATCGGGCAATCTGGTCGAATTGATCAAGGCTAGTCAGCCAAATCCATCGCCCGCCATTTCGTCCGTCCCAACCGTTACACGGGCCGGAGGGCTGACACCGACAAAGTGACGAAGTAAAAATATTACTCGAAAACCTCGAACATTTCGCGGGTAAGAGGCTCGGCCAGAAAGGGAGCCAGCCCACTCAGCATTAGTTGGGTTTGGGCTTCGGCGTAATAGGTGTTGAAATCGAACTCGGTGGCCCAGAAGGTCAGCACTACGACCCGATTGTTATCCCGGTCGAGCAGACTGTGCATTGTTCGCATGGTGGGAGTGTTTCGCAGATGAGGCAAAGCTTCGGTATTGTAATAGCGGATTGCCTCATCCAGTGTGTCGGCTAACAGTTGGGTCGAAAGCATAATAGCGATCATTGGTAAACCCTCCCGTGTTTTATTAGAGGTGTTTAGAGGCCGGGAATACGTAGCATTCCGGCAAAGTAAGCGGTAAGCTGTTCCTCGTTGCGCTCGTTCCAGCCAGGGTAATCTAGCACGCGGGCGGTATCATCCGGTTCGGTGTAAAGAATGTCGCCAGTAAAAATATTGATGAAAACTCGGCTGTTGGCCGAGACATGAAATAGCTCGAACCATTCGCGGGTGACACCCGGCCCAACCAGGCCCGCCTGCCGCAAGGGATGTACCGATTCAGAGAAAGGCTGGCCGAAATGATCGAGGTCAATGCTGATCTCGCGCTTACCAACCATCTCTGGGGCGTGGCAAACCAGATCGGTTACGACCTGGAAAAGTTTGGTGTAGGCGTAAGCGTGAGGGCCGTGCAGACAGGCCGAATGATCGAAAGGAGTCGGGTCGTCCAGGTTCAGGTGGTCGAGGGCTTCAGATACCGCCGAATTTGGCGATTGGTGGCGAGTCCAGATCGCATTATTCAGGTCGTATTGAGCGTCCGGGCTACCACCGTCCTCTTGCTTCTTCCAGTTGACCGCAATCGCATCAAACATAATGTAGCGTTGGCTCTCCTCGTTGCGGTCGGGCGGTTGCTTGCAGGTCGAAGAACGAGTCAGGCTAAATTGCGACCAGCCGAAATTGTCGCGCCAGAGCGGAATTGCATCCAGGCCATAGCGACCGTAGTAACGTTGCACGACCTGATTTGCCAGCACCCAGCTAAGAGCGTAAAGCGGCGGAAATTGCTTGCCGTGCGTCCGCTTGATCGCTTCGACCTGTTCGCTTATTTTGTCACGCTTTTCCTCGTCTGGTAGGAGTTCTTCGATGTTAAGGCCCATTTTTCTCTCCGCACAGTTATTTTGAAATGAGTGAGACCCCGGCTAAAATCATTCGATTACGGCCAGCACTTTGTTCTGCTCGACGGTTTGCCCGGCCTTCACATTAACCGCCTTGACGGTCCCGGCTTTGGGCGACCGCAACTCGTTCTCCATCTTCATGGCTTCGAGGACGGCAATCCGTTGGCCTTGCTCGACTGCCTGCCCGATTTCGACTGCGACGATTGTAACCAGGCCCGGCATAGGAGCCTTGACCTGCACCGGGCCATCCTGGACTTCCTGCCGGGGAACCAGGGCCGACAGGCGGTGTTGCCGCTCGGTCTCGACCGTTACAGCGTAAACCTGACCGTCCAGCGTAACTTCGTAATCTCTACTCCGTTCGCCCGGCTCGATATGCACCTGATGCGACCTGTTCTCGATCAGGAGCGAAAAGAGGTCTTCACCCAGGGCCGCATCGAAATCAGCCCGCATCTCCCGGCCATCCGGCAGTCGCACGTGGGTTGCGCCTTCCGGGTCGGTAAAGACCTCGATTTTTAGTTGTTGGCCCTCGATCTGGGTATAATAAAGCATTTTGGGCTTCCTAAATCTATTATAACCTAACGGTCAAGCCTCGAAAATACAGCTGCATAAAACTTTCTTAATATTTGTGTGTTTAGCCCCGGCGCAGCATCTCGCGTCGTCCGCATTCTTTCCAGGCGTTGCCGTCGCCGTTGGTCGGAGCGGACTGGCCGTTGCCGACTCCACTGGCCGAACCGTTGCTGACGGTTTGCCCGGCAGTCTGGCGGCGGTGGGCGGCCAGGGCTGCCGTAATTGCGGCCAGTTCGCGCTGGTCGGCGCGGGAGCCGAGGTCAGGCTTGAGG
>JBBRBE010000007.1:0-80406 GCA_038206175.1 Chloroflexia bacterium
GGTATTTTTATGTTCTGGAAAGAGTATTTTAGACCGGCTAGGCTGGCCGAAGCTTTAAGCCTCAAGGCCGAATGGGGCGAGGCCGCCCGCTGGATTTCGGGCGGAACCGATATTATCATTGACCTCGACCGGGGCCGCCAACCTCGCTGCGCCCTGATTGACCTGAGCGGATTAGCCGAATTGAATTTTATCCGCCTGGAAGCGGCGGGGTTGCGGCTAGGGGCGGGCCTGACCCACTCCGACCTGCTAGCAAGCCGGGAAGTGGCCGAACACTGCGATATTCTGGCCCAGGCGACTATCGAGGTGGGCGCACCCCAGGTTCGCAACCGTAGCACGCTGGCCGGGAATATCGTAACTGCCTCACCCGCCGCCGACACCGTACCGCCCCTGCTGGCTCTGGATGCGCAGGTGGAATTAACCGGCCTGGCCGGGCGGCGCGAACTGCCCCTGGCCGACTTTATCACTGGCTTTCGGCAGGTCGGGCTGGGCAGCAACGAAGTTTTAAGCTCGATTTTAATTCCCCATTCCGGCCCTGACCGCGAACGCCGGGGCGTATTTCTAAAACTAGGGTTACGCAACGCTCAGGCTATTTCGGTGATCAGTGTCAGCGCGGTAGCCGAGTTCGAGTCGAGGGGACGGATCGCCAAAGCAGCCCTGGCCTTTGGCTCGGTCGCCCCGACTGCGCTAAGGGTGTCCGCCGCCGAAGCCTTGCTGGTCGGGCAGGAGTTGAGCCAGGAATTGATTGACGAAGTGGCGCGGATGGCTCAGGCCAGCGTCCAGCCAATTGACGACCTGCGGGGTAGTGCGGCCTATCGCCGGGCGATGGTGAAAGTTTACACCGGGCGAGCCTTGCGCTACCTCCGCGACCGCCAGACGCCGCCTCCTTCGGCGGACCGGCGGGTTTTGCTGCGAGTGCCGAAAAAAGCTCCGGCCCGACCCGCCACGGCTCCCACGACTGGCGATCTATCGGGGACTTCAGTTAGCCTCAGCGTCAATGGCAAGCCCATGACGTTGCCCGCAGGCGGGGCGACGGTGCTGCTCTATGCCTTGCGCGAGGCCGGACTGACCGGGCCAAAAGAAGGCTGCATGGAAGGCGAATGTGGAGCCTGTACCGTGTTGCTGGACGGGCGGGCCGTGGATGCCTGTCTGGTACCTGCCGCCGCCGCTCAAAATGCCCAGGTTACAACTATCGAAGGACTGGCAAGCGAGGGCCAGTTGCACCCGTTGCAGGAAAGTTTTGTGGCCGAGGGCGGGGTGCAATGTGGCTTCTGCACTCCGGGCCTGGTGATGTCCGGCAGCACTGTCCTGGCCGAACATCCCGGCGGAGCGGACGAGTGGCAATGCCGCTCGGCCCTGGTCGGCAACTTATGCCGTTGTACCGGCTACACCAAAGTCCTGGCGGCCCTGGCCCAATCTCAACGCAAGGCTCAGGAGGTGGGAGCATGAGCAAAACTTCGCATTCTCAGGGTGTCGGCCAGAGCGCGGCCCGGCTCGATGCCCGCGAGAAAGTGACCGGACTGGCGGCTTACCCCGACGACCTGAACCGGCCTGACCAGTTGCATCTGGCGGTGCTCTGGACGGACAAACCGCACGCTCATTTCCGCCTCGACCCTTCCGCCGCCCTGGCAATGCCCGGCATAGTCGCTATTTTTACCGCGGCAGATGTACCGCACAACTCTTACGGCTTGATCGAGGCCGATCAGCCAGTCTTAGCCGATGGTTATGTGCGGTCGCTGGTGGATAAGCTGGCTCTGGTTGCCGCCAGGAGCCGCGAAGAGGCGCGGGCCGCTGCCGCCGCGATCAAGGTCGAGTACGCCGACTTGCCGGTGCTGGACAGTATCGAGCGGGCCAGGGCCGAAAATGCTCCCCAACTTCACCCGCACCGGCCTGGCAATCTTCAGCGTCACTTTCAGATCGAAATGGGCAATCTCGCGGCAGGGTGGGCCGAAGCCGCTGTCATCGTCGAAGGCAGCTATGCTACCCATCCCCAGGAACACGCCTTTTTGCAGCCGGAGGCGGGCCTGGCCTGGCCGGACGAGGAGGGCCGGATCGTGGTGACGACTGCCGGACAGTGGGTGCAGGAAGACCAGCGACAGATCGTGGAGAGCCTGGGGCTTGAGCCGGAAAAGGTGCTGGTAAATTACGTTTATGCGGGCGGAGCTTTTGGCGGGCGGGAGGACATTTCGGTTCAGATTTTGCTGGCTCTGGCGGCCTGGAAGCTCGGCAAGCCGGTCAAACTGGTCTGGTCGAGAGAGGAATCGCTGCGAGGCCACCACAAACGCCACCCGATGCGCTTCAAAACGCGCTGGGGAGCGACTGCCGAGGGTAAAATTTGCGCGGTCGAAACCGAGTTACTGGCCGATAGCGGAGCATACGCCTCTACCAGTATCGAGGTGCTGGCAAACGCTTTGCGGACGGCAACCGGCCCCTACGAAGTCCCGCATCTGCGGCTGGACGGCTACCTCTATTTGACCAACAACCTGCCCAACGGAGCCTATCGCGGCTTTGGAGCGTTGCAGGCGGCTTTTTGCCACGAAATGCAGCTTGAAAAGCTGGCGGTAGCCCTCGGCCTCGACCCGGTAGAAATCCGGCGACGTAACCTCTTTCGAGATGGTTCGGTCGAACCGACCGGCAATGTCGTACCTGCCGGGGTCGGAGCGATTGCGACGCTCGAAGCGGCGGCGCAGGCGGCAGGCTGGACTCACTCCGCCGAGGAAGGCTGGCAACGCCCCCCGGTGGAGCAACCCGCCGACCAGACCCGGCGGCGTGGCCTGGGACTGGTTTGCAGCTTCAAAAATATTGGCTATTCCTTTGGTTTCCCCGAACGCTCCAGTGCCGAGGTTGAAATTCAAGGCGAGGGTAGCATCGAACGAGTGATTGTGCGGCATAGCGCGGCAGAAGTCGGGCAAGGCATTACCACCACGCTGGCCCAGATTGCCGCCGAAGTGCTGGACGTGCCGCTCTCGCGGATCGAATTATCGGCTCGCTTCGACAATACCGCTCCGCGTTCGGGCAGTGCGAGTGCCAGTCGCCTGGCTTTCATGGCCGGAAACGCCGTTAAAGGAGCCGCCGAACGAGCTTTACAAAGCTGGCTGGGCGAACAAAAACCGCCGATCAAAGCCTTTTACGAATATCACGCTCCGACGACGACAGCCCCCGATCCGCTCACGGGTGCCTGTACGCCCAACTACTCCTACGGCTATTCGACCCAGATCGCCGAAATTGAGGTTGATCTGGAGTCGGGTGGACTGAAGGTGCTAAAACTGATCAGCGTCCACGATGTAGGCCGCGCCCTCAACCCTCAGATTGTCGAAGGGCAGGTGGAAGGCGGCCTGGCGCAAGGTCTGGGCTGGACAGTTAGCGAAGATTTCCGACAGGAAGGCGGCTTCGTCCGCACCCGCAATTTTACTGAATATCTAATTCCAACCGTAATGGACATGCCGCCGACCGAGACGCACCTGCTCGAAGTAGCCGATCCGCACGGCCCCTTCGGAGCGCGGGGAGTTGGCGAAATGGCAATGGTTTCGGTCGCTCCGGCAGTCAGCACGGCTCTTTACCATGCGACCGGAACCTGGCTCAACGAGCTACCTCTTACCCAGGAGCGTATTTTCTTCGCCCTACACCAGGACGAAAACGAAGGACCAACCTAAAGTTTAGAGGCTTGAGGCGCAGTTTACATTTTATCTGATGGGCCGTAAAACCCCTTACTTTAGCTATTGGATCTTACGGCCCTCACCCTACCCTCCCTGGCATATTTCCCTCACGGTAAGTCTTAAGACAGGAAAGCCCGTAACTGGCGGTTGAATTCGCCTGCCCGCTCGACCTGCACGAGGTGTCCGGCCTTTTCGATCAGCACAAAGCGCGAGTTGGGGATCAGGGCGGCATATTCGGCTTGCTCCTGGGGCGGCGTGACGGTATCGCGGCTTCCGGCCAGCACCAGCACCGGCAAGTTCAGGCCCGGCAGGTGGGCGCGGGTATCGTGCCGGGCCAGGGCCGCCGAATGGCGCAAGTTACCCGGAGTGCGTTTGCCGGGCGGAAGTTCGGGCGGCTGCGAACGCACGGCAAAAGTCGAAGCGAGGGTCAGGCTGGCGACGGCTTCGGGATAATTCAAGGCCAGGTGCTGGGCCACCGCTCCGCCCATCGAAAGGCCCACCAGGTGCGACCGGCCCAACCCGGTCGCGGCAATCAAAGCGGCTACATCGGCAGCCAGGTCGTCCAGGCCGTAAAGAGGTTGCGGACTCGGCCCGCTCTGCCCGGTATCGCGCCAGTCGAAGGTCAGGCAACGGTAGGAAGACGAAAACGACCCAACCTGCAACTGCCAGTTGTTATGATCGCCGGTCAAGCCGCTCAAAAAGACCAGGCTACCCAGGGCCGGGTCAGGCGGGGTTGGCCCGTTTAATTCATAATAAAGCGAGACTCCATTGACGCTAAGCTGCGGCACCGCCAGACTCCTCCTGACTATATTTTGAGGCTAAGAGTTAAAATTGAGCCAAAAATACCCAGACCGCTACATTATCTCTCAATTGAGGACTAATAGGCTATTGCAACGGCTTTGTGGGCTAGAAAATGTATTGCTTTTTACCTAAAAGTAGATTATACTCAAACTTAGATACCGAACTGGCGTTTCTTTTTTGTGTCTTGCTTTGATAAAACCAGTTCGTGCCATGCAAACCTATCAACTGTGGATAAGTATAATTACAATCGAACGTTAAACTCATTATAGACCGGGTCTAGGGTCTGGTTCTTACGCTGGATCGTGCCTCTCAGGGGTAGCGCAAGAACCGCAAGGAGGTTACTAGAATGTTTTTCGCCGACAAAACGCTGACATGCAAAGATTGCCAGAACGGTTTTCTCTTTACTGCCGGAGAACAAGATTTCTACCAGCAAAAAGGTCTGCAAAACGAGCCGGGCCGTTGCCCTGATTGCCGAAACAAACGCAAACAGCAAGCTATCACCCAGGGCTTACCGTCCGTAACCGCACCGGGGGCGCAGATGCCCGTGATGCGCGAGGTAAGCAAGGTTGTGTGCGCCGAATGTGGTAAAGAAACTACCGTACCCTTCCGGCCTCGGCTGGCAAAACCAGTCTTTTGCAGCGAATGCTTTAACAAGCAACGGGCCGCCTCCGTGGAGGTTGCGCCCGTGCCCGAAGCTGTCGTTTAAGACAAAAACAAGGCTTTGGCTGGTAATAGCGGGCAACGTAGGCCCAGGCTCAACATTCAAAGTCACCTCTACAAATATTTGGGCTTGAAGCGAAAGTTTTCGTCAGAAAAGCCAGAGCCGGTTCAAGGTTGAACCGGCTTTTTGCTTCTCGGTAAAGGCCAAATCGAGCGGCCTTAAAAGGCAAAAGCCGCCAGGGTATGTTATTATTAGCCCTGAGCCGCTTAAAGGCGGCTTCTTCTTGTGTAGGATGATTTCCGGCGGCCCAGGCGGGGCTACCGGCAAGCTTCTTTGGAATTTGTAACAGAAAACTGAAACTGTAGGTATAACCTGCAACTTTTTCCCCCGGTAGTGCATTCAACTGATAGTAAGAGCGAAGCCCGGACAGGCAAGCTCGTCCAGGCCAGTCGGGTCGTGGATAACCGAGCCAGGAACGCTTGATTTATCAGTATCAGCCAGCTATCAGATGGGGGGAAATGTTAAACACCAAATCCCTGTTGACCGGACGCGAGAAACCGGCAGGGGTGACTGACCGGCCCACCTTAGGGGCCGTATCGCAGCCACACCCCGCCGCCCGCCAGACCACAGCAGGGAACGGAGCCAGGCCGGTTTCAGACGCGGTTAAATCCATGTCGAGTGTGACGAGCAACGCTGACTACGAATCGTGGTCAGATTGGAACCCAGCCAGCTTCGAGCGAGTAATAGCGCAGTACGAAACGCGCATCTACCGCTTTATTCATTCTATGGTCGGCGAGACTGAACTGGCTCACGATTTAACCCAGGATACTTTCCTTTCGGCCTATCGCAACCTGTGCCGCCGGGCCGACGAAGCCGGGCTGAGCGAGAGTGACGACCCGGAAGCCTGGAACCGCTGGCAGCAAATACAGGCCCAGAACAATATGTCGGCCTGGCTTTACACCATCGCCCGCAATGCGGCTCTGAGCGAAATCCGGCGGCGTAAAGTTGTCCGCTTCCTGCCTTTTCTACAAAAACCCACCGTTGGTTCCGACGAAGAATACGATACCCTGGCCGATCATACCCAGCCCGAACCAGGCGGCGACCTGGAAGCCCGCACCGCCTTACACGACGAACTGCAACAGGCTATGGACAAGGTAGGCCGCGATAAACTTACCGCGCTTTTACTGCACCTGGACGGTTTTTCCTACAAAGAGATTTGCGACATTACCGGGGACTCGCTTTCGAGCGTAAAATCCCAGATTTTTCGGGCCAAAGACAGTTTGCGCCGTGCCCTCGGAAGCCTGGCGCAATCAACACTGCCCACCCAGAATCCCAGGGAGGGCTAAAAACAACTATGTCGGATAACTTTAATTCTTTGCCGCCACAATTTGACCGCACCGCCGACCATCCCCGGCACCGCCGGATGATTGAGCCGCTAATTTCGCTCTATCAGGATGGCGAGGCTTCGCATTCCGAAAAATTGACGGTCGAACAATACTTGAAGACTTGCCGGGAATGTCAGGCCGTCAATCATAGCTACGAAGACATCGGGGCGGGTTTGCGGAGTTACCTGGGAACTATTCCTGCGCCGCGCCTGGGGCCAGAGGCTTATGCCTTTTTAAAAGAAACCCCGACCCCCACCTCCCCCCTCCCGGCGCGTTCGGGCAGCACGGTAAGAATGGTTCCACCCACGGCTCCCGCGTTCGGGCGAAGCGCGTCCGGCCCGGTTTCGCGCCGCAAAGGAGGCGTGCAACTGGCGTTCAGCCTGGGCCTGGCCGGGATGACGGCAGTAGTGGTCGTGATTGTCGGGCTTCTAATTTTTGGGATAGTCAGTCGGGACGGAGTAGGTCAGCCAATCGCGTCGCCGGTAGTGGCAAACCAGCCTGTTACGACGCTAGCCCCCGACCCCACGAGTAGCCCCGACGCGAACCCGACCGCTCCGCCCGTTACGTCCACTGCCCCGATCCAACCGCCCCTGCCGACCCCGGACGGGCGCGGGAACGCGACGACCGAGCCGACTCAGAGACCGCAAACGGTCGCACCACCATCCCAGCCTACACCGACACCCGGTGGAAAGGGAGGACAGGTTTCGACCCCCGAACCACCGACTGCGGCCCCGGTTATCCCTGCCACTGCCGGGATTGCTCAGAAAACGCCGCCCACCGCGACCCCGGTTCCGGCAAAAACGGCCCCGCCGGTCGCTACGCCCCAACCAACTACGCCTCCGGCAACGACGGCTCCGCCAGTCGCTACTACTGCGCCGCCCGCCTCACCCGAAGTCACGACGGCGGCTTCTACGGTCGCGCCCAGTACCGATACGCCCGTAGTGGGTGGCCCGGTGCAACCCGCCAGTACACCTGTCCCGGCCCCTACCACGGTCGCTCCCTCGCCCACCAGTCCGACCTTCACCAGCCCGGTCTCGAATCTCGGCTGGATCGCCTATGTGGATAAAACCGACCTGCAAATTCACCTCGTCCACAGCGATGGCCTGGATGATCTGGTGATCAGCACGCCGGACGTACTGGGCGATCTGGTCTGGGAACAGCTAGTCTGGTCGAGTGATGCTCGCTGGCTGGCGGCGGTCGGCTACGATCCGGTCAAAGGAGAGCGGGCGATTTATATGCTCGACTCTAAAGTGCCGCGCCAGATCGAACAGTTGGCGGCAGGCTTTGCGCCGGTTTGGTCGCCCGATAGCCGCTCTATCGCTTATCTGGCCGCGCCGGTCAGCATCAACAACGGCATCAAGCAGGGTCGCCCGGCCATTCTGAACCTGAAAAAGCGGCTCGTGACGATTGTAGGGCTGCAAAATGAAAGCGTCGCACCACAATGGTTCGAGGGCGGCGACCGCTTGCTGCTGGGCCAGGATCGCGTTTACGATCTCGAATCGGGCCAGACTACCGGCTTCAAGCTGCCCTTTACCAACGAGTGCCTGGTTGCTAGCCTCTCGCCGGTCGGTAACAAACTGGCCGTGCTGGAAGAACAACCGGGCGGCAAGTTTGATACGGTGATCTACGGGCTGACCAAAGGCCGGATCGAGTTCAAAACGGTCTTGCAGCGCGTGACCGCCCCCATCCAGGGTCGAATTGGCCTCAAATGCGGAGCGCAACGCGTGCATTGGACGGCGGATAGCCGCACAGTTTATTACTACACCTCCGGCGAGGGCAGCTTTAGCACCTGTCTGATCGGTTCGGTTAGTGGGACGGCCCGTTGCCTGAATAATGTCTACGAACCAAGTTTTAACTACGACGCTTCCTATCTGGTGGATTACAGCCCCAACGCCGGGTTAGTCTATACCTCACCCGCCACGATTACAGCCCGGTCGGCCAGCCCAAACAGGATCGCCGAAGCCCGCTTCGCTCCGGTCTGGCAACCTAAATAAGTCACTAGACTGCAAAGCCGAAGCTACGGTAAACAAAAAGTAAGTAAAAAAGAAAAGAAAGCAGACGGAAAAGGGTGAGTAATAACGAGGAACGGCTTCGCGGTCTAACTTTCCATCTGGTGCCACGCGAGTATTACGAGGCGCAGCCGCCCGACCGACCTTACCTGCCGGAACCGATGGCGACCGGGCGCGAGGCTTTCATTCATTGCACCGACGGCGTAGAAAACCTGGCCGCCACCGGCAACCGCTTTTATCAGGCCGACCCACGCGAATTCGTGGCCCTGGTGGTTGACCTGGAACGGCTGACTGCTCCGGCCCGCTATGAAGACCCCGGCCAGATTTTCCCCCATATTTATGGCCCACTCGACCGCGAGGCAATCCTGGCGGTGCGCCCTGTCCCACGCGACCCGGACGGACGCTTTCAGCCTTTGCCGAACGAGTGAGCGGGAAAGCCAGCCAAGCCTAAACATAGGTAACGGTTTCTTCTTCTTCTTTTGAGGTGAGACCTGCGCAGACCATTCGGAGAGAAGCTAAAATGTCGCTCGTAAAACCACCGCCCGACCTGCGTACTTTCCTAACCGAATGGCGCGAAAGTCACCCCGATCATTTTCTGGACATCACCAAACCGATCAACTGTAAATTCGAGCTGACCGCTCTGCAATACGGCCTGTGGCAAGCCGGACGGCATCCCTTGATCGTGGCGCACCAACCGCGCAAGGTGGACGGCCAGCCAAGCCGCTTTCGGCTGATTACGAATCTGGCGGCCAGCCGGGAATTGTGCGCGTCAGCCCTGGGCCTGGGCGACCCCCGCCAGGCGGCGATAGAATACGCCCGGTTAGCCGCCCGGCCCATCCCGCCGGTGGTCGTGGCTCGGACTGATGCCCCGGTCAAAGAGATCGTGCGGCAAGGCGACGAAATTAACTTGCTCGATTTCCCGGTGGTCTGGCAGCACTCCGCCGACGCCGGGCCGTACTTTACCGCCGCCCACGTCACCACCTACGACCCCGATAGCGGCGAAGACAACACCGCTATTCAACGCTGCTGGGTGCGCGAACCGGGGCGGACTGGCATTTTTCCTTACCCCGGTTCGCACAATTACCGCAACATGCAAAAATTCTGGGAGCGCGGCCAGAAAGCCCCGGTGGTAATCTGGATCGGCCATCATCCGGCGGTGGTGCTGGGTTCGCAAGCCAAGCTAGGCTACCCCGAAAGCCACTGGCCCGCCGTCGGCTCGTTTCTGGGCCAGCCGATGCGCCTGGTTGCCAGCGAAACTTTTGGCGATAAACTGCTGGTTCCAGCCGAGGCTGAAATTGTGGTCGAAGGCTATGTTGGGGCCAATACCGAGCCGGAAGGCCCCTTTGGAGAATTTACCGGCTACACGGGCGGGGTCAAAAAGGCTCCCCTTTTCGAGGCCGTCGCCCTCACGCACCGCCACGACGCGATCTACCACGATTACGCCAGTGGCCTCCCTGATATGCTGGTAGCCGACAACATGGCTCTCGAAGCTAAAATTTACGCTATCGTCAAGACGATTGCCCCGGAAGTTCAGAACGTCCACATTCCAATTTCAGGCCGCCGCTTCCACGCCTATATCCAACTGGCCCCTGGCACCCGGCCCGGTGTAGCCCGCGATGTAATAATGGCCGCGCTGTCGTTCCGGCGGGTCAAGCATGTGTTTGTAGTGGACGCCGATATTGACCTGTTCGATGAAGGGCAGGTCTGGTGGGCCGTGGCGACCCGTTCGCAGTGGCCCCGCGACCTGATCACGGTCGAACGGCTCAACGGGTCGGCTCTCGATCCTTCCCTTCCCGAAACGGCCAGAGGCTTGAGCGGCAAAGGCGGCATTGATGCTACCCTCAAACCAGATGCCAGTGCCGAAGTCAGCCGCCTGAATGCTGAGGTACTGGCCTCTTTCAAGCTGGAAGATTGGGTCAGCCAGGACAGTTTGAGCCGGTTTCCTTCAACTTTCTAAGCCTCTAATCGTCAGCCTGAATTAGCATGCGGAAGCGAAAGTGTTATACTGTGTAACTGCAACCAGGCAAAATTCCCGAAGCCCCTGGAATCCTGGCTAGAACCGGTGGCACTTAATCCTCGTAACCTGGATAATTATTAGCAAGTTCAAATGAGCCTTGAATTTTGGAAATATGTGCCTCTCTTAATGTGTTCGCTATGAGGTTGAAAAATGAGCATTATTGAAACAGTCGGCTTATCGAAGTCCTTCAAAACTCGCCGGGGGGTCGTAGAGGCCGTGCGGGGAGTAGATATGCAGGTCGAAGAAGGAGAGATTTTCGGCTTTCTTGGCCCGAACGGGGCTGGAAAAACTACCACGATGCGTATCCTGGCAACCCTGATGCAGCCAACCGGCGGTCACGCCAGCGTCGCAGGTTTCGATCTGGCGACTCAGGCCGGCAAAGTACGTGAGAAAATTGGCTATGTTAGCCAGGCCGGAGGAGTAGAAGTCGCTGCTACCGGGCGCGAAAACCTGATTTTGCAAGCCCGCCTCTACGGGTTGTCCTTGAAAAAAGCTCAGGAACGCGCAGCAATCCTGATTGTGGCTTTGCAACTCGAAACCTTTGCTGACCGGGCGGCCAAAACTTATTCGGGCGGCCAGAAGCGGCGGCTCGATATTGCCCTGGGCATGGCGCATCAACCCCCGCTCCTGTTTCTGGACGAACCGACGACCGGCCTCGACCCGCAAAGCCGGGCGCATCTATGGGAAGAAGTCCGCAAATTGCGCGACTCAGGTACAACCGTTTTCTTGACTACCCATTATCTGGACGAAGCGGACGCTCTGTGCGACCGCCTGTGCATCATTGACGGCGGCAAGATTGTAGCCGAAGGCACCCCGGATGCCCTCAAGCACGAAGTGGCCGGAGATGTTGTGACGGTAGGGCTGGATAGCCACAACGGGGCGATCCAGCAAGCCCAGGAATTGCTCAGTTCCCAGGATTTTGTACGCGAAATTCAGACCGAACACGATCATTTACGCCTCTACGTCGAACGAGGCGAACAGGCACTTCCGTTGATTTTGCGCGTGCTGGACGGGGCCGGGCTGAGCTTGCAGACGATTGCGTTGGCCCGGCCCAGCCTGGATGATGTCTTTTTGCGCCAGACCGGGCGTTCCCTGCGCGAGGTAGAAGCTTAGGCCCAGGGCTAGTCAACTAAAATTGGAACGATCAGGAGAATTATTATTATGAAGCTTATAAGCGATACCTGGCTGCTTTTCAAGAGCTATCTTTCCAGCACTTTGCGCCAACCGGTCTGGATTGTAGTTTCTTTATTTACCCCGATTTGCTATCTGTTGCTATTCGGGCCACTGCTGGAAAAAATGATTACCGGGACTGCGCCCGGCACGAACTCGTTGACGGTCTTTACTCCCGGCGTGCTGGTAATGCTGGCGATGTTTGGTTCGCTCTTTGTGGGTTTTAGCATCATTGCCGACCTGCGGGCGGGCGTCGTCGAACGCTTGCGGGTTACACCGGTTAGCCGCCTGGCTCCGCTACTGGCGCGGGCTTTGCGGGATGCTCTTATCTTGCTGGTGCAGTGCATCCTTCTAATCATCGTGGCCTACCTGATGGGCTTGAAGGCTGACTTTCTGGGGGTAGTCCTGAGCTTGATCCTGGTCATTCCGATGGGGATTGCGCTGGCTTCCTTTTCCTACGCGCTGGGTCTGATCCTCAAAAGCGAAGACGCTATTGCGCCCCTGCTCAACCTGCTAACTACGCCGCTACTGCTGCTGTCGGGTATTTTGCTGCCGCTCACCCTGGCTCCGGCCTGGTTGCAGGGGACGGCCAAGATCAGCCCCTTCTACTATGTGGTCAATGCCACCCGTTCGCTTTTCAACGGCGATTACAGCGATAGCTCGGTCTGGATCGGCTATGTTCTGGTGATAGTTCTGGCGGCTTTGTGTGTCTACTGGGCGGCCAGTATCTTCCGTCGCGCCACCGCCTAGCTCACCGTTGCAGCCCGCCCAAAAGTTGCAAGCGGCTCTAAAATCAAGAGGCCAGGGATATGTATAATCCCTGGCCTCTTTCCTTGCCCGGCCTACTTTGCCCGGCCTACTTTGCCCGGCCTACAAAACAAAGTTCAATGATTGAAGCGGCGGCGTTTTTCTTCCACCACCCTATCGGAAAGGCGTATCTGGTCGGCGGCGTGGCCGTAATTTCGCATCGCCAGATTCACGTAGAGAGCATCCACCACGCTCAGGTGAGCGATCCGGCTTGCCATAGACTGGTTGCGAAAGACCGTTTCACGGGCGGCAGTCACCAGGCGGATGTCGGCATACTGGAGAATTTCGCCCCGGTTGTTGCTGGTCAGGCAGATCGTGGTCGCGCCAGTTTCTTTGGCTTTGCTGAGGGCAAAAATAACCTCCTCGGTGCGTCCCGAATGACTGATGGCAAAGGCCACCTGGCCCGGTTCTAGCTGCGACGACACGATGGCTTGCATGTACGGGTCGTTGACGATATTGACCGGAAGGCCCAGGCGCAAAAAGCGGTAGTAAGCGTCCAGGGCGGTCGAGGCCGAGCTACCGACACCGTAAAACTCGATCCGGCTGGCCTCTTCCAGAGCGGTCACGGCCCGCTCCATCTCGGCCCGATCCAGCACTTCCAACGAATCAGCGATGGCCTGCAAATCGCTCTGAAAGACCTTGCGCGTTATGCCCATCACATCGTCGGCCTCCGAAACATCCTGATGATCCAGAGCGACCGAACCGCGCACCTCGGCAGCCAGAGCCAGCTTGAATTCCTTGTAGCCGCTATAACCCAGCGTGCGCGAAAAGCGGACAATCGTAGCGCGGCTGGCTTTGGCTTCGTCGGCCAGTTCTTGCACCGAATAACCAATTACCTCGTCGGGATGCTCCAGAATATACTCGGCAATCTTGCGCTCGGCAGGAAAAAGATTATTGTACGAAAGAGCCGAGGCGACGCGGGCCAGGCAACTGGTCAGATGAATGCGGCCATCTTCGTTTACAAGTGGGCCGGTAAGCCGGTTAGAAACGGGCATAAGGTCTTCGGGTGTGATCAAAAGTGGCTCCTTTGCTGATCTAATTTACAGCTAGAGTGTAGCAAACGTGAAATAAAAGTCAAGCAAAAGAGCCGCTGGGTGAAAAAACGTTTTGTGAAGAAAAGAGTACGGAACTTAAAAAGCCGCGAACGTTCGCGGCTTTTTAGCTTCGGAGACTGGTCTGGGTCGGGCTAGGTTTTAGTAACTTTGACGCAGGAAAGTTTGTTTGGCCCAAGACTTCCAGGGATATTTTTAAGTTGCGGACCGCCAAAACCTTTGAGTTGCAAGCCGTACAGCACCGAACCGCCTTCCAGGGTCAGGCTCCCCCGGTTGTTGCCGTCAATGATGATGGCTGGCCCATCCGGGCCGCAAGTTCCCATCAGGTTTACCTCGGCTTTGAGTTTGGGTAAGTTGGCTCCGGCCAGCGTAACCTTGTTGGGACTGCCAGGGTCGGTGATATTAAAGTAAATCGTGTCGGCATCCTGGGTTTTGTCCAGCGAGTAAGAGAGCGTACCGGGCGTAGTTTTCAGGCCGTCATCGCTGGAACTGGTGACAATCAAACGTTTGAGGCCGTAGACATTGAGCCGCTTTGAAAAACTACCCAGGAAAACTTTGCCGTTGGCAATCGTGGGCGGGTTGAACTTGGCGAATTTGCCGACATCATCGCCTGTTACCATTTTGCTGTTCCATAGTTCGTGGCTCAAGTCGTCCGCGTCGAAAGCCAGCAACATCCCCGGCACAATAGCCGCGTTAGCGTCACCCTGGTAAGGCCGCGAAGCCCACACGATCCCGGTTCCAGCGGTGTTAGCGTCGGAAGAAAGCGAAAGTAAGCCTCCCGGCATTCCATTAGCGGCGGGTAAAGTGCTGCTCATAACTTCAGTCGTGACAAACTTGAAGCCCGGTTGGGCAGCATCTTTGTTGTAAGCCCGCAGGTAATCATTTTCGCCCCAGATATATACTGTCGGGCCGTGGGCCGGACTATCGTAATAGATTGGCGAACCGTGAATGTGGCCTGTAATGTTGGGTCGCACCGGAGTAACTTGGAACCATTGCAAAACGTTCGTATCGCCGCCGGTATTGGCCGTGCAGGTATCGCAATAACCACCCAGGCCCGACCGATCCATCAGGTAGAGCTTACCTTCCTTGCCGCCGCCAGTCATTAAATTGGTACCGGGAATGATGATCGGGCCACTGGAGCCAAGATCATTATCGGCTGCGTCCAGAGCTTGCTGGTTATAGGGCGTAAAACTGTCCCGCACCCGCAAGGTATTAGTCGGCACTTCACCCTGAACCGGACGGCTGACCCGCACGAAGCTATCCGAATAAGCTTTCTTGACCGGATCAAAAGTGCCGTTGCCCGTTGCAAAATAGATGTTACCGGTATCGTCTGCCGCCGGGCCAACCCCGGCCTGCCAGATGCCGCCGTTCGTGCTGTCCGGCGTCGTGTTCAAATAGTAAGTCGGGAACTGGCCGGGAATCAGGGCGTTAAGATCGTAAGTCAGCACCCAACCGTGGTAGGGCCAGACATCGGCGTAAGAAGCAAAAGCCACATAGAGATAACCGCCGCTGATCAACAGCCCGGCTCGTTGGATTTGCTGCACGCTGTCAAAATTGTAGCCGAGATTGCGGTTGTAGGTTGGTTCGCCAAAGCAACCCTCACACTTAGCCTTGATTTTGACATACGGCTCGGTTGGGCTAATCACGCTGAGGCGGTTCTCCCCCGACTGAATATCGAAGGCCCACAGGCGATGCTCGTGGACAGGCTTGGTGTAGGGGTTAGTGCTATCGTTCCTGGCCGAAATTTGTTGGACGTTCACCACGTAAATAATCTTGGTGTTGTAGTCAATCACCGGCGTACTGGTGATGCCAACTTCCGGGTAGATATTTTTGTAAGGATTGCCATCCCAGTTGCGAAGGTCGGTACTTGGCACGGATGGCCCCAGCACGTCCGGCCCAACGTGCCAGAGCGGGTCGGCAGCATTCGGATCGTCCGCATCGAAAGCGTACAGGCTGTTGTGCTGCGTCGCCACGTAAACCACATTGTGAACCCCTTTGCCCGGCACGGTTACAGTCGGCACATAGAGAGGCTGGGCGTAAATATCGCCATCCACGACCCGCTCGAATAATTTGCCAAAGTCGGTCGAGTTGACGTTAGAAGTATTGAGCAATTTTTCGTCGTTATTGGCTCCCGTGCGGCCCGGATCGTTTTTGTTGGTCAGCACGGAAGCAACCGTGGGCGTATGATTGGGTTTGGGCGGGGTAGTAATCGGGCTGCTCGGTTTCCCCTGGGCAATCAAAGTCGTAGATAACCCGGTACATATAATGGCTACTACGCAAAGAAGGCGTAGAGGCTTATGATAACGCATCGTTCTAACTCCTGATCGGTTTTGCCTCGCTCAGAACAAAACCTGACGACAAGCTTTAACATTACAGTAAAAGGCCCGTGCCTTTATTCACACAGATAGGTTAGAATCTATAGTCTAATTGCCCGGCGGTGTCACGAGCCGGTTTAGCAGCCAGACGTTTTTCAGAAGGGCCTTTGTTGGGATAGAAGAAGTAGCAGGATTGGTCGGGACAGAGCTACTGGTTAACCATCTCATCAGGGCTGGAACATCTTGCAATTGCGCTAAGCCGTTCAGTTGGGTGTCTTCCGGGACGAGTACAGTCGCCGCCGCCGGGCGGCTTTCCAACTTGCTTTTGACCTCCGAACCGAGAGGCCGGACAGAAGCCGTCGCCTCGGCCACCGAGCGAGGGCCAGCGTCGCTATAACGACTGCCCTGGCCGAGCCATACTCCCACGACAAGTAGAATGAACCCGGCCAGCAACCAGAAAACCACTTGAACTCTCCAGGTAATCGGGGCGCGAGGGTCTACCGACAAAGTGTTGTGAACAGATGAGTGCAGCATAAAATAAAACTTCCCTCCAAAAGAGTTCTAAAGACTCTTTGCTTTGTCCAGCCAGGCCGGACAAAGCAAAGTAGCACAAACTAAAGCGTTACTATTACAGACGAGTATCGTCGGGATATAATTTTGGCAAGGCATCCAAATAAAGAGCCGTAGCAAACCAGCCCCAATCCTGGCTGGTCAGGTCGCCCGGTGTCCGCCAGTAAATGCCAGTCGGCAGGCGATTGGTGCGACCCATCACCTCGCTGGCATAAAGCCGGTGCACCTGGGTCGGAGCGACGGCCTGTAGCAGAGCCAGCCCACTGGCGGTCGAAATCTGACTCGGAGCATCCTGCACCAGCGTTCCATCGTGGGCATACACACCGCTCAGGTAGCCTTTGCGTCCGGCCTCATCCTTCAAGAAATCCGAATGGGCCTTCAAGTAGTTCATCGCCCGCGGATCGCTCGATAACCGCCAGTCCAGCGCGATTCGCCAGGCAACCTGGGCCGCTTCCGAGCCGTAACGTAAGCTATCTTGCCCTTCCAGCTTGAGCGGTTGCCACTTATCGGCCCCGCCTGCTAAATTCAAAGCGATCCAGTCGGGCGGCAACCAGGCCGATTGTTTGGCCCCGAACTTCTGGGCCGGGAGTTCGTCCAGCATTTTGTAGCCGGAGGCAATCAAAGCTTTCCAGTCGTGCGCCGGGTCAACCTCGGCAAAAAGCCGGTAAGCGTAAGGAGCGAAGTAGCCCGGATTGACCACCCCTTGCCCGTCGCGCCAGGCCCATTCGCCCGCCAGAAGGTAGGGCGCACCGTCCACCAGGGCCACGTTGTGTTCCCAGATCGCCCCGGCCAGTTTGCGACCGGCTTCAACCAGCGCGGGATCGTTCCAGCGTCGCCCGGCGTACATCAGCGCATAGGCCGTATCGCTATCGGCGACACTGGTATTGGCCGCTTCGGTCACTTTCCCTTTTTGCCAGGCTCCCGCCAGCAGCCCGTCGGCCCGCAGCAGATTTGCCCCGGTCCATTTCCAGACTCGCTCGAACCCGGCCCGGTCGTCCGTCCAGGCGGCCCGCAAAAGGGCGTTGGACTGGTTCTCGGCCCGCACGCTGCCGTCCGCCTCGGTGAAAGCACCCTGTTTGTCGAACTGGTGGCTCAGGTAAGCACTGCTATCGCTCAAAAGCTCCTGGTCTGCCGGGCTGACTTTCTCGACCTTCCATAGCTCGAGCTCGGCTCCTTCCGAAGTCCAGCGTTTGACCCGGTGGGCATGCGCCAGGGCTTCCAGAGCCAGCTTATCGTTGGTGCCCTTAAAGACCGCTTCCAGACCCGGCGACATGATCAAGTAATCCACGTTACGCCAGTCTTGCTTGAAAACACCTTCGTAGATCGCCGGGTCGCCGCCCACTTTCCAGTGGCTATACAGGTAGGGCAAGCCACCCCGCGGATTAAATTTGTTGTCAGGTTCGCGCAAGTCAGTCCAAACATCGTCCCGCGTGATAATCTTACTTTCGGGCGGTACATTCTGGCTGATCCATTCCATCGCCTGTCGCCCGGCAATCGAGGGATTGGCCGTGTAGAGCGGCCCAAACTGCCCACTGGCCCAGTAAAAAGCCACCAGACCCGCCGCTAGCACTACCCCTACCACTGGCCCGATGCGCCGGGGCAACCGGGCCAGCACCGGATTAAGCAGGAAAGCCAGGTTCAGGCACAGGAAAGGAATGAGGAACAGAATGTAATAGTTCAAGACCAGCCCACCCCGACCAAGGTAGAACAACGGCAAAAAGCCCAGCGCACCCGCAATCAAAGCCCGCCGGTTGCGAATGCCCCAGACCAGATTCAAGATTATCGCCACGCTCCCGCCGATAAACAGGATCGGGTCGCGCACGGCCCAATCGCCGCGCACAAGCTGCCAGAACATGTTGTTGAGGTCGGTCAGCCCGCCGCCGCCTCTGGTAGCCTGCCAGGAAAGAGCTTCAAAAAGCGAAACGTGATTGCTGCCTGTATTAAAATTGAGAAAGAGGAAATTAAGGTTTATCCCGGCGGGCAAAAGTTCGCCTTTGAGCAAAGCGTAAAGCGGATACCAGCTAACCACAATCGCCATCGGCACCAGCCAGGACAGCAGGGGAAAGCGGCCCTGGTGCTTGCGGCGGAAATACCAGACCATATAAACCATCACCGGCAGCAGAAAAATGCCGGTTTCCTTGCTCAGTACGCCCAAACCAAAGGCAAACCCGCTCAAAATGACCCGGCTTAACCGCCCTTCATCATCCAGAAGCAAATTCAGGCTGATCAGCATCCAGAAAAGCATGATCGAGTCGAGCAGAACGAAGCGTTGGTAGAAAGTCGCCAGAGGCGAAAGCGAGAAAAGCAGCGTCGCCAGGCCCGCCGCCAGAGGCACGCAGCCCAGTTTGCGGGCCAGGCGGTACAACATCGGCACCATTGCCAGGTGCATCAAAAGCATCATCAGCCTGGCACCGTCAATCACCGCCCCGAAAGCGTGAAAGCCGCCGGACACCCACATCCAACCCGCAATCATAATCCAGCCTACTGGCGAATGGTCGTAGAAATAAGTGTAGGGCGTAAGCTGGCCGATCCGCAGCACCGACCAGGCCTGAGCGGTGTAGATACCTTCATCGTCCAGCAGCGTGATCGCCGGGAAGTTGAACATATTGAAGCCGTGCGCGACGAGGCCGACCAGCAAGAGAACCAGCACCAGCACTCGTTCGCGGCGGTCTTTGGCCTGGCCCAGCAGCAAAGTGCGGCTGGCCGCCGCGCCGTTTTTGAACAGGGACAGAAGCCGGGCCGGAAAGGGTCGGCGAGTGGGACCGAAAGGTATTGCCGCGTTAGCCACGAACGATCTCCTCTTCTTGGCTCAGAACACTCACCTGAGCAGCCGTCGCGGTCTGGTTCATCAACAGGGTCGCTGCGCCCTCGCGCCGATGTGCGCCGGTATGAGCAGTCTTTTCCCAGTTGTTGAAGCCGCGCAGGTGCCGCCAGACTGCTCGCAAAGCTCCCCAGTTAAGCAACATCTGATACGGCAAGAAAGCCAGCAGCAGTTGCACGGGTGCCAACAATTTAGGCTTGAGCTTGTGAACGCCGGTGAATTCGTAAAATCCGACAAGCGTAATAAAAAACTGGACGATCAGGATATAGAGGGGCAGACTGCTAAGCATTGCCAGCGGCACCGAAACTTTGAAAGTGAAAATCATCCAGATATTGATCACCAGATAAACTGAGGTAATAGCCTGGATCAGGGGGAAAGCCAGGGTATAGAGAGCTAAAAGGCGTTGCGGCCAGGAGGGAAGGCGCATCCATTCTCGTTTGCCCAGCACCTGCAAAAAACCCTGGTTCCAGCGAGTGCGTTGTTTGACAAACTGCATCACCGAACCGGGCGTTTCTTCTTTGGTAACATAAAGGTCGTCGTACAGTACCCGGATCGGAATACCCGCGCTGCTCAGGCGGATACCAATTTCAGCGTCCTCGGTCAGGCAGTGCTGATCCCAGCCGCCAAACTCCTCCAAAAGCTCGCGCTTCATAAAGATAGTATTGCCGCCCAGCGGAACCATCCCGATTTTAGTGTGAAAGTGCAGGCGGCTTTTGAACCAGAAGAAGTATTCCAGCACGTTCAAAGCACTGAACCAGTGGTCGGCGTAATTCATCAATTGCACACCGCATTGCACTACAGGCGCGTGTTCGCTTACCATCACAGTGTTGACCAGGTGCAGGATGTCGGCGTGCGGTTCGTCTTCGGCATCGAAAATAGTTACAACATCGCCAGTCGCCTGAGCCAGCCCGATGTTCAGGCCGTGAGGCTTGTTGATCGGCGGCTCGGAAAAGACCAGCAGTTGAACGTGCGTGACCCCGCGTCCGTGGAGTTCGTTTAGTTTCTCGTTGACTTTAGCGATTGTGCCGCTATCGCCCGCTTCGATCACCACCAGCACCTGTACTTTGTCCGCCGGATAGTTCAGACCCACGACACGCTCGATGGTATCCTGGATTACCGCTTCTTCGTGGCGGGCCGGTAGTAGCACCGTAAAGCTGAGTTGTGGGTTGGCGAAAGTCCGGGGCGCGGTATTACGCGCAGTCTTCTTTTCGTCTTCCCAGGCATACAGCATTAGCCCTGCCGAATAAGCCGATTGTGCTGTGAGCAAAATCGAACCCACAGCCAAAAGCAAATCCCCTAGTAACACCTAGTGCCTCCTCGACCCCGCCGCTTCTTTTGTAAAAAAAGCGGCAGCTTTAAGTCCTGTTGTATTTTGGTATTTTTTACCGCCCTGGTAAAATTCTGTTTACACTGTGAAGAAGAATGAACCGGGCAGGCATTAGGATGGCCCGCTAAAGAAGATAACAAGATTAAAATAAATATGTTTTAATTTTATTATCTATATTTCGGCAATATCCTCGAATCTTAACGGTTATTCGTCTCGCACAAAGTAACTAGGCTACCTCGGAGCTTACCAAATCGCTGGTTTCAACAGGGGTAGGCAACGTCGAATACCCCAGGCCCATCCGCTGCTTGCGGCTAGCCCGCAGCTTCCAGACCATCAAAAGAGCTTCCAGAAAGATTTTCTTGGTCATCTTGCTCTGGCCTAGTACCCGGTCAGGAAAGATAATTGGTACTTCGGCTATCTTATAGCCGTTCCACTCGCACAGGCAGTTAACCTCGACCTGGAAACCAAAGCCGGTAGACTGCACCGTTTCGGCCAGCTTCAAGGCCAAAAGAGTAGTACGGGAGAAGCACTTAAAGCCACTGGTAGTATCGTGTATCTTCAGGCCGAGTACCGCCCGCGAGTAGAGGCTGCCACCCTGACTGATCGCCTTGCGATACCAGGGCCAGTTTTCGACCTTGCCACCGCCGACGAGCCGCGAACCAACCGCTACGCCAGTCTGCTGGGCGGCCTTCAAAAGCGAGGCCAGATATTCCGGCTTGTGCGAGAAATCAGCGTCCATCTCGAATACAAAATCGTAGCCACGCGCCAGGCCGTAGCTGAACCCTTCCAGATAAGCCGAGGCCAGACCCAGTTTACCGGCCCGGTGCAGAACTTTCACCCGGCCTTTGCCAGTTGCGGCCAGCATATCGGCTTGTTCACCTGTGCCATCCGGCGAGTTATCGTCAACAATCAAAACGTGGTACTCTTGCCCTTGCTCCAGAATTTCTTGGACAAGTTGAGCAATATTTTCCCGCTCGTTGTAAGTCGGTACGACCACCAAACAGGTTGTGATATTAGACTTGAGTGCTGTCATGGTGAAACTCCTCTAACATATCTACTAGATTGGATGTGCTTTCCAGGCACAAAACGAAATCAATCCAACACCAGGTAGGCCTTTGCAGGCTCGTTTGGTGCGGAGTGTTCTTGCCAAGAGTAGTCACAAATGGCATTAAATTGGTGCTTGCCGGAGCGGATTAGAATGTTTAATACGTGTGGCTTGCATTGCCTACCGACAAACAGATGCAAGCGGCTTTGCTTGGCATAAAGTTAGAAAAGGTGAGAACTGCAAGACTGAGGCAAGCGGGCTAGTTTTTCTTCCCTCGGTCGGTGACGCCGACTTAACTATAGTTGGACTAAACGAGCCTGGTTCCAGGCCCCTAATCTAGTCACAACAGTTGTTAGTAAAAGATATTAAAATATTTTACTATTGGTCATAATGTAACCCAAAAGTCCTGTCCTGTCAATAGGAAACATTACGGAATCTTGAAAACATCTTCTATTTTAATTAACATTTTGGATTTACAAACTACTATGAATAACTTTTCATTACAAGAAGACCTTACAGGTTTGAATAACCCCCTGCATAAGCTAGACCACCATTATTAAGATCATAAACATTCTAATGTTTACTCAATGCTGGCACGTTTCGTAATGTTAGCATTGTACGAAAATTGTTTCCTGGCTTCGTACAAAAGATACAACAAAAGCCGTTTTCGACCTTTTCCCTGTTTAAAATAGCAAAAAAGGGGAAGTATAAAGACTCCCCCTTATGGTACCTATTTGAGCTTTTGAAATGGTCAGACGATTATTTTGGTACTATCCCCCAGGCCAGACCGCCGTTGCGATAGAGCGTGACGTGCGACCAGTCCTGGTAGCTTAACTTCGAGGCATCGAAGGAATAATCGTTGGTCTCGTTGAAAGCGTTCCAATCGATGCGGGCAATCCGCAGTTGCACATCGGCACTACCGCCGCCGGGAGCTAGCCCGCCCGCCGCCGCCGTAAAAGAAACCTCCAGGTAGGTGTCGGCTCCGCTTATGGGCGTTGGCAGCTTGACAAATTGCCCCTTAATGTTAGCGCAACCTATCACGGCGTAATCGCAGTAGTAATTTAGCCCTACGTAAGTGTCGGCGGTGAAGTAGTAGCGCACCTTGAGTTCGCTCAGGGCCACCTTGGTCGAGCCGGTATTGACTAATTTTAGGCGTGGCTCGATTTGATTGTCCGACGCGCTACTCGTGTTGGTGCGATACTGCACCTTCAAGTTGCTGGTCGCCGCGACGGTGGTCGCCGGAACCGTGGTCGCCGGAACCGTGGTCGCCGGAACCGTAGTCGCCGGAACCGTAGTCGGCCCTGGCGGAGCGACCGGTGTGGCGGTGGTCGGTTTGGGCGGAGGCGCAGTGGTAGCGGTAGGCGGAGCCACCGTGGGAGACGGCGGCGGCGTGCCGGTAGTCAGGGCCAAAGGCCCGTTCTGATAGTAGTTGCGCCCGCGCTCCCGCACATAGCCACCGTCGTCGTCGCCCACGGTCGCGCTCAAATTGTTACCGTTGATGGGAGCCGGGTTGGTGATGCCGTCATTTTTGCGATCCCAGTAGGTCGTCTGGTCGCTGGCTCCATCACCCCACAGGATACCGATCAGACCGGAGTTGATCCAGGCTTGCAGGTTGGTGCGATAATTCGGCCCCAGGAAATACTCCACCCGGTTGTCCTGATAATGCCCGTTGGTGTTATTCTCGCTACGGTAGAAACGGTTGCCCATCGGCACGCCCACCAGCATACTTTTGGTCTTGGTCAGGCTGTTGATCAGACCCATGTAAGTGCGGAACCGCTCGAAGTTGGGGAAGGTCTGGTTGGAAGTATCCCACCAGTGCTTCCAGTAAGCGTTGTCTTTAGTGGCACTATAGGCGGCATCGCGGTCGGCAACATCAAAGGTGAGCAGGTCGAAACGCGCTCCCAGGCTATTGTAAAACTTGGCGATGCGGTTACTGATACTGGTCACGTCCAGGGTAGGGCTGGTGTTCGTGGCGACATCGTTGCCCGCGCTCCAGTTCGAGACGTGATAGGTCAAAATAACGTTGGAAGCATACTTGTCGCGCAGCGCGATCAGGGTCTGGGCAAAACCAGCCACGTTGTCCGGCTTTCCGGCGGCTACATCACCGAAACCACTGCTGTTAATCGTAGCCGGAACGGTCGCCGGATTATCCCCAATCGAAGCTTGATGCACAAAGCCCCAGAAATCCGGCTCGATCTGCACAATTACCGGCTGACCGAACTCGCGGGCTTTATCCATCAGCAGTTTGAAATTGGTAAAATAAGCTTTCATAGTGGCCGGGGTTTTGAGGTTGACCAGGCTGCGCTGGCTTTCGTTGGACTGGAATTTGCCCGGCGAAGAATAGTACATGGTGTAGTAAGTTAAAATCGGAATGTACTTGTTGGCGGCACTGGCGTTCATAAAGTAGCTGGCAAAAGAACCTGCCGGTTGGTTCCAGTTAACCCAACCATCGTTGGCGGTTACGTCGCCGATCAAGAACTGGCTGCGCATGTCCCAGGGAATGCCCGAATCGGTCATCCAGCTAAGCTGGCCCGGCCCGTTAGCCAGGCCGACCATAAAAGTATTCTTGAGATTGGCAAGCGCAGGCGAGGTGGCCGCTTCGGTCACGGCCACCTCTGGCTGGTCGGTTGCCAGAGGAATCATCGTCACGCCTTCAATCAATAACACAATCAGCAAGAGCGAAACCAGCCGCATGCGCAGGCCCGTCTTTTTGCTACCCTCTGCGTCCAGCCGGATGCGCCGTTGCCAGCGATAATAGGCCAGACAGGTGATCATGAGCAAAATTAACAGACCGCTTACAATAAACCCGCTCGGCTTCTGGTGGCTTGCCAGCAGACAGAACAAAGCCGCCGTTAGCAAAGATACTGCTATAAGGGTGATTAGCACTTGATCCACTAGACTTGTTCGCCGCTTCGCTGCTTTAACTTCGAGTTGATTTCTGCCAGGCGATGTCACTCTCATTATATAAAACCTCTCCTATTAGGGCAAATACAGGCCGGGTTTAGTCTGAGGCAGCAAGCTTTGGACACAGGTTTAACTCAGGTTGTTTTGGACAGCCTGAAACCGAGCGTAGGTCAGGTATCGGCCCTAACCGGGCTGGTGAACCTTACTTCAGCTTTGAAGGTAAAGTTTTGCGAAACTGGAGAGAAAACCTGTATAGGATAAGCCTAAATGTGCCTTTTTGACTGGCTTGCGGGCTTTGCCGACAGGAGCAGCGCGGTAGAACGAAGTGAGAGCGGAGTTGAAAATTGTCAGCAGAACCAGTATTAAGCCGGGCCAGGATTTGCGTTGATATTTTCAGCCAGGATACGAGCAAGAGCTGAAATTTATCAAGTAATGAATTTCGTCGGTGTTAATCCGCCGATGTACTTTTACATGGAAATGCAAAATATACATTTAGTGTAAATATTACTGACCTAAAAAATGGAATACAGAGTAACCCTTTTCTGACGCTATTATACATATTATTTGGGTTTATGCCAATGACCTTTTAGTACCACGAAATAAAGGACATGCGGGACAAATAGTACCAGAAATGGCTAGTACCCTGCTTCGATATATAATTTATTTTATATCATTTTTGGCTTTGGTAAAAGCTAAAAATCACTGGTGGTTATTTTGGTGACGCTATAAAGGGGTACTACTTAATTAATATTAAATTATGAGATATAAGTCCGCTCCTAAAATTATTTCCTTAATGTTTAATGAGTAAAATCTGGATTTAGGAGCCTTCATCTTTCAATTTACGAAAACTTCTCGCGCTATTCCGGCTAATGGCATAATAGCCAGTTTTGGTAATGTTGTTCTTAATGTCCCCCTGGCATAATAAAGTGTAATATCTAGCCCGTTCGTTATACTTACAATTTAGCAATGCAATTTAGCAATGCAATTTAGCAATACAAACTGTAACCGTTCAACCAGCGTCGCATTTTCACAGTTCTCATTCTTCACGGATGTCCGGCCTACAGGTATGACATCCGTAAAAAGCTGAACAGTTACGACCTATTAACTTAGAGGATAACTAAATTGAGCCAGACTGTTAAACCGGAAATGATCATAAGCTGGGACACTACCCTGAAAAGTGTGCTGGTGCAAGGCAAAGGTTTTTTAGAGGGTCAGACTTACCGCGACGGGATGAATAAAGGGTTGGCCCTCCTTAAAGAGAAACGGGCTAGCCGCTGGCTGGCCGATATGTTGAGCCAGGCCGTAATGAGTATCGGCGATCAGGACTGGACCGTTCAGGATTGGACGCCCAGGGCCGTCAACGACGGCATCCGGCACACCGCTTTTGTAGTACCGAAAAGTACCCTGGGCCAGATGTCCCTGAAAAGAATTGTCGGCAAAGTAGGGGATAAGGAACTGACAATGGCTTACTTCGACAACGTGGAAGAAGCCCGCCAATGGCTGCGGGCTAGTCCAGGAAAGTAAGTAACCCGGCTATTTGGGTAAGTCTGGCGGGGGCGTAACCGTGATGGAAGCCTCGTTGAAGGACGTGTAATCGTAAGTAGCCGTATAGCTCAGGCTATCGCTACCGCTAGAGAGGTTCGCCACGAAGCTGTAACGCAGGACCTGCCCGGCACCGTCGCGCCAGAGTGTCACCTGGGCCTGGCTCGTCCGGTCGCCCTGAAATGAAGTGGTAAGGCCGGTGGCAGCCCACACGCCCAGGTTTTCGATCCCACCCGGTTGCAAGAGGGTGATGGCCGGGATTTGCCAGCTTAACTTGCGGGCGACCTGGCCGGACAGGTTTTCCGAGCCGTTGTCCCTGAAATTCGTCGCTCCTTCGACCAGGCTCGGATTGGGAACCGGCCCTGCGCCAAGCGGGGTCAGCCTGCGCCAGACCACCAACTCGACTGTGCGGCCAAACAGTTCTTTATCCCGTCCGAAATATTCCAGCCGGGATTGCTGCCCACCCAGTTGCAGGGTCAGAAGTTGGTGGAAAGCCTGGCCCTGCAACTCGCCCTCGCCGCTAGCCTGGAAGCGGTCGAGGCTACTACCGCCGCTTTTAAGTTCGCCGGTCTGTAGCACTTTATAGCGCAGGCTCGTGGTAGCGGTCGCCAGTTTACGCACCGCCTGCAACGCCTGGTCGCGCAGGGCGGCAGCGTTTGGGTCGGGCGGTGCGGTAGCCCCAGCGAGAGGGGCCGCGCCAGGAGTGACCGGAGCGGGCGTGGAGGGCGGCGCACCAGCACCCGCCGCCGAGGGCAAGGGTGACAGGAAAGCCAGGGTAGGGCTAGAAGCCGGGTTCGAGGCGGGCGAAGTCGCGCCGTCCGGCCCGGTGGTAGCCGGAACCGTCGGGCCAGTCCCGGCCCTGGTCGTGAGAGGCGGGCCGGGCGAGGCGGTTTGAGCCTCGCCGCCACAGGCGGTCAAAATGCTTGCCAGCAGCAGTCCGGTCAGAAGCCGGAGAAATCGCCGAATAGTTGAATTTTTATTCATGTAAATATTATAAGGCACAATGAACGGCCCGTCATCTTCGTGGGTATTTGGGTACCTAAAAGTAACATTCTGGGCGTTTATGATTACGGGACTAGCGCAACCCTATTGTAAGTATGATATACTGCAATAAGGACAATCGTAGTTACCTTTTAAGGTCAGGTCGTCTTGCAGATCAAGCGGAACAGGGATTCGGTCGGTAGTTAGAGTATGGCCCTCAAAGGATTAATCCGGGAACGTTACCACATAGTCCAGGAAATAGGCCGGGGCGGATTTGGCATTGCCTATCGCGCCCACGATATGAAGGTAGACCGCGATGTAGTGGTCAAACAGTTGCACGAGCAATGGGCTTCGGATGAAGCTAACCCTAAAGCCCGACGACTGTTCGAGACAGAATGGCGTTCGCTGGCGCGGCTGAGCGAACACCCCAACATTGTCTACCTGATTGACCTGCTGGAAGAATACAACGCCTTCGTGATGCAATGGGTCGGCGGGGGAAACCTGACCGATTTGATCAAGAGCAAAGGCAAGTTGTCGCTCTTGGATTCGGTGCGGCTGACCGCCGAGGTCTGCGATGGCCTGGGGGCCGCGCACAAGCTCGGCATTGTTCACCGCGATGTAAAACCCAGCAACATTTTGCTGACGACCGAAGGCCAGGCTAAAATCAGCGATTTTGGGATCGCCCACCAACCTCACGCCGGACAGGAACGCGACGTAACCGTTAGCGGCTCAAACCTGGGTACGATCAACTTCATGGCTCCCGAACAGGCCAGGGGCGACAACCGCATCACCCCGGCAGCCGACCTCTACTCGGTCGGTACGACGATCTACGCCGCCGTAACCGGGCGGTACTATTTGCCTTTCCGGGCCGTCAAGAACGAGTTCGATTACGAGACGATGGCCTACAACTTCCGCCTCGTGCGCGACCGGGAGCCAGATAAACCACGCCGCTACAACCCCTATGTCACGCCTACCCTCGAAACGATCATCATGAAGTGCCTGCACAAGAACATCGCCGATCGCTATCAGGACGCCGAGGAGGTTAGTTCGGCCTTGCGCCGGGTACGCACCCAGCTTGAAAACGAACGCGACCGCATCTACCGCGAGGCCGAGGCCGCGCTGACGGTTGCCAAGTGGAGCCAGGCTCTCAAACTGTACGACCGGGTGCTGGCGATTGACGAAAACTATGCCGAAGCCGAAGCTCATCGCACGATGGCTCAGAAATGGCTGGGGCCGGATGCCGCCGAGCTTGAACAGGAACGCGAACGAGCGCAGACGGCCCGACCGATTGTGGCAGTCAAGGAAAAGGCCGGGGCGGGTGTCGCCGCCGCCTCCGAAGAAAGCCCCAAAGGGCCGGAACCGGCTTTCGGGCAGTTGGATAGCATGGCCGGGGTCGGGGCAGTCGTGGCCGAAAATGGAGCCGGACGAGTCGAGAAGAGCGTCGGGTTAGGGCCGTTCGAGGTCAAGCGCAATAGCGGGGGGATGGCCTCTAACGCTTCCGATGCGGGCAGCGATCTTGATGCGCCCAACAGCCTGGCCGTACCGAATATTGTGATGTGGGGTCGGGGCGAAGGGCAAGGCTGGCGCAAACGACGCTGGTGGCATCGCCTGCCGGGAGGTCTGACCGCCCTTTTAGTTTTGCTCTTGCTGATAACTTTCCTGGCCGCGCTGGTCTTTTTTGTCCAGCCTGCCCTTAAATCTAACTCTCAGGATAACCAGGGAGCCGTGCCGGTGGTGACGGGCAACCCGGAGATGCCCGCACAGTTAACCGTCCAGCCTACCCTGACGCTCGAAGCGACTACCGTCGCCGTGCCAACCACCGCCACGCCCGAAGCCAGCCCTACCACGGCTCCTTCGCCCAGCCCTTCGCCCGAAGTCACGGCCACCCCGACCGTAGCTCCCAGGCCAGTCACGTTCTCGCAACTTCTGGCGACGAACCAGTTTACTAACGGCCTGCCCGGTCAGGCCCGCACCGAGTTTAATATCAACGAGCCGGTGCTGATCTACGGCAAGGTCAATACCGACGACGACATAAAGCCGGGCAATAAAATCATTCTGGAAGTTCACCGGCAAGTAGACCGGAACATCGAAACCGAAGTCGTGATCAGCCGCGAAGTAACCATCGGCCAGGATAAAGTTATCTCGACCAGTTGGCCCGCCGGGACGCAACCGGGCCAGTTTGTGGTGCAAAGTAAGCTGGTCGGCCAGAATACTTTGCAAATTCCGGTGCTGAGTTACAGTGTAGTCGTGCCGCCAACGCCCGTTCCGGCTCCCACCGCCACTCCAACCCGGCCCTATGTTCCGCCGCCGCCCAAAACGACGGCTCCCCCGGTTGTCACGACTGCACCGCCCAAAACGACCGCGCCGCCGGTGACGACTGCACCGCCGGTGACGACCGTTCCACCCACCACCGCGCCGCCCAAAACAACCGCCGCAGCCACGACTGCGGCTTCCACCACCACGACAACTAAACCTTCGACGATAGCCACCACGGTCAGCATTATTTCCGGCACCGTCAAGCCCTAAATGCTGCTTGCGCATAAAATTACCACTATCCCACCTTCTAACCGGGCGAGTACCGGGCGATGAGCCGCAAGCGGAACGAGCTGAACAGTCCTTCTTTGCAAGGGTTGGTAGACGACTGGCTTAGACGGCTGACCGCCGAACGGCCAGGCGGCCAACCTACCGAGCAATTTGCCGAGCTTTCTCCCCTAAAAAAGTCCAAACACGCCCCTTTCTCGAACTTCTCGAACCGGGACGGAGGTGTTCCGGCCAGGCTGGTGCGGTTGCTGACCGCCCGCGTGGTCGAGTGTAGTCTGAATAGGGCCGAAGCCGGGCCGGATATTCTCGATCTGCTCCTGGAGCCTTTACAATTTCAAGGGATGCTGGATGGCGGTAGCTCTGAAGTCGCCGCCGAAATCGCCGCTTTAGATCCCGACCTGCTGAGTGGGCTGGCGTTGGCCGGGCTGAACCTGTGGCAAGCCGATGCGGCGGGCCAAAAGCGCAGTGGCGCATTTTATACTGCGCCCGACCTGGCCCGCTACATCACCGCCCGAACGCTCGAAGGCTTACCGCCCGATCTGCCCGTACTCGATCCAGCCTGTGGTGGCGGGGTCTTTCTGCTGACCGCCCTCGAACTCGAACGGGGCGACGAAAGCAACCCAGTGGCCGACCTCGTGCTGAAACGGCTCTATGGCCTTGATCTCAACCCGGTCGCCGTCGTCCTGGCGCGGTTAGCCCTCCTGCGGCAGTTGGCCTCCCGGCGCGGGCCGCTCCCCCCGACGCTGGCTCTGGCAATCGCGGCCCAGGTACGGCTGGGTAACGCGCTGGTCGGGGCTGTCCGAGTAACAGAAGGGCCGCTTCCAGCTCAAGTTGAAGCCCGAAACGGTCTGTTCGAGGCTATTCGGAGCGGTCAGACCGAGCCAGCCCTCCGGCTATACCGCCAGTGGGAAAAAAGCCTGAGCGCAGGACGGCTGGCCCTGGCCGACCAGATCGCCCGGTTGCCGATCTTCGACAGGCCGGACGATGGGCCACGCCTGGCCGGGCGGCATCCTTTTGGCTGGGAGCTTGAATTTCCTGAAGTAATGACCGAGGACGGCTTTGGGGCGGTCGTGGGCAATCCGCCTTACGTCGGGTTCAACGACTATAGCGGCCTGGAAAAAGCTTATTTCGCCCACGCTTTTGCCCCGGTCTACGGGCTTAAAAGCGATTTGCTCTATTATTTCATAGCCCGCAGCGTGGAATTGCTCAGGCCGGGTGGTCGGGTGGGCCTGGTGACTTCGCGCTTTTGGAAGGAAGCAACTTTCGCGGCTCCCCTGCGTCGCTGGCTGACCAGCCAGACGACCCTGCTGGCGGTCGAGGACAGGGGCGGCGAGCAGCTTTTTGCCGGGGCAAACGTGGATGTGTGTCTCTTGTTCGCCTCTCGCGCCCGGCCCGCTCCGGCTCACACCTTGCTGTTCCGGCACGCCGGGCGGGTCGAAGAAGTTGCCCAGGCCCGCCTGGACAGTGCGCCCTGGGCCTGGCTGCGGCGACTTCCGGCGGAGAGGCTTTTGCTGGCTCAGATCGAAGAAACGTCGCGGCCTCTGGGCGAACTGGCCCAGTGTCGTACCGGCGTGCAAACCGGCCTGGATCGCGTTTTTCTGGTCGAGGAAGCGGTCGCCCGCCAGCTAGAGGCGGCAGTCTTGCGCCGGGCAATCAAAAATGGCGACATAAGCGCGGGCAGGATTCGGTGGGCCGGTTTGTGGCTGATCTACGGCGGGGCCGGGTTCGAGATCGAACGGTACCCGGCACTCCGGGCTTACCTGACCGCGCACCGGGCCGACCTGGAACGCCGCCGCCGCTACAGCACACCCTTCCCGTTCTACGAATTGCAATGGCCCCGCGACCCGGCGGTGTTCGAGGCTCCGGCCAAACTGGTTACGCCTTACAAAGCCCCCCGCAACACTTTTGCGGTAGACCGCGACCGGCTTTACTTTAGCACCGATGTTGTTTCGGTTGTCTTTCCGCCCGCCTGGGGCCAGGAGGACTTAGCGGCTAACTTTCTCAACAGCTGTCTCTCCACCTTTCAATTTCGGTCAGTGGGCAAGCCGGTCGGCGGCGGGCAGTGGGATTACTACGCCAACCCGGTCAAACGGTTGGCTTTTCCTCGTGCGGCCTGGCCCAACCCTGCCGCGCCCGACCCGAACCCCTGGCTGCAACGCCTGTCCAAACCTGGGCTGGCCGCCGCCGAAATTGACTGGCTGGTAGCCCAACTTTACGGCCTGACCACCGCCCAGGCCGACCTGATCGCCCGCACCTGAAAAAAACCCAGCCTTAAAAGTAGATTACTAAGCCAGGAATAGCAGCCATGGGAGGCACGTCCCGCTTTGCTCAATTGGGGTAAGGTGAGTTATACTGGTGAAAACTGGATGTGTTGCTCGATAAGGAGGTAATCATGCGAAACATCGTTGTATCAGAGTTTGTGTCGTTGGACCTTGTTATACAGGCACCTGGTGGCGCAGAAGAAGATACCGAGGGAGGCTTCACCTACGGCGGGTGGACCATGCCGTTCTGGGACGATGCCATTGGCGCACACTTCTTTGAAGCAATGAGCCAGAGTGATGCGCTGCTTCTGGGACGCAAAACCTGGCAGATCCACGGCGGGGCATTTGAACCAATGCCTGCCGGGAATCCTTTTGGCGATCTAATGAACACCGTGCCGAAATACGTAGTTTCTACCACCCTGACCACAGCCTCAGCCTGGCGCAACTCAACTTTGATTAGCAGCAATGTGGTCGAGGAAATACGTGCCTTGAAAGCCCAGCCCGGCAAGAACATCGCTATTGATGGCAGCAGCGTGCTGGTGCATAGCCTGGCCGAACACGATCTGGTTGACGAATATAACTTGCATGTTTACCCGGTGGTGTTCGGCCAGGGCAAGAAACTTTTTCCTGAAGGGCTGCGCGTTAATTTGCGCCTGATAGAATCCACGCCACTCCCGTCAGGCGTTGTATTCATGCGCTACGTGCGTGCATAATAGCTGCAATCACCCTAGAGCCAGGGTAATATAATTCTGGAGTGCTAAAAAATGGGGCTAGACATCTCGCGCTAGTTGTGATATAAGATAAGTGGCGCAACCGCACATCGTATCGGGCCGCGCTTTTACAGGAATGAAAGAAACTGAGAATTAAAATGGCCGACCCATCCCTGGTATTAGCCAGTAGCCAACAGAATTACTTTTTTTGGTATTTTACACCCTCCGGTTCCACGGTGGGTTACTTCCATTGAAAAAGTAACTCGATAAAAAGTGGGGCCGGAGAAGCAGAGGAAAAACCTCTGCTTTTTTGTTTGTTAAAGCCAGAAAAACCGGGTCATAGGAATTTCAGCATTTGGGGCCGATTTTCACCGATAATTCAATCACACTTTTAACCTATTTTGTACGTATTATATGTATAATACGTAACAAGCGAGAAGGCATTTTAAGAAGGAGCCTTAGTGATGGTAATTTTGTTGCATAGTGGTAGTGGAGCCGAAGAAGTAGGGCAGGTGATGGAACGGCTGGCGAGTTGCGGTATACCTGGCTACCCGGTACGCAACCGGGGTCGGAACCTGATCTGCCTGAACCACTCGCTTTCCAGGGAACTGCAAGTGCGCATCCAGGCTCTTTGCCCCCAGATCGAGCGCATGTTGGACATCCGCACCCCCTACAAACTCGCCAGCAGCGAGTACCAACCACTCCCGACGGTCGTTACAGTCGGGCAGGGCCGCAACACCGTACAGATCGGTGGCGGCGACTTCGTGGTAATGGCCGGGCCTTGCACCATCGAAAGCGAAGAGCAATTGCACTCGACTGCCGCGATGGTGAAGCGGGCGGGCGCAAACATTCTGCGGGGCGGAGCCTTCAAGCCGCGCACTTCGCCTTATAGCTTTCAGGGAATGGGCCTCGAAGGACTCAAACTGCTGCAAAAAGTCGGCCAGCATTTCGGCCTACCGACTGTCACCGAGGTAATGGAACCGGCCTACGTCGAGGCGGTAGCCGCACATGCCGACATTTTGCAGGTAGGAGCGCGGAACATGCAAAATTATCCGCTTTTGCGCGAAGTCGGGCGGGCCAACAAGCCGGTGCTGCTCAAACGCGGCCCTTCGGCCACCCTGGAAGAGTGGTTGATGGCGGCGGAATATATTCTGGCCGAAGGTAACGAAGACGTAATCCTGTGCGAACGCGGCATCAAGAGCTTCGACCCCTCTACCCGCAACTGCCTTGATCTGGGCGGGGTCGTGGCAGTACAGGAGAAAACTCATTTGCCCGTGATTGTTGATCCCAGCCACGCCACCGGCAAGCGCAGCCTGGTAACGCCCCTGTCTCTGGCGGCGGCGGCAATAGGCGCAAGCGGCGTGATCGTGGAATGTCACCCGTACCCGGAGCAAGCCCTGTGCGATGGAGCGCAATCGCTCTTGCCAGGTCAGCTTGCAACGCTGGTAAACGGCGTACACAGTGTAGCGCAGGTCGCCCGCGAAGTGTACGAGCCGGAAGAAGAAGAAATAGCGGTGTGACAACTTCCCAGGCGTCACCGACGGGGCAGCTACGGTCTTGCACCGATGGTCAGTTGCTCCTGACCCATTTGAACGGTCTCGTGTTAAAGGAGTTAGCCGCCTGAGTGCTGTGCCAGCCACACAAGAAGATTTAGCTAAAAAGTAACGCTCCAATCATTTACTGCCGTCAAGACCCGACGTAGCTGCATAGTCCAAAGCCACCGCATATCGGTGCGCTCTTTTTCACTTATGCACCATTCGGTCGGCACATAGATAGATTGGGCAACGGTAAGCTTATAGTCTTCCAGCAGTTGCTCCCTGCTAAAATCCTGGACGCCACGTGATAATAGGCTCAGGTGGTAGTGTTGCAGAACCTCAGTTTCGAGTTCGCGCCGCAGCTCCGGTTCCAGCCACAGCACCATCAGGTAGGCCAGGTCGCTCACGCCTAGCCAGCTAGTCAGGGACCATTCAAAAGGCTGACGGTCGAGCAAGTAGGTACGACCTTCGCCCGATAATGGAGAGAGGATATTGCCAGGGTTGGTATCACCGTGAACCAGAGTAAAGCCGCGTGGGTCACTCAGTCGTTGCAGCATACGGGCTGGGTGGCGCTCTAAAATCCGGTTTGCCATCTCAAGTTCGGTTCGGTCGAACTCACTAGCAGCGGCAGCCAACATGAAGCCGTGTCCGGTCAGGTTGTAGTCCAGGTACTTATTGAGTTTGTCTGGGCCGGGCAGTGGACTATCCGGCATGTCTTGCAATCGCTCGGCACCCCACCAGTAAGCGTGCAGCACTGCCAGGCTTTCAGCCACTGGAAGGTTGTAAGCTCCCACTGTAACGTTGTCCCAGTTGGTAGCGTGAGTTGCACTCAGGTCTTGCAGTAGCAGGTGATGCGTCGCTGTTCCTGTGAGTACATTCCGTCATAACACTTTGCCAGTGGCGCCCACCAATCCCAGGTAATCGCGGGTGTAGTAGTAAACTTCGGAAGGGCCAAAATCAGGACTGTTCTCTCTGCCGCACATCTTCAACAACATGCTGGTGGGTCGCTCTCCCCGTGTCCCTTGTGTATAGTCTAGTTCAATTATAACCACATTTGAATTATCGCTCCGCAGGGGTCGCACCCTGAACTCTCGTACCGCGCCCTCTTCCAATGTTCCGCTGCGAGTTAGTACCAGGTTAAGCCATTCAAGGTCTAGCTGCTGTGGTGTCGCTATTAGCTGATTTTCCAATCTTTATTTCCTGTCTTAATCGCCTTTGCAATTATCCGCTCTAAAATCCTAACATTTCCAAAAAGCCTTAGCAATGGTATAAGGTCTTATTCTGAGCGGGCTGTTTTGCTGAGTGATTACTCCACTGACCCTAAAGAAGCATGGAGCAGGAGCGGCACTAATAGGCCAGACTATCACCATTGAAGATGAAAAACGATATTAAGGTGCTAAACGTTGAGCGAGTTAGCACGATGAAGGGTGGGAGCAAACCTATAACTCACCGGGAGTACTCTTGATTGTGACCTATAAGATAAAATCACTAAAAGGCCGACGATGGCCTATTTATTTGCCTTTACCTTTGCCTTTGCCCTTGTCTTTGCCGCCCTCGTCATCTTCTTTGGGTTTGGCCGTGGGCTTGGGCGGGTCGGGAACCTTAGTCGCCTTTGGCTCCTCGACTTTAGGTGTTTTAGTTGGTTTAACGTTTGGTTCCGGCTCTTTTGGCTTAGCAGTCGGTTCCGGCTCTTTTGGCTTGGCGGTGGGTGCCGGAGCTAAGGTCGGTTGCGGCCTGGGCGGGCTAGTCGGAACTATTTTCGGTGGAACGGGAACGGGCGGGGCCGGAGTAGGCGGGATTAACCCTGTTCCGCCGCCTCCACCTGCACCGTTAGTAGCAGGTACCGGGAGTGGCGGCGTCGTTAACACCGGCTGTTCGGTTGGATCAGGCAGGACGACGGGTTGGGTCGGCAGGTTGGGGGTCGTCTCAGGCCCGGTCGTAGGCAAAGCCGTCGCGGTTGGTACAGGCGATAGCGAAGGGCTGGCGGTCGGCGGAAGGGTGGCAGTTGCCAGCGGGGTAGCCGTCAAAACCGTGGTCGGGCTGGCGTCGGGGGTAGGGGTTGGCACGGTCGTAAGAGGCTGGCCGGTCTGGGCCGCTTCCACTTCTTTGATTACTTCGTCAAGCTCTTGCTCAGGCTGCTGAGCCTGAACCGGGTTGTTCTGACGGCGGGCAAAGTCGGCCAGGCCGGATTTGAGGCCCATCAGCCGGAGATACTGCTTTTCGAGCGTGCTGCGTTGGGTCAAATTCAGCCGGTTATTGACCAACCGGGTGGCCCCACTGACCGACCGATTGTAGCTAGGGATAACCTGGCGTAAGAATTGAGGCTGCCCTTTTTGCACCAGGCGTTCCATCTCCCCTAGCCGACGCTCGGCAAAACGCAAAGCGGCGTTAGCCTTATCCCCCGCCGAGAAAGCCAGCAGTTGTTCGCTACCGTCCAGCCAGAGCTTGAAGCCATACAGCCCGTCGCCCGGTTCGCTGGCCTGGGCAGTTCCGGCAACCCCGGCGAAAAGAGTCAGGAAGATTAGAACCAGGGCCGCGGCCCAGGTCAGGGCTTTGCGGCGGCGCGACCAGAGTTGCACCGGGGGCCTGGTCGTGCGGGCCTTAACGTCCGTTTTGACAGGCATTTCGGGCAGGGCAAGAACCGGTTCCGGTTCAACCAGGTCGGGCAGGCCAGGCTCAAACTGGCTGTCGGCGGCAGAAGTTAACAAACCGGGGGTTAGCTGAGACTGCAACCGCGCCCAGCTTGCTTTGAGGTCAAGCGGTGGCAAATTGGTATTAAAAGCCTGACCCGCGCTGGTCAGTTCCAGAGCAATTTCGACCTGACCTTGCATTTCGGCCCAGACCGGGCCGTACTGCTCGGCGGCGTGGGCCAGGCTTAATTCGCCTCGCCCGATTGCTCTGACAGCTTCTTCAACTAGCTCGCTAGTTGTTTTCTCCAAGACTGATCTCCCGCTTTAGGATTTTTCGTAACGCTTCGTGCGCCCGAAAAAGAATACCGCGTACTGTAACATCGGATTTACCCATGAGCCGCCCAATTTCGGCGTGGCCCAGGTCTTCTACATAACGCAAGTAAATAACTTGTTGCTGATCATAAGGTAGTTTCAGTACCGCCTGACGCAATTCCTCATATTCAGCTTGCCGGTCGCTGTGCCATTCAGGATTGTTATACCGGCTAGAATCGGCCAGATCGTATGCCTCATCAATAGGCCTGAACACGGTGTTCTGGTTTTTGCTTTTGCCGTGATTGATTACCTGATTGTGGGCAATAGTATAGAGCCAGGCCAGAAAAGGCGTGGTTTGTTGCTGATACCGCTCGATTGCTTTCCAGGCGTTCAGGAAAACCTGAGCTGTCAGGTCTTCCGCTTCGGCCTGGGGTTGCACCCGGTAGGCTACGTAGCGGAAGACTTTACCGGCGTAACTCTGGTAGAGTAGGCCGAAAGCTTCCACGTCTCCCTGTACTGCCGCCGCAATCAAACTTCGCTCTTCGGTCTGATGGGCGTGCAGGATAGCCGGATTGCCCGCAATTTCTTGAGAATCTTCTCTCACGAAACCTTACCTTCTTGAACCAGCTACATTAAATTTAACAATCGAAATCCCGAATCGTTTGACGGTCTTTCCAATATTACAATATTACTAGAGGTGTCAGATCGAAGAATAATACACATGGAGATCACTTAAATTGTCAAGGGCAACTGTCTGCTATACCGTCAACGCTTCCGAACCTCGTGCTATGCTATAATGTCATTGTTCAGCCAATCTACTCGCTATTGTACCCGATCTTGTACCCGAAAGGAAGTCTTTTTATGGCTTTACTCCCCCCTGACTCGGATTTGCCGCCAGACAGGTTAGCCGGTTTGGGCGAGAATGAGTTGACCGCGCCTTCGCTGGAAGTAGTGGGAAGCCAACTTCTGGCGGCCCTGGAAGCTCTCCAAACTCTGACGCGCCTGGCCCTGGCCGACCGAGGGGCGCGGGACGAGGCCCAGGTACAGCTAGAACGAGTAGCCGGTAATCTGAAGGCTCTGGGTACGCATACCCTGGTCGGCCTGACAGATGCGCCCGCGCTGGAAACGGCCTGGAAGCAAATCCTGGCGAACCTTTCGACCTGGCGCAACTCGGCTCTGGCGGTGACTGAAAATCCAGCCGAGGAAGAAACCGACAGCGACCAGGAAACGCCTTCCCTTTCAGATGATGAAATAGCTCGTCGTCTGAGTACAACTATACCCGGTCATTTGCGGCCCGCCCCCGACCAGCCAGGCGGTCAAGACCAAAGCCGGTTGCGGCGCGTAGTCGTTGCCAGCCTGGAACCAAACGAAGAAGTCGGCTTGATGCTGCGCCACGCCGCCGACAGTTTCTCCCGCGAGGCCTGGGTGGTAACAAACCTGGGGCCGAATATGCCGATTATGGCTCTGACCGGCACAGTGATGGAAATACGCCCTAGCGTGCTGGCTCTGGTGATCGGGCAGGGTGGCCTGATGGCTGAAACGGTGCGGCTTATCTCGGACCTGAAGCGGCAACTGATCGGTTTGCGAGTGATTGCACTCGGCCCGCTCCTGGCTCATTCCAACCTGAACGAGCGGCTTCGGGCCGATCTTTACAGCGATAACCCCGGCAAGGCCGCGCACCTGGCCGACCAATTCTTCCATCCGCTCAACCGCCTGGGCGACCGCCTGAGCCTCTCCTTCGATTTGCAAGCTACTTCCACCCCAGCAGGCGACAGTACAGGAGTCGCCGAGGGCGAGAAGAAAACCGAGAGCTAGAAAGCAGGATTTTATTTTATGAATGAGGCTTCCAGAGCTTTTCGAGTAGGGGTGGCCGGCCCGGTCGGTAGTGGCAAAACGGCCCTGGTCGAGCGGCTGTGTCGTCATTTAGGGTCGAGCCTGCAACTGGCCGTCGTCACCAACGATATTTATACCCGCGAGGACGCCGAATTCTTAATCCGGCAAGGTGCGCTCCCAGCCGAGCGAGTGCGCGGCGTCGAAACTGGCGGGTGTCCCCACGCCGCCATCCGCGAAGACGCTTCGATGAACCTGGAAGCGATTGCCGACCTGGAAAAAAGCTTGCCAGGGGTCGAACTGATCTTTGTGGAAAGCGGCGGCGATAACCTGGCCGCCGCTTTTAGCCCCGAACTGGTAGATGTGGCGATCTATGTCATTGACGTGGCGGGAGGCGACAAGGTTCCTCGTAAGGGCGGGCCGGGCATTACCCGCTCGGATTTACTGGTAATCAATAAGATTGACCTTGCCCCACACGTCGGAGCGTCGCTCGAAGTAATGGAGCGAGACGCCCGCCGGATGCGTGGCTCCCGGCCTTTTTTGTTTACCGACCTGCGCCACGAAACCGGGCTGCCGGCGGTGTTGGATTGGCTCAAAGAGCAACTGGGCCAGGCCCGCCGCCCGGTGCTGGACGCTCACGCGCCCTATGTCGGACGCCCTCATTCACACGATCACGACCAAGCTCACACGCACAGCCACGACCCCAAAACGGTAGGGCAGTCTCATTAAACAAACTGGACTCAATTCAGGATGAGAACGCCTACCACAGGTTCATTGGAATTAGCTTTTCGGGCTGGTCAGCCGACCGTGTTAAACGTCCATCGCCAGGAAGCTCCTTTGCAGGTCGTGCGGGCTTTTCCAACTGCTGACGGCGCGGCTCTGGTGCATCTGCACAACGTTTCGGGCGGCATCCTGGGCGGAGACCGCTTGCGGATCGGGCTGGAAATCGAGCCGGGCGCATCCGCACAGCTAACCACTACCGGGGCCACCCGGCTTTACCGCAGCCGCGACCCGCAGGAATGGGCCGAACAAACTATCCTGGCGAAGGTCGGCGCGGACGGTCTGCTGGAACATCTCCCGGACGCCTTGATCCCGTTTGCCGGGGCGCATTACCGCCAGCACTGCCGGATCGAGTTAGGGCCAGGCGCGGGCCTTTTGTGGTGGGAAATCCTGGCTGCCGGGCGGGTGGCGCGAGGCGAAAGGTTTGCTTATCACCGCCTGGACTTGAACGTGGAAGTGTGGGCGGGAGCAGAACCAGTGGTGCTGGATCGGGCCAGGCTCGAACCGGCTCTGCGCCCGCCAGGAGAACCGGGGCGACTGGGGTCTTACAACTACCTGGCGAGTTTTTATCTGTGCAAAATCGGTTGGCCCGCCGAAGAATGGCGGCAACTTGAACGCGAACTGGCTCCGCGCCTGGCCGAACTCACCTCCCCCGGCGAATGCCAGTGGGGAGTTAGCACTCTGGCCGCCCACGGCCTGAGTCTGCGCGGTCTGAGCCGCACCGGACGCGAACTTTTACCGGCTCTGTATGAAATTTGGAGCCTGGCGCGGCCTCGTCTTTTTGGCCGAAGCTGTCCGCCGCCCCGCAAGGTTTACTAAAAACCTGGTATAAGTCTGGTTAGATAAAGGAGGTTTTGTGCATCTAACGCCACGCGAACAAGAAAAACTACTTATTTTTATGGCGGCAGAACTGGCCCGCAAACGCCAGGGCCGCGGCTTGAAATTAAACTATCCCGAAGCAATTGCGATCATTTCCTTCGAGATTTTGGAAGCAGCTCGCGATGGCAAATCCGTCGCGGAAGTTATGCAGCTTGGCTCTGGCTTCCTGACAAAGGCCGATGTGATGGAAGGAGTCGCCGAAATGATCCACGAAGTGCAGGTCGAGGCTACTTTTCAAGACGGTACCAAACTCGTCACGATACACGACCCGATCCAATAAGTTAGAATGTTTACGGATGCTGGTAGGGCTGAATTTAGACCCGGCCCGTACCCAGATGGTTTCCGGCTTCGTGGATACTTACTTGAAGCTGCAAGAAGCTGAAAAACAGGAGTTCCAGGCCGAATTGGACAAAATCGTGGAACCTCAACAAAAGGAGGGCGTGATGAAAATCGTAACTAGCTGGATGGAAGAAGGAATCGAACAAGGCCGGAGGGAAGGCAAAGTTGAACTGGTGCTAAAGCTGATCGCCTACCGCTTTGGCCAAGTTTCTTCCCAGGTCGAAGCCCAGGTGCAAAAGTTGAGCGAAGCCCAGGTAGAAAACCTGGCTCAGAGCCTGTTTGGTTTTACGCAGGTTACCGAATTGCAGACCTGGCTCGACCAGAACAAGCCGCAACCGTCGGTAGGAGAAGAGTAAAGATGAAGCCGGGAGAATATTTGCTGGCCGAAGATGAAATCGTGGCGAACGCCGGACGCGCTACCGCTCAACTGGTGGTGCGGCACACCGGCGACCGCCCGATCCAGATCGGCAGCCATTTCCATTTCTTCGAGACCAACCGGGCTTTAGAATTTGACCGGGCGACCTCCTACGGCATGCACCTGAACATCCCGGCGGGAACGGCGGTACGTTTCGAGCCGGGCGAAGAAAAAGAAATCGAACTGACCGCCTTTGGCGGTAGCCGCCTCATGCACGGACATAACGCCCTGGTCGAAGGCTCCCTGGACGACCCGGCGACGGCGGCGGCAGCCCTCGAACGCGCTCGGCAAGGCGGTTTCAAGGGCTGCTAAACCGGCCACTAACGCTAGAAATAAGGGAAACCAATAGCTTGAAAATTGCTGTTATTGGAGCCGGAATGGGCGGTCTGGCGGCGGCTATTCGCCTGGCGGCTGCCGGACATCGCGTGGAAGTCTTTGAAAAGAACGAGCGGATTGGCGGTAAGCTCAATCTGCTTGAGCGAGACGGCTATCGCTGGGATACCGGCCCCTCGCTGATTACAATGCCCTTTGTCTACCACAGCCTTTTTGCGGCGGCAGGCAAACGGTTGGAAGATTATGTAGAGTTACAGCCGGTCGAGCCGATCTGCCGCTACTGGTGGCCGGATGGCACTCGGCTGGACGCCAGCGACTCGGTAGGCCGCATGACCGCCGAAATCGAACGGCTCAACCCGGCAGACGTGCGGGCTTACTTCCGCTTTATGGCTTACAGCCGCAAGCTTTACGACCTGACCGCCGAGGCTTTTCTCTTTAACGGCATCAACCACTGGCGCGATTTTCTCAAGCTTAACCCGCGTGATGCCCTGCAAATAGACCCCTTCCGCACCGTCCACGGAGCCGTGCGCTCGTTCTTCAAAGACCCCCATCTTGTGCAGCTTTTCGACCGCTACGCGACTTACAACGGCTCTTCGCCTTTCCAGGCTCCCGCTACCCTCAATATTATTCCTTATGTCGAGCTAGGCCTGGGCGGGTGGTACATCGGCGGCGGGTTGTACGAATTGGCCCAGGCTTACCTCAAAGTAGCCCAGGAAAGCGGCGTGGCGGTGCAGGTCGGCCCGGACTTTGGCGTCGAAGAAATCCGTCTCAAAGATGGGCGGGCGGTGGGCCTTCGGCTGGCGAACGGGCAGGAAATCGAGGCCGATCTGGTTGTCGCTAATACCGATGTGGCTTATACCTACAAAGAACTGGTCAAAGACGCTGGACTTAGCCGGAGGTCGGCCCTGGCCGAAGGTCGGACTTTGCCGGAGAGAGAAAGATTAGCCCGGCTCAGGCAGAGAATAAGCTCCCGGTTGAAAAGGGGTTCCAATTCTGGGCAACTCGAAGGCCGCCCTCAAAGCTTCCTGGAGCCTAGCTGTAGCGGGTTCGTGCTGTTTTTAGGGGTCGGGCGGCAGTACCCTCAACTGGCGCACCACAATATTTTGTTCAGCCAGGACTACCGGGCCGAGTTCGAGCAAATCTTTCAACGCCGCCAACCCCCCACCGACCCGACCATCTATATCTGCTGGACTGGCAAAAGCGACGCCGACCACGCTCCGATGGGTAAATCCAACCTGTTCGTGCTGGTCAACGCGCCCTACCTTTCGCCCGCTTTCGATTGGGAAGCTCCCGGCGCGACGGCGGATTACCGCAACCTGATAATCAGGCGGATGGAGGAGTTTGGACTGAAAGATTTAGCCCAGAACATCGAAGTTGAAGAAGTAATGACCCCGCTCGATCTGGCCCGCCGTTACAACGCCGACCGAGGGGCGATTTACGGCCTGTCCAGCAACAACCGCCTCAGTGCTTTCTTGCGTCCGCCCAATCGTTCGCGCCGGGTCAAAGGGCTGTACTTTGTGGGTGGCAGCACCCATCCGGGCGGCGGCGTGCCGCTTGTCACTCTTTCGGCTAAAATCGTGGCCGACCTGATAGCGCGGGATTATAATTGACAGACGGGCCGGGCTGGATTTATGATACAGTTAAGGTTAAGGTGTCCTCCCGGTTTAGAGTTATTCGAGATTCGAGAGGAAGGAGGCTATTTCATTGCTTAAAGGTGAAGAAGAATTAAATACCGCCTTGCTCGATGGATTTGAAGCCTTTCCTCCGGGCTGGCTCGACGGCTACGACGAAGATGACGAAGACCCGTTTTACTACTTTTACGACGACGACGACAATCTCCACGAGCTAAAGTTAGCCGATATGTCAGGAACCGGACACGAATTACTTAAAAACTACCTCATTGAGGTGCTGCGCTGGCTCTACCGGGCCGAGCAATGGGCGGTCTACGGCGAGCTGAATTTTTACGAGACTACCCGGCCAAAGGAAACTCCGCTTTACCCGGACGTGGCCCTGTTGAAAGGGCAGACCTGGCGAAATATGCGGAGCTACCGAATCGGGCAAGACAGCCCGGCTCCCAACTTGATTATCGAAATCATTTCGGAAAAAACTCGCCGTAAAGATTTAGACCGCAAACCGATCCGCTTCGCCCGTTGGGGTACGGCAGAATACTTCGCTTACGACCCCAGGCTCCGGCAAAAACGTAATCCCCCCCAACGCTTGTGGGGCTGGCGGCTCAGTGGGCCGGGTGAATACGAAGTTTTAAGCTCGTCAGCCGCCGACGGTCGCTTGTGGAGCCAGGAGCTAGAAGCCTGGCTAGTGCCGGAAGAAAGCCATTTGCGCCTTTACAGCCGCGACGGGCAGCTTTTGCTCACCGAAGCCGAAGCCGAGCAGCAGGTTATCGAAGCCGAGAGGCAGGCTAAAGAAAAAGCCTGGGCCAAACTGCGCGAACTTGGAATTGACCCGCAAGACTTATAGTTGAAGGCACAGGAGAGGCAAGGAGGCCCACCGATGTTGATGAAAGAGCAGAGCAGCAATTTTCCCCGCATGATCCGGCTAAACCAGGCGTTTTATGCCGCTCCTCTGGGCGAAGCGGGCATTGTAGAGACGGTCGAGCGCGAATTCAAGAAACTCGACCTGGGCGACAAAATCGGGCCGGGCAAGACCGTCGCGCTGGGAGCAGGTAGCCGCGGGGTCGCTTCGATCAATTTGATCATCAAAACCCTCGTACAGCAGGTGCGGGCATCAGGAGCCGAACCGTTTGTCTTTCCGGCGATGGGTTCGCACGGTGGCGGCACTGCCGAGGGGCAGCGCGAAATGCTAGCCTCGCTGGGCATGACCGAAGAATACCTGGGTTGCCCGATTAAAAGCAGCATGGAAGTGGTCGAGCTTGGACGCTCACCAAGCGGGTTAGGGGTCTACCTCGATAAGTATGCTTCCGAGGCCGACGCAATCATCGTGACGAACCGCATCAAGGCGCACACCAATTTTCGCGGTTCAATCGAAAGCGGCCTGATGAAAATGCTGGCGATTGGGGCCGGCAAGCATACCCAGGCTCTGGCAATCCACGCGCACGGTAACATCAAGCTTGGCGAGTACATCCCGGAGGTAGCACGAGCTATTCTGGAGCATGCACCGATTGTGGCTGGTTTCGCTATAGTCGAGGACGCTTACCACAACGCCAGCAAAATTGTCGGTATCCCGGCTGCCGAAATCGAGCGGGCCGAAGAACGTTTACTGGAAGAATCGAAACGAATTATGCCCCGCTTGCCGGTCAAAGAGCTTGACCTCTTGATTGTCGAAAAAATCGGCAAAAATATCAGTGGAACCGGCATGGACACCAACATTGTCGGACGGTGTCGCCTGATTGATTTCCCGGCCTTCCCGGAGCCTATAATCAAGACGATCATCGCCCTCGGCCTGACTGACGAAACCCACGGCAACGCTACCGGCATGGGCCTGGCCGACCTGGTCACCCGCCGCCTGGCCGATAAGATTGATTGGAAAGCTACCTACATCAACTGCCTCACCGGGCAAGGCCCGGCCCAGGCCGCAATGCCTATCGTGCTGGAAACCGACCGCGAAGCCCTGCGGATCGCCCTCGATTATCTGCTCGGCCCGATCCCTCTGCACGAAGCCCGGATCATTCGGATCAAAGATACTCTTTCGATGGCCCAGATTGACGTTTCCGAAGCACTACAGTGCGAACTGACCGGACGCGACGGTTTCTCGTTCGAGGGCGAATTGCAAGAAATGCGTTTCGATGCCGAGGGAACCCTCGTCTGAGTTTAAGAGCGATAAAAGAGGGCGGTGGACTCCAGCTTTGACACCCAAAACCTGTTTGCCGCCAAGACCGCACGTGAAGTAAACTTGACAAGTTTGTTAGAATTTTAACTTATAGCCTATGGACTTACCTTTATGTTGGGTATGTTAAGGCTTGTTAAAGTTCTATCTCGTAGTAATCGTAAATGTTGATCGTCTGGAAACCGCAGGACTGGTAGAGCGAGAGAGCCGACTCATTTTGGGTGGCTACATCGAGTTCAAAGTGCCTGGAACCTTCGTTGAGTAGTTTTTGAAGGGTAACGGCCAGTAAGTCGTACCCTGTTGGGAAGGAATTACTCCTGGGCAAACAACAGTTGAGGAAGCGATTGAGCTGTTAAAACATAATCCTTCTATTGATCCAGCAACTATCCTCCGTGTTGCACCCATATCACAAAATTCTACCTATTCCAATGTTTATTGGAAAAATTCCAACAAACAGGTAGTTGGCGGCATTTTGTATTTTGAAGTAAACTCTGCCACATCCAGGGTTATTAGTCTAAGCCCTGCCATAACTACGCCGTATAAATTAGGAGAACTGATCAGTTCTTTTGGTATTCCAACTCATATCTCTGCGTCTCTAGTAGATAATAATAACAAAGTACCCAGCATCGATTTTATGTGGCTACAAAAAGGATTTGTAATCAGCAAGATTAGTAAAATAGGCTCACCTATACCCGATTTAAGTGCCGAACTACTTCTGGGTGGGATAGAAGGAGGGCCATTTTTTGTTACTCCTACTAAACTTGAAGATATTGGACTATGGACTCGAATGAGTCCTAAAGCCTTTGTTCCCTGGCAGGGGTATAAAGATTTCTACTTCTACTGTCGAGATTACACACAAAATTACGCACCTTGTGTTCGTCCTAAAGGGTAGGCTGGACACAACAAGTTACACCAACATCTTGACATTCTCGTGCATCTTAGATGAATTTTTAAGTTGTAAATCTAGCTTTTCCAGACCAGGAAAAGGTACCGCCCAATTCTTTTCAGTGGGATAAATTTAGTGCGATCCTGGAGGATTTGAAGGGTAGTCGGGCCGAAACGTCGCTCGAAAGGAACGGCAGTCCCATTCGCAACGGCTTCATCGAGAGCTTTTTCACCAAGATCGGCCTGAGAGATTTCGTACATCGCCCCTTTGAAATAGCCGGTACTCAGAGCCACCAGGAAAGGCCGTTCGTCCCACACGCCCTGCGAGCCAAGCTGACCGAACACAAAAGGATCGTCCAGAGCGACCGGCAAACCAAGTGCGGCTTGCCAACCGCTATCCTCGGCCAATAGCGGCCCGCGTGCGGCTACTTCGCGCATTGTCGCCGCAACCTGTTGAGCTTCGTCGGCCTGGGCCGGGCCGGGCGTATTTGCGCCATCGGCTAGCAGTGGAATATGGTGGAATTGGAAAAGCTGCACGGCCATCAAAATTAGCACTAGCGGCGCAAGCCCTAGCCGAACCGGGCCGAACCGGGCCAGAGGTCGCTGGGCCAGCAATCGCCCTACCTGCCACCAGGCCAGGAGCGACATCAGGCACAGACTTTCGAGGTAGTAGTTAAAATCGGCCCCAACTTTACCCGCCGAGAAAGAAACCACCAGAGCAATCAAGAAATAAATACGCCACAGGTCAAACCGCTCGAAGCGGCCTACCAGAGGCCGGGCCACCCAAAATCCGGCCAGCCCGATCAGCACGATGTGCGTCCAGACCAGGTAATTCAAAGCCGCGCCCAGAAAGCCCAGGTCGTAAGGCTGGCCGTTATAGGTGAGGACGTGGCGCAAGAAAGTGCCGCCGGTCGCCAGTTGAAACCCCAACCCGACCGCCGCCACCGGGCCGAGCCAGGCTGCGACAAACAGCCCGGCCAACCGCCAGTTTCTGGATAGGCCCAGCCAGACCAAAATTGCAATCGGCGCGGCCAGAGCCGATTGCTTGGTCAACAGGGCCAGAGCGCACAGGCCACCGGCGATGAGATAAGCTCGTCCAGTTTCGGTTGCCCGCCGGTCGCTGTCGGCCCGCCAGACCCGGCTTACCGCGGCCATGCTCAAAGCAATCGCCGTCAGATCGGCTTTTGCCAGTACCCCCCAATCGTACAGGGCTGCCGTGGCAAAAGGCGTCAGGGCGGCAGCCAGCCCAATACCTAATCCGGCTTTGCGGCCCGCCACAAGCTCAGTCGCCCGTGCCACCCGGTAGAGTCGCCAGGCCACGTAAAAAGACGCGACCAGCGTAATTAGCCGACCGCCCAAAAGCGAAGTCGAACCTGTCAGAGCCATAGTGAGGGCTTGAAGGTAATAATACAAGGGTGCATAGATGCCCGCCCGGTAAGGCATGGCTTCGTTGGCCGGGTAGAGGCTGGCCGGGGCAAAACCATCCCGCAAGAGTTGCCCGGCTTCGTGAAAGACGGCACCTTCGCCGTATTCGAGCGGGTAGGCATAAAATAGAGCAGCACCCGCCCGGTAGAGGAAAAAGAGCGCATAGAGGAAAATGAAGAAGCCGCACAAAATCTGCGGCAATCGTTTGAGAGGCCGTTCCCGGCGATACCCCGGCCCGGCCAGGGGCATAGAAGATAACCCCGAACTCAGCACCCTAGACTTCTTCCGGCAACTGCCCGACGATCTGGCCCTGACCCTGCGGACATTTCAAGACGTAGCCGACACCTGGCACCGTCAAAATATAAGTCGGATCGCTGTCTTTAGGTTCCAACCGAGTACGAAGGTGGCGGATATAAACCCGCAGATAATCGGTGGCCCCGGCGTATTCCGGCCCCCACACTTTAGTCAAAAGATCGCTGTGCATCATCACCCGACCGGCGTTTGTCGCAAGATAATACAGCAGGCGGTATTCAGTCGGGGTCAACGGCACAGCCTTACCGAGTTTGGTCACTTCGTGGCGTACAAAATCAATTCCAATGTCGCCGCAACTAAAGCTAGGCGAATATTTATTGATCTCCTGGTACTCGCTCCGGCGCAAAACTGCTTTCACGCGGGCCAGCAACTCCTCGGCACTAAACGGTTTGGTTACGTAGTCATCCGCTCCGGCCTCGAAACCCATCACCAGGTCGGCCCGGTCGTTGCGGGCCGTCAGCATGATAATCGGCACGGTCGAAAACTCACGAATGCGCCGACAGATTTGATAGCCGTCCTGTCCCGGTAACATTATGTCGAGAATTACAAGATCAGGTTTCTCGTTCTCCACAATATCGAGAGCCTTATTGCCCTCGGTAGCCGTAACGACCTTGAACTGCAAAGTTTCCAGATTATCCCGCACCAACCGCACCAGGCCAGGCTGGTCGTCCACCACCAGTACCGTTTTTTCTTTGTTCATACCTCATTTACTCCTTTGTGATCGGCTGTTATTAATCTAAGCCGGGAAACCTGCCAGGCCCGGCCTTTGCTGCAAAGCTAGTCTAGCTCAAAAGCGGTAGCGTCCATCTCGGCCACGGGCACCGTAAAATAGAAGGTGCTACCCTGGCCCAACCCGGCACTTTCAACCCAGATTCCCCCGCCGTGGGCCTCGACGATACCCCGGCAAATCGCCAGGCCCAGGCCGGTACCTTCGGTGCGACGGGCCAGGCCGGTATCTACCCGAAAGAACCGCTCGAAAATTTTAGCCTGATCGTCTGCCGAAATTCCAACCCCATTGTCCCGTACCGCTACTTTGATCATCTCTCGACCTTCCTCGTCGGCGGCAGGAGGAGACATTTCAACCGTGATATGCGGATCGTTAGGGGCATACTTGATCCCATTCTGGATCAGGTTTCGCAAGACCTGGATTATTCGTTGCGGGTCGGCCAGCACAAACGGTATGTCGCTCACTGGCGGGTAGCTCATGTCTATGCGGGCTTCGGGCGAACGGCGGCGGGCTTCGGTGACAGCCCGTTCGAGAACTTCGTGCAACTGGATCGGTTCGGCAAAGATGCGGAGTGCCCCGGCTTCGATCCGCGAAACTTCCAAAATGTTGTCAATCAGTTGCATCAGCTTGTCGCATTCCTCGCTGATAATCGAAAGATACTCGATGCCAGTACGATTGTTCCATTGTACATCGGGCCGCAAGAGCGTCGTGGCATAACCCTTGATCGAAGTTAGCGGGGTGCGTAACTCGTGCGAGACGGTCGCCACGAACTCACTTCGCAAGCGGTCGGCTTCGTAGCGGGCCTGTATCTGCGCGACCTGGCGGTAGAGCCGGGTATTGTCAATGGCAATGGCGGCCTGACTTGCCAGAATTGCGGCGGTTTGCAGGTCAACCTCGCTGAAGTTCTGGTCGCTACCTTGCCGCTCCATTACCAACGCGCCGACCCGCCGACCCTGAGCCAGGAGTGGAACGGCGATTTGACAGCTTTCTTGTTGAGCGGGCAAAATATTCGGGCCACCGAGTAGAACTTCCTGGCCGTCAATCAGGATTACCGTGCCGTTGCGCTCGACCGCCTGGGCCGCCAACCGTCCCAATCGCTCCCGGCTACCGGCGTTTGAACGGCTCCATAATTCCGGTTCTCCAAAATAAACCGCCTCGTCGCTACCGTTCAGGCTAATTCCTTCGTTCTTCTCGTGGTGAGCCAGGGCCACCAGTTCGAGCGGCTCGTCTTGAGCCGCATTTTCGGCGTAGAGAAAGAGAAAAGATTGATCGGCACTGGTCTTGCTCAACGACAATTCAAGCGTTAGACGCGGCAAGCGGGCCGGGTCGCCATCGGCACTGACGAGAGCCTGCGTCGTGCCAAAGACCTCGACCAGAGCTTTCATCTTGATATTTTCGCGTAAAAGGGTTTCTTTAGCGATGGTTTGCTCGATAGTGCGGGTCAGCTCAAAGGCCGTAAAAGGCTTGACTACGAAACCGTGTACACCCAGGTTGAGCGACTGGATCGCCAGGTCAATCGAACTATGCCCGGTCATAATAATCGCCACAACCTGCGGATTAATCCGGCGTACCGCCCGCACCGTAGTCAGTCCGTCCAGGCCACCGGGCATCCTGAAATCGGTCAGCAAAACATCAAAAGGAGTCGTATTGGCAAAGTTGATAGCTTCTTGACCACCGGCCAGGGCGTGTACAGTATAACCGCGCTCCTGGAGTAGGCGGGCCACGGCACTGCGGGCGGGAGCTTCGTCGTCTACTACGACTATTGTTTCTTTAGACACTCTTTTTCACCGTTTGTATGTCGTCGCTCGCGCTTGACTGAGAGAGGATAAGGGAAGCACCTCAGCCAGCTAAGGGTGGTTTTTAGTGCTTTTGTAACGCATTGCTGCGTATGAAGAATTATGCGTCAAGCCGGGCTAAAAGTCAACGGCCTCGCTTCTATCCTGTTATAATTTCTGTAGAAAGTGAAAGGAAACACGCCGAATGGCTGTTTAGTAAGACACTTTTAGAAGGGAACAAGATGACACTTTTACCCCAAACGCCCGCACTGACCGAAGAAAACAAACCCGCGGGTGGGATCGTCGCTCTGGCGGGTGGGGTCGGTGGCGCAAAACTGGCTCTGGGCCTATACCGCCAGTTGCAGAGCCAGAAGCAGGCCAACCGGCTAAGCGTAATCGTCAATACCGGCGACGATATGGAATACCTGGGGCTGGATATTAGCCCCGATCTCGATACCGTAATGTACACCCTGGCGGGCCTGGCAAATCCACAGACCGGCTGGGGGATCGAGGGTGATACCGGCCAGGCTCTGGAAATGCTGGGCCGCTACGGTCACGATAACTGGTTCTGGTTGGGCGACCGCGACCTGGCAACCCACCTGATCCGCACCGAGCGGCTCTATAGAGGCGACTCGCTCACGCGTATCACCGAAGATTTTCGCCGGTCGCTGGGCATCGAATGTCGAGTATTGCCGATGTGTAACGAACAGGTGCGAACGCTGGTGACAACCGAAGAGGCCGGGGTGCTGCCCTTCCAGGAATATTTTGTCCGCCGCCACGCCCAGGATACCGTAACTAACTTGCAATACAAAGGTATCGAGGCGGCCACCCTTAGTGAGGAAGTTCGAGAGGTACTGACCGATCCAGCCTTGATTGTACTGTGTCCTTCTAACCCCTACCTTAGCCTCGCGCCGATCCTGGCCGTACCGGGCATGCGCGAACTGATCCGGCACACCACCGCCCCGGTTGTGGTGATCAGCCCGATTGTGGGCGGAGCCGCGCTCAAAGGGCCAGCCGCAGCCCTGATGCGTTCGTTTGGAGGCGAGAACGAAGCGTCGGCCCTGGGGATTGCCCGCCTGTATGCCGGTTTCGCCGGGCGGTTTGTTCTGGATCAACAGGATGTCGCGCAGCAAGCTCAGATCGAAGAATTAGCTTTTAAGGTAATGGTGACGGATACAGTTATGACCGACGAAGCGGCTAAAATCCGGCTGGCACGGGAAATTCTGGAAGGATTTGGAGTCAGATGAGCGGTAGTGTTCTGTTTCAGCCGATTAGCGGCTTGCCTCTGGTTGAACCGGGCGACGACCTGGCCCGATTGCTGGTGGACGGCCTGGGCAGGCTGGGCCTGAGCCTTCAAGGAGGCGATATACTCGTTCTGGCTCAGAAGATCGTCTCTAAAAGCGAAGGGCAACTGGTCAATCTGCGTGGGATCGAGCCGAGCGACCGCGCCCGGCAAATCGGTCAGATCGTGGGGAAAGACCCGCGTTTGGTCGAAGTGATTCTAGGGCAGAGCCGGGAAATCGTCTGGGTCAGTCCGGGTATTTTTGTGGTCGAGACGCATCACGGTTTTGTCTGTGCTAACGCCGGAGTAGACCGCTCGAACATCGCCCAGCCCGAAGGCGGAGGCGGACAGGAACAAAAACAGGAAGGAAGCGAAGAAAACGAGTGGGTGTGCCTCTTGCCGCTCGACCCGAACGCTTCCGCCGCCCGCCTCCGCGATACACTGCGGGAACGCACCGGAACTCATATTGCCGTCCTGATCAACGACACTCACGGTCGGCCTTTTCGCATGGGCGGAGTAGGAGTAGCATTGGGGACGGCGGGCCTGGTAGGGCTGGCCGATCAAAAAGGCCAGAGCGACCTGTTCGGCTACCGCCTTCGCAATACCCTGACGGCAGTTGGCGACGAACTGGCAAGCGCGGCTTCGCTTTTGATGGGACAAGCCGCCGAAGCTACTCCTGCCGTCCTGGTGCGGGGGTTATTGCTGGCCCAACCCGACCCGGCCCACGACCTCGGCGCGACCGATTTGATCCGCCCGGCCAACCGCGATGTCTTTCGCTACCCGCCCGGCAGCGAACAGTGGCGCATGTAAGCGCGAAAGCCGCCAGCAAACTCGCCGCGAATAAATCAAAGTCCGAAAAGAAAGCAATCGAAGACTGATTAGAACTTGAACTGTGGATGAATCTGCCGCAATTTGTCCAGATAAGCCTCGGTGTCTGGCGGCGGAACCTCGACGGCGGGCGGCAGGGTTTCAGTGATAAGGGTCGGCAGGCCCAGCATAGCCGCCACCGTATTGACCACCCCGGCAGCCAGGTTGTAAAGGTTGTAGCCGCCTTCCAGGAAAATCACGTAACGGCCTTCGCAGTGCCGGTCGGCGGTCTGGGCCACGAGGCGGGTTAGTTCGGCATAAGTTTGAGCAGTCAGGCCGAGGCCACCGCCCGGATCGTAGACGTAAGGGTTCTGGGTATCGTTAAAATGGCCGTCGTACCCTGCCGAGACGAGAATAATGTCAGGCCGGAAGCTTTCGGCCAGGGCCGGGATCACCCGGCGGAAAAGAGCCAGATACGAAGCCTCGCTGGTTTTGGCCGGTAGAGGCAGATTTACGCTGTAGCCTCGGCCCGGCCCGGCCCCGGTTTCCTCGAAGGAGCCTTTTTCAGGGTAAAGCTCCGGGCCAAACTGGTGGAGCGAACAGAACAGCACCGCCGGGTCGTCGTAGAAGATTTCTTGCGTACCGTCACCGTGGTGCAAGTCCCAATCTACAATCATGACGCGACGGCGACCCCTCTCTTTGCAGTAGGCCGCCGCGACCGCCACATTGTTGAAAATACAAAACCCGGCAGCGTGGTCTCGCGCCGCATGATGACCGGGCGGACGCAGCAGGGCAAACGCACTCGGAGCCTGACCGTTTAGCACAAGTTCGGTCGCCCGCAATCCGGCCCCGGCAGCTAAGGCCGCCCACTCGAACGAATTCACTCCGAGATAGGTAGACTCGGCCAGTTCACCACCCGTCTTGCTCAACTCCGTGACCTGCCGGATGTAGTTAGCCGAATGAACCGTTGCTAACCTGAATTGCTCTGCCGGAAAGGGTTTGACCAGGCGCAACTGGTCGGGTCTGTCGCCCACCAATCCAAAAGCTTGCAAGGTTTCGTAAGCATTTGCGACACGGGCGGCCTGTTCGGGGTTAGGAAGGCGACCCGTAACCGGGTAGGGATAGGCCAGCTTTGCAACCGTATAAACCGGGTCAACCAGTTCCTGCCCGGCGATATGATGAACCAGGTCGGGGCCTCGAAAAGAAATCTCGCCGGTTTCGTGCCGGGTAAAATCAGGGGTGTAAATCAAGGCCGGACGGTCAGGGGCCATAATCAAACCTCTTTGCACGCACTAATAAAATCAGGTTCAAGCTTCGTCAAGCCTTTTCCGGCTGTGATTAGTCCGGCAAGAAGCGGATAAAGACTTCGTTGCTAAGGAGACGGCCCTGAGCGGTCAGGCGCAAGCGGCGTTCGCCGCCTGGCCCGCCGCCTTCTTCGAGCAAACCTAACTCGCTCATGCGTTCGACCACGCCGGGATAAAAACTAGCCAGCGACCGACCGTAGTCGCGCTGGATACGGGCCGGGTCAAGCCCTTCGTTCAGGCGCAAAGCCAGAATAACGCTATCGGCCAGGGCCAGGGCCGGAGTAATACGTTCGGCTTCTGCGGCTACAACCAGGCTTTGCCCGGCCCGCCAGCGACGAATATATTCGTCGGGGTCTTTGAGAACGGGGAACCGCCAGCCCGCAAAAGACGAATGTGCGCCCGGCCCGCAACCCAGGTACGGCTCGTTGCGCCAGTAAATCAGGTTATGCTGACAGGCCAGCGCGGGCGTCTGGCCCGGCTGATCGCCCGGTTTACCCAATGCCCAATTGCTGATTTCGTACTGGATATAACCGGCTTTTTCCAGCAATTCCTCGGCTAATTCGTACATATCGGCGGCGGCATCGCCGGTCGCCGGTTCAAGCTTGCCGCTCTCGACCTGCCGGGCCATTGCCGTCCCCGCTTCGACCGTCAGGCCGTACAGCGAAAGATGAGCCGGTCGAATTGATAAAGCCCGGTCGAGGGTCGCCCGCCACCCGGTCAGGGTCTGGCCGGGCAGCCCGTAAATAAAATCCAGATTTACGTTGTCGAACCCGGCCCGCCGCGCCTGTTCGAGAGCTTCGACGGCTTCCGCCCCGGTGTGGGTACGACCGAGTGACCGCAAGAGGACGTCATCGAAAGTCTGGACGCCAAACGAGAGCCGATTGACCCCGATCTCACGCAAGCCCCGCAATTTTTCCAGAGAAAGCGTGCCAGGATTAGCCTCGACCGTGATTTCAGCCTCGGCGGGCAGATCGGCGCGGCGGGCAATCGCTTCCAGGGCGCGACCCAGAAAAGCCGGGGGCAAGAGTGAAGGCGTCCCGCCGCCAAAAAAGATTGTCCGCACCGGGCCAGCCGAGGGCGTCGGGCCGAGGTCGGCCAGGCTCGGCAGAGGAGTCAGAGGGTCATAGCGACCTGCCGCCGCCGCCGCCAGGCTTTGTTCGACTTCCCCGGCCAGGGCCAGGGCGTAACGCCCGTGCAGGTGGGCCAGGTTGGTGTAGGTATTAAAATCGCAGTAGGTGCAACGCGTTTTGCAAAAGGGAATGTGCAGATAAATACCCAGGCCACCGGCAGCCTGTTGCCGGGCCAGAACGGGTTCGTTCGCCTGCACGTGGGAAGGTAATTCAGTTGGCTTGCTTGTTATCATTCCAGCATGATACTGCACCGGAAGGCCAGAAGCAAGGTAACTTTGACCGGGCCGGAGCCATTTGCTATAATTCGGCTCGATGCGAACCTTATTAGTGCGGAGGCTTTGTTATTTCGCCCGAAAATCTGGATAGTTCGACCGTCGCGGCTCCTTCTCCCAAAGTTTCTCCGACCTCCCACTCCTCTAAGCGTCCCTGGCCGGGCTGGAAATGGGAAGCCCGCCTGGCGGTGCTGGCTGGAGCTATCGGTCTGGCGGTAGCCTTTCACCTACCCGCCCGGCTATGGCAAAGCCTGGCCGCACTCGGCGGCGGGCAATTCACGGGCTTGCTCGACCGCGCAACCCCTTTCGACCGGCTGACCTCACCTCATCCGCTTTTCCCACTGGTAGCCCTGGCTCTGTGGTTGCAAGGCGCACTTGGGTTGCTCTGGCTGGGCCGCTCGACCAGAATTGCGGCTGAACCGGGCGGAACTGAAGGGCGTCAATCGCAGACCGGGGATATGTGGCGGCGCGGACTGGGCGGGTTAGGGTTGGCTCTGGCGGTCGGACTGGGCTTTTTGAACCGGGCTGCTCAATTGCTGCCGGACGGAGCCGGACGCTTTCCGGCTTCGGATTACGACGAGATGGTTTATTTTCAGGGCGCGTCGTTAATCGCGCAGGGCCATTTGCCCTACCGCGATTTCTTTCTGGCACACCCGCCCGGTGCTGAATTTTTGTATTCGCTCTGCCTTAAACTTGGCCTGGCTGACGGAGGAGGCCCGAATGGGCTGAGCGCAGCCCGCTGGGGTGAGATTGGGCTGGGATTATTGACGATTGGCGGCGTGTTCTGGGTCGCGGGCTGGATGTGGTCGGCCAGAACCACAGATGGGCATAGCGACGGCGAAAAAAATAACCGTTTTGCCTGGGGGCCAGGGCTGGCGGCGGCTTTTGTCTACGCTGCCGATGCCCGCGCCGCGACGATTGCCACGCTGGAGGCTCCGGCTAACTTTGGGGCGATTGCCGGGCTGGGCCTTTACTTCGGGGCGGAAAGGGTGGCCCAGGGCCGCCTTCGCAAAGGCTTGTGGCTGGCCGCCGGAGCATTCCTGGCTCTGGCAATGTTATGCAAGTTACCGGCCCTGGCGTTTGGCCTGGCTCTGCTAATTTATCTGGTCTTCAAGCGAGAATGTCCGAGGCTGGCCTGGGTGCTGGGTGGAATGGCCGCAGGAGGAGCCATAATTCTAGGACCGCTGGTGCTGGCGGCAGGGCCGGGCGAGGTTTTGCGGCAAGCCGTCCTGTTCCAGTTACTCCGGCCCCAGGAAGTCCGCGAAGGACTTGACCAGATCGGGCGGTTGGCCGATACGCCCGATAACGCCCTGACTTTCTGGCTGGCCGGACTGGTCTTCCTGCTGCTGGCTTTGCGACTGATCTGGCCCGGTCGGACGCGGGCTTCGTCGCACGGCTGGTTGGTCGCGGCTCTGGCAAGCCTACCCCTGATGGCCGTGCTGACGCTGGGCAAGTCGTTTCATCCCTGGTACTACGTCCAGATGGCTTTACCCCTGGCTCTGCTGGCGGGCGGGTTATTCTCGGCCACTCTGTGGGGCGCGGTGTTAGAGGGGACAACTTCAAGGCGAGTTAAAGCGGCCCTGACCGCCGGGTTGGGCCTGGGTCTGGTGGTAGCGGGCGGGCCGCTTCTGGGAGGTCAGTGGCAGGAAATCCACAACGCCCGGCCCGACGAGGTTTACCGGCCCGTGGCTGCCGCGCTGACCGACACCGCGCCTATTCTGGAATTTGACCCTGGTTATAGCTTTGTGGCCGGACGCCTTCCGGCCCGGTTGCCCGTGACTGGCAAATTCCTGGTGGATAGTGCGGGCTACATGGTATATCTAAACCTCGACCTGGATCGGCGGAGCCTGCCGGATTTGCTGGGCGCGGCCCTGTCGAGTAAGCGAGAGCGTGGGCCGGAAAACAACCTTTTTCGCCAGGAGCGGGCGCAAGCCCTGGTGACGGAAGGGCTGGTCGGGGCGGGCTGGGCCGTACTGGATGGCAAGCTGGCTCTGCCGCAACTGACGCCGCGCACAGTTGAATTTGTGGCGGCGGCGGGCAGTGGGGTCGGGCGGATCGGTCAGGCCGACCTCTACCGGTTGCGGCCACTGGCCCTGCGCCGACCCTGGCGGCTGGCTAACGGACTGGTTGTAACTCCGGTAGGTCTGGGAACGGCCCTGGCAGGGCGGGCTAACGCCGACCCGGTGGTAATAGCCAGGGACGGCGGGAGCGAGAGCGAGAGCGAAACGATCAGCCTGAGCGCGAAGGACGCCGCGCAACGAAGCCTGGAAGTCCGCCTGCTCTGGCGGGTCGAACGCCCGGCTAACGCGATCAAAGTTTTCGTCCATTTGATAGACGAAAAGGGACAAAGAGTCGCTCAGCGCGACATTCGACCCCAGGATGGCCTGGCTGATACAAGCCAGTGGCGACCGGGCGATGCTTTTCAGGATGTACACGGGTTGCCGTTACCTGCCGGTCTACCCGCCGGACGCTACCGGGTCGAAACGGGTGCTTACGATGCCGCCACAGGCGACCGGATCGCTATCGAGGACCAGGCCAGCCTGATAGTCGGCTATCTGGTGATAACTCCTTAGCTCGAAGGGGGATTAAATCCTTCCTGGCGGGCCTGCTCTAGTACGTAGCGCAGGTAAGGTTCCCCTACCACCTGCGACATTACTTTTTCGATTGCCGGTAAGGGTGTTTGCCAGAGCCATTCTACCCGTAACCAGAAGCCGGGAGTAAAAGCGGATATTTACTTACTGGCGAGGGCTTGCTTTCCCAGAAGGCCTAGCAAGACCTGGCTACCCGGTGGTAATTCAGGGTGGAACTCGAACCGCGCCCGCTCGAAATATTGCACCGTGTAAGTTTTGCCGTCGTCCCGGTTGACCTCGCTAAATTCTTCGCTGAGAGGGAAACCGTAGACGGCCAGCCCGCCCTTTTTCTCCCAGTAATCTTTGAAACCGAAATGCAGACTGTGACTGGTCTCCGGGAAGAAGCGCACTGCCGCCGACTGAGGAGGCGCGGCTATCGGCTGGAAAGGAGTTTCCGCCTCCCGCCCGGCCACCGCCATTCGGCCCAAAAGCGTCAGCAGCACATCTTGCCCGGCAGGCAGTTCGGGATGATGCTCAAATTTAGCCCGCTCGAAATACTGTACTTTGAGGGTCTGACTTCCTCCGGCGTCGCTCGGCTCGTCAAGCTCGTCCGAAATTGGGTAGCCAAAAATCGGCAGCCCGCCGTTGCGCTCCCAGAAGCGGCGGAACGGCCCCTGCACAGCCTGGCCGGTCTGGGGAAATTGTAGCGAGGCAGCCTGGCTCTGGGCCAAAGCCGCAATCGGCGGCCACATCTCGGCTCCATCGTGGCCCATCCGCCAGGCCGCAAACCCTCGCAAGCCTAAGCGTTGCATCAAAGCGAACTTCGCTCCCAGGGAGCGGGCGTTGTCGAACCAGAGCTGATGCTTCTGGCCGTCGGCCACATAATCCAGGACTGCCGCTTGAGCCGCCTCGTCGTAGCGAACTGTGCCGCCGTATTTAGTTTGCAGAGCCAGCGTTTCATCCAGAGTGCGTGAAGGAGCGCGTAAGGTGCTATCGCTCTGCCGCCCGGTCAGATTCCAGTCGTAGCCGTAGAACGGCACACCCAGCAGAAGTTTGTCCGCACCAAAGCACGAGACAGCGTAATTCATGACGGTCTCTTGTTTGCCGATAGGCGCAACCGCACCCGGTGGGCCACCCGGCCAGGCAAAATCATAGGTCATGATGGTTGCCAGGTCTATCACCGGGGCCAGGGCCGGGTAATCGTAAGCCGCCGAGAATTCGCTGTTGGATTGCGGCGTGCGCGAAACTAGGGCTATCGAGGTTAACTTGCCAAGCGGATTCAGGGCCTGGAAAAGCCTGCTCATGAAATCGGTCAGAAGCGGACGGCTGGCTAGATTAAGGGTCTCGAAGTCTACCTGGATGCCGTCCAGATTAAGATTTTGCACCTGAGCCACGATTGCATTGACAATGTTTTGCCTCTGGGCCGAATTACTCATGATCGCATTAAAAGCGTCGCGCAAAGGGTCATTCTGGATCATCGGTACCAGGCGTAGATTATGGCTGCGGACTAGCTTTGTCAGGTTTGGCTGGTCGCCGCCGGTAACTTGCCCGGTCTGGCTGAGCCGAAAGAAATTGGGCGATACAACATCAACGTTACCGATATTAGCCTGTAGTGAGGCCCACGACCGATCCCCGACAGTATACGTCCAGCGCAACGGCTGAGGCCAGGGAGTTAAAATGGACGACATAAAAGCTCCTTTTTGAGCGATTAGCTACCAGCCATTTGGCGACCTGCACCCAACGACCGGCCCTTAACGACGATCAACTGATCAGGCGAACCTAAACCTTTTCCGGGATGAAGTTGCCCTTAGAATAAACGGGAAGAACCGGGAAATCTGCCCTAATTATAATATAGACCCGCAAGACCTGGGTCTGAGTAGGCATTGCGGGCTGCCTAAACCGGGGCAGGTTTGATATAATCAACCCGATAAAATTTAGCGGTCTAAAGGCTGGACAACATTAACGGGCCTGTGACAGTTTTAAAGTCTGCTTGTACAAGTACGTACTAATCGCTAACAGCTAATCATTAACCTATAACCGCTCAAAAAGGAGCCTTATTATGGATCAGGAAGGGTTCGAGGCAGTACAATACTTAGAAGACAAACGCGCCTGGCTACTGACTACCCGACACACGGCCTATGCGCTTGGACTGAACGAGGGCGGTCAACTGCTTCACCTCTACTGGGGCGATAGGCTGCCCTACCCGGCGGATTATCCTGGCCTGGGCCGACCGGAAACCTACGCTGTCGAAAACGGAGCTTTGCGGGCCGACGAATACCCGGCCTGGGGCGGTTTTATGTACTCCGAGCCGTGCCTCAAGGCGACTTTTGCGGACGGTGTGCGCGATCAGGTGCTGGTTTACGCCCGACATCGCCAGGAAACCGGCCCGGACGGTCTGCCGGTTCTGGTTATAACGCTCAAAGATAGCTTTTACTCCCTCGAAGTTGATTTACACTACCGGGTTGTGGCCGAGTCCGACCTGATTGTACGCTGGGCCGTCGTGCGGAACAGCGGGAGTGAACCGTTTGACCTGAAGACTGCTCTTTCGGCAGCCTGGCAGATGCCCGCTCTGCACGATGGCTCCTACCGCCTGACCCACCTGAGCGGTCGCTGGGGAGCCGAAACGCTGATCAACCAGAACCTCGTTACGGATGGCCGCTTGACCCTGGATAGTCGCCGCAATATGAGCAGTGCCGAACAAAATCCTTTCTTCGCCCTGGATGTCGTCAGCCCGACCGCGCCGGGCGCGACCGAAGAAGCCGGAGGAGTCTGGTTTGGGGCAATCGAGTGGAGCGGAAACTGGCAAATTACGGTCGAGCAGGTCAGCCGCCCGACCCGCGTCTATGTGGCAGGTGGCGTTAACGCTTTTGATTTTAGCTGGCGACTGGAAGCAGGCGAAGAGTACGCAACTCCAGCTTTTGTGGGAGGTTATACGGCAGGCGGTTTCGGGCAGGCCAGCCGTAACCTCCACCGCTATCAGCTCGATCACCTCCTGCCCCGCGCCCACGCCCGCAAAATTCGTCCGGTACTTTACAATTCCTGGGAGGCGGTGCTTTTTAACGTGACCGAAGCAGCCCAGATCGCCCTGGCCGAACGTGCCGCCCGGTTAGGGGTGGAGCTTTTTGTGATTGATGACGGCTGGTTCGGCCAGCGCAAAGACGACCACGCCGGGCTGGGCGATTGGTACATCAACCAGGAGAAGTTTCCGCAGGGTTTGAACCCTTTGATCGAGCGGGTCAACGACCTGGGAATGGATTTCGGCATATGGGTCGAGCCGGAAATGGTCAACCCGGATAGCGACCTGTACCGGGCGCACCCCGAATGGGTCTATCATTTCCCCAATCGTTCCCGCAGCGAGGGCCGCTTTCAGCTTATGTTAAATCTGGCCCGGCCCGATGTCGCCGCCTATACTTTCGACTGGCTCGACCGGTTGCTGGCCGACCACAACATCAGTTTCGTGAAGTGGGATTTTAATCGGGCGATCACCGAACCAGGCTGGCCGGAGGCTCCCGCCGAGCGACAACGCGAGATTTACGTGCGGCACGTGCTGGCTCTGTACGGCATAGTAGATCGGCTGCGAGAGCGGCATCCGGGCGTAACCTGGGAAGTGTGCGCCAGTGGCGGCGGGCGGGCCGACCTGGGAGCTTTCGCCCATTTTGACCAGTGCTGGGTCAGCGACAACACCGACCCCTTCGACCGGCTATTGATCCAGGAAGGTTATTCGCTGGCCTACGCGCCTAAAACGATGATGGCCTGGGTGACGGGAACCACCTGGAGCGCGGGGCCGGGTAAAGCCGGGCCAAGCCTCAAGTACCGCTTTCATTCGGCTATGACCGGCTCGGTGGGACTGGGTGAGAATTTGAACCATTACAGCGAGGAGCAAATGAGCCAGGTCGCGGCTCTGGTAGAAGAATACAAAGGCATCCGGCACATCGTGCAAGAAGGCGACCTGTACCGCCTTTCGTCGCCGCGTTCTTCCCATCTAACGGCAGTACAGTACGTCACCCGCGACCGAGCCGAAGCAGTTGTGCTGGCTTTCTTGCACTCGCAACACTTCTGGCAAGGCCAACCCCGGTTGTACCTGCGCGGCCTGGAACCGGCCCGGCTCTATACCGTCGAAGGCCGGGACGAACCGCCCGCCAGTGGGCAAAGCCTGATGAGCCTCGGCCTCAAACCGAACCTGGACGCCCGCGAGGGCAGCGTTTTGATCCGGCTCCGGGCGGTCGCGGAAGTGTAAAGACCGTTCGGAAGGATATTAGCTCTGGATAAAAGTGCCGTGAAATTCAAGCGGGATATGGTGCGGTAGATAGGCTCGGCCCAGTTCGGTAAAGGTGGCGGCGTCTAGCACCAGCAAGAACGAACGAGCCAGGGCCGTATCCAGCACGACCGAAAGTAATACACCGTCGTCCTCAGCCCTGGCTCCGGGGGAAGCCACGAAAGTCGGCTCGTTAGGGTAAGTATTTGGCTCGAACCAGACCTGGGAGGTGCGATTTTCCAGGTCTACTTTCACCAGTTGCCCGACCAGTGCAGGCCAGGCCGTATTGTGGCCTACGCCGTAAGCGTAACGGTAGGGCCGACCGCTTCTTTGGGCCGCATTAACCGTGACCATTTCGATCAAGCTTTCGCACATTACTTCGGGCCGGACGAAAGCCTGTTCGCGGCGGGCCAAGGGCAGGCGGTAGCGGCGATACTGCGAAAGCGGGTGTTCCTGGCTGCGCGTCGCGGCCCGTAGCGAGGTCAGGTAAGATTTTCGCAACAGGTCGGGTTCGTCGGTCGCCGCGATGTCTACCACAATCTCGCCGCCCTCTTCGTAGGCGTTGATATGATGAAAAGCAAAGAAGGCCGCGCTCTTATAACGAGCAACCAGTTTCCCACTCCGCTTGCTGATCACCAGAAAGTTAGTTCCCAGGTCGGGTTTCCATTCCAGGCAATCTTTGGGGGCTTTGCCGCTTAACATCGCTTTCATCGGGTTGAAAACAAGCGGAAACTCGGTCAGAATAATATAATTCTCGGTTATAGCAAAGCTGTGCATGTAGGAGGGTTGTTTGACCGGGAGCGACGCGACCAGTGTCCGGCGGGTACTGCTCTGGTGTACCTTGTAGATGTTGTAGCTATGCACCGGCCCAAAGCGCACCACAAAATTGTAGTTGTAGCCGGTAGTGTAATCGGGCTGGGGGTGTCCGCAGGAAAGATGGCCGAAGAGGTTGTCGTCGTAATGAAAGGCTCCCTGGGTTTCGAGGGTCTCGGCGTCGAAAAGCGTCCCAACAGGCTGCTCGGTCAGGGCCACCAGCTTGCCCGCCACCTGCACCACATTTACATTTGTATTAAAAGTCTGGCTGCTTTTGCGGCCCAGCATGTCGAGGGTGGTGTTCCAGACCCGGCTACCAAGCGTCGTCGGTTGCGCGAACTCGAAGCCTGAACCTAGCTGGCCGGTTTCGGTCAATTGGCGGTAAGGGGTCGTGCGTAAAAAGCGGTTGCGGTAGGAAACCTGGCCTCGATTAAACTCGTAGCGATGCACCATTGCCAGCCCGTCGAACCAGTGGTTATAGCTGACATTACCGGCCCCAAACTTGGCCGGGCCGTTGCGGTAGAGAGTTCCTTTTAGCCAGGTCGGAATCTGGCCTTCGACCGGCAGACTTTCAATAGTGGCTTCGTGGTTCAGGCTGGTAAAAGCGAGAGCTACTCCCTGGTGAGTCTTATGTTCGAGCGTGGCGGTTCCGGTTCCCATTACTAAATCCTCTTTTTCCTGCTTTGCTACAGCTAATCTAAACTATATTACGTTCGTTGCTGTAGTAAATATAAGAGGAAAAGAGGTTTAGCAGTATGTGATAACTCACCCATCCGGGGTAAGCTACCACACACCAATAATGGGCCGGTTGACCCTTGTAGTAAAGCTTCACAAGGATACGCCGCAAGCGACGGGGAATTTAACCGTGGGCGATTAAAGCTTCACAAGGATTCAAAATAAATTGTTATTTATTGTAATCACTTGCAGGGAAGAACTAAACGCCCTCGAAAGCGATCTCGTCTATGTAACACCAGGTCCAGTCTTCGCCGCGCTCGAAAGACTTGATCAGGGCGTGCTGGGAGGCGTGGTAGTGCTTCGTGGCGTGCTTGTTCTTGGATGAGTCGCAGCAACCGACGTGTCCACAGCTACGGCACAGCCGCAAATGCACCCAGTGGTCGCCGGTTTTAAGGCAATCTTCGCAACCCTTCGCGCTGGGCGTAACTTCCTGGATTTGATCCAGATGCGTACATTCAGCGTTTGCCATTAGATTTCTCCTTTTATGTTAAGCTAAATAAAGCTGTTTTAGTCGCCCTGCCAGCGATGCGGAATATGCACAATACCGCTGCCGGTGGTAGGGCCATCCACCTGAAAACTACAGGTTTGATGCAGATATTCGTAAGTATACTCCCAATTCTGAGAAAACGCCCCGACCGAAAGGGAGTAAGTACCGGGCAGCAGCGGAAGTGCGCCCAGGAAAAGGTTCAAGCTGTGCGAACCTTCCACCAGGCCGACCGAAGCACCATCTTCCTGGCTGTTTACTTCGTAGCATTTCAAGCCGTCGTGATTGCGGAGCGTGACGACGAAGATCGGTTCCACGACTGGCTGATGCACGGTGTAATTAAGCTGGACGATCAAGGGGTCGCCCGACCCGATCTTTTTGACCGGCTGGCCACCCTCATCGTAAAGCAGAGTTGGCTCGAATTCCAGCTCCTGGACGCCGGTACGATTTTCCCGTGCCGGGGCGGTGGCGGTCGTGGTCGAGTGCGTCTCGGCCTGGCTCACTCCGCCCGTCGAAAGAACCGGAACCGGGTTAAGGCGTCGGGCCGACGACGGCGCAACCGGGGCCGACAGCCCGGCGGTTTTCTCGAACACCCGGTTTTTATAGCGTTCGATAATCTCCTGAGTTCCGCCCTGCGCTCGCACTTTGCCGTGTTCCAGCCAGACCACTTCGTCGCAAACAAGCTGGATTTGCTCCAGGGCGTGCGAAACTACGATGATCGTCTTACCCTGCTCTTTCATGCCGATGATGTGATTGAGGCATTTCTTCTGGAAGCCCATATCGCCCACCGCCAGCACTTCGTCCACCAGCAAAATATCCGGGTCGAGGTTGATTTCGGTCGAGAAAGCCAACCGCACAAACATCCCACTCGAATAAGTGCGGAGCGGACTATCTATAAAATCTTCCAGTTCGGCGAATTCGACGACCTTTTCCAGCCGGGCCAGGGCTTCTTTGCGAGTAAGGCCCGCAATGATGCTGCCGGTGATAACGCTTTCGCGGCCTGTAAATTCAGGGCTAAAACCCGCCCCCAATTCCAAAAGACTACCCAGCCGTCCGCGCCGGGTGATTTTACCACGGGTGGGCCGACTGAGGCCGCCGATCAGCCGCAGGAGCGTGCTTTTGCCCGCGCCGTTGTTACCGATCAACCCGACCGTTTGCCCTTCGGCAATTTCCAGGTTCACCCCTTGCAAGGCCCAATACGCCTCGCGGTCGGCCCAGTAGCGAAAACGGTCAGCCACGGCATTTTTGAGAGTGCGCGGACGCTGGTTAGCGTTATGATAATAGCGTTTCCAAACGTCTTGTATTTCTAGCACTTTTCTTGTTTTTCCTCTTGCCAGCAAAATACCCAACGGCAATGCTAAATCATTCAGGTAAAAGCCGGGTCTAAAATCACATCTCGTCCACAAAGCTGTACTTGAGCCGGTTAAAAACGGTCCAACCCAACCCAAGCACCGCCAGAGCCACCAGAAAAACCACTCCCAGAGCCAGGAAATCGGGCGGCTGACGATCCAGGAAAATCCGGCGATAAGAATTTACAATATGGGTCATCGGATTCAGGTTAATCAGATAGGCATACTCGTTCTGAGGGCTGACGGCGTAAAAGATCGGCGTGACGTAGAACCAGACCTGCACCAGCACGGTGACAATGTGCAGGATGTCACGGAAAAAAACGTTTGTAGCCGAAACCAGCAGGGCCAACCCCAGCACAAAACAAAACTCGACCGCCAGCACAAAAGGCAAAAACAACAGCGTCCAGTTCGGGATCAGATTGTTGAAAAGCAGCACCCCTACCAGAACCGGCATTGCCAGCAGAAAGTTAACCAGATTAGTCGTGACGGACACCACTATAATCATTTCGTTCTGAAACTGCGGTTTTCGCACCAGGTCGCGGCTATTGCTCAAGCTGTAGTTTGCCATACTGACGGTGCTGCTAAACCAGTTCCAGGCCAGCAAGCCGGTAAAAACGTAGGCGGTGTAATTCGGGATATTCAGGGGAATAACTTTGCCAAAGATAAAGCTGAAGATCAACAGCGAGAGCAACGGGTTGAGTTGCGCCCACAAAATCCCCAATACAGAGCGGCGGTAATGCAACTTGATGTCGCGCTGCACGAGATTGGACAGCAAATCCCACTGATAGGTCAAAGCTCTCAAGCTTGGTTCCTTTTGACTCGACTCGACTTGATTTACAAATTCCAGGAGCTTACCGCCAGTTGTCCGGCGGCTTTGCCCGGCAGCCTGGAACTTTTACACTTAGAAATTGTAAGGGAAGTTCAAAACTTTTGCATTAAAATTTTATTAAATCTTAATGTTTTTTAATGCCTGGACCTGGCTCAAACCTGATTGATCGGCAGACGTATCTGAAAGCGTGTATCGCCCGGTTGAGAGAGCAGTTTCATACTACCTTTGTGCCGGTTTACCACGATGCGGTAAGCAATATCCAGGCCCATTCCAGTTCCTTCGCCAACGCCTTTGGTGGTGAAGAACGGCTCGAATATACGCGACTGAATATCGAGCGGAATACCAGGGCCGTTGTCGCCTATTTCGACCACTACCAGATCATCCTCGCGCCAGGTGCGGAGGCTAAGCTGGCCTTTACCCTTCATGGCATCAATCGCGTTATCAATCAAGTTTGTCCAGACCTGATTTAGTTCGCTGCCGAACGCACTGATTTTAGGCAAGCTCTTATCATAATCACGCTTGACCTCCACACCGCTTTTAAGATTATGAGCCAGCATAGTCAGGGTACTTTCCAGGCCATTATGGACATCAATATCCTGGACGGGAGCCTGATCCATATAAGAATATTCTTTGATAGCCTTGACCAAAGTTGAAATACGTTCGGTGCTACCTTCAAGCTGGTTCAGCAAAGAGGCCGCCGTTAGAGAGCAATCGAGCCAGTTCAACACGTCGCTCAGGCTTTCGGCGGGCAGGTCGTCGGCCAGGCCGTCTAGCCACTCTCCGTCCAGCCCGGCCTCGACCAGGGTCGGAGCCAATCGCCAGCCCTCTTCCAGGCCGTGGTCGTCCAGCCAATCGGTCAATTCGTCTTCCAGTTCGCTACGGTCGAGCGAATTAAGGGTACTCGGCTGCTTGGCGCGTTCGGTCGCGTCGGTCTGCAAAGCAGCCAGGCGGTCAAGCTGGGCTTCATCCAGATAACGATTGAGCCGGAGCGAAGCTTTTTGCATATTCGCCACCGTCTCGCGCATCTGAGCGGCAGCCCTCCGCCCTGCCGCCGCCGGATTGTTGAGTTCGTGGGCCAGACCCGCCGAAAGCTTACCCAGCGCGGCCATCTTCTCGGCCTGGCGCATCAAAGCTTCCGAGTTCCGCGCTCCCACACTCACCCCCTGCAAAAGATGGGTGGCAATCGGAAAGCCAGTCTCTAACATATACTTGACGTCTTCACGACTAATTTGCAAGAAGCGACTGGGTTTGATAACGTGGCCGGTGGCCTGATACTGCCCCTCTACCAGTGGAATAGAACCAACCCACGAGCCGCGATAATCGGTTTGCACCAGTAGCACTTCCGTACCGCTTACCCGGCGAGTGAGTTTCCATTCTCCTTCGATCAATACGTAAAGCCACAGGCCCGCCTCGCCCTCTCGCATCACCAGAGTGCCTGGTTCCAGGGTGATCTCCTGCGAATGTTCGAGTAGCCATTCAAGCTGCGGTTCGGAGAGGCTCTCGAAAATAACCAGGCTTTTTAAGCTTTGAGTGTCCATGTCTGCTTACACCTCGCTCAGGTAACGGTGGATGAACTGGACGGCAATCGAGCCTTCGCCTACCCCCGAAGCAACCCGCTTGACCGAACCATGCCGCACATCTCCGGCCACAAAAATCCCCGGTACGCTTGCTTCCAAAAGGAAAGGATCGCGGTTAGGTTGCCAGCCTTTGGGACGCTTGCCGTTACGAACCAGGTCTGGCCCGGCCAGGATAAAGCCCTGCTCGTCGCGCTCTACCATCCCATCCAACCAATCGGTGCGAGGCATCGCGCCAATGAAGATAAAAAGAGCCGTGGCCGGGCTAGTTTCTTGCTGCCCGGTCTGCGAGTTTAAGATTGTCACAGCATCCAGCTTGCCTTCGCCTATTACTTCGACCACGCTGGAAAAGGTGCGTACTTCTATATTAGGGGTAGAAGCGATCTGGTCAATCAGGTACTGCGACATGCTTTTGGAGAGCGACTCACCTCGCACCAGCATCACAACCTTGTGGGCAAACTTGGCAAAGTACATGGCCGCTTGCCCTGCGGAGTTAGCCCCACCTACGATAAACACGTCGTTGTCGCGGCAGGAAATCGCTTCGGTCATGGCCGCACCGTAGTAAACCCCGGCCCCGTTGAGGGCTTCCAGGCCCGGCACGTCCATTTTGCGGTAGGAAACGCCGGTAGAAATCATGAGGGCGTGGCAAGCAATTTCGCGGCCATCCGACAGGTTTACGTAGCGGTAAGAGCCATCCAGCCGAATGCCGGTTACTTCGAGCGGGTTAAGAATCTCCACCCCGAACCGCCGGGCCTGGGCGACTCCCCGTCGGGCGAGGTCGGCTCCACTCAGGCCAACCGGAAAGCCCAGATAATTTTCAATCCGCGAACTCGTCCCGGCCTGACCGCCCGGTGCTTCACGCTCGATCAGCACCGTCCGCAAACCTTCCGAAGCACCGTAAACCGCCGCCGCCAGACCTGCCGGGCCGGAACCGACGATCACCAGATCGTAAAAAGGCATTTCGGCGCGGGTTTTAAAGCCGACTTTTTCGGCCAGGGCTGCGTTGAGAGGCTGCACCAGATGCGAACCATCCGGGAAAAGCACCACCGGCAACTGGGTCGGGTCTACTTCGGCCAGTTCGAGTAAGCGAGGGGCTTCGGAGTCAGCCTCTACATCCAGCCAGCGATACGGCACCTGATTACGGGCCAGAAAATCCTTGATCGCGTGCGAAGCGGGCGACCAACGATGTCCCAGCACCCGGATACCCTCGAAATCAGGATGATAACCGGCTTGCCAGTCATCCAGCAGGTCGGTTAAGACCGGGTAAAGCCGCTCTTCGGGCGGGTCCCAGGGCTTCATGAGGTAATAATCAATTCGCACCGAATTAATCGCCCGAATTGCCGCATCGGTGTCGGCGTAAGCGGTGAGCAGTACGCGTTTGGCATCAGGAAAGAACTCGCGGGCTTGCTCTAAAAACTCCACTCCGCTCATGTGAGGCATGCGCTGGTCAACCAGAAAGAGAGCCACCTGGTCGTTGCGAAGTTTCAACTCTTTGAGGGTTTCTAAAGCACTGGCCCCTGAATCAGCCCGTATCACCCGGTACTGCTTGCCATACTGCTGCCGCAAGTCTCGCTCGACCGCCCGCAAAACTTCGGGGTCGTCGTCTACCGTAAATATTGCTGGTTTAGCCATTGTTTCCTTTTATCCTGCTTTTGTTTGCTATGGGAACCCTATAATGTAGTAATATACTATAAATGAAATTGCCCGATCAAATAGAATTAGCACTAAGACACAGGCCAACTGATAAACAGGTGGTATCCGACTGATTCCAGGTTATACACGCTATTATACCTATAAAAAGCCACGAAAGAAAGGCGGTCGGTTAGAAGTAATTGTGAAGCTAATGTTTTAATAACAGGTAAAAGCTCCGACCTATGTTATGATTAAAAAGCCAGAAGTCTGACAGCCTATATGCTCTGTATGAAAATGGGATTTTTGAGTAACTATCAGGTTCTAATTCACCCTGAAAGAAGCAATGAGGCCGCATGAGCGAAGAAAATGCTGAGGAACTGACCAGCGAAAGGCCCGGACAGGTCTTGCCGGTCGAAACGACTATCCAGGAAGTGACGGTTTACACCGATCAGGCCCAGGTTACTCGACGAGGAAAAATCCGACTGGCCGGAAATGAACGCGAATTAAGCGTGGTCGGCTTGCCGATGGCGGCCCAAACCGAATCGGTGCGGGCCATTGGCACCGGCACGGTGGCAGTCAAGCTATTGGGAGTGCGAACCGAACGAACGGTGGCAGTGGAGCCAGTCAGCCCTCGCGTGGCCGAACTAACCGGGCAAATCGAAGCAGTCGAGGAACGACGCCGGGCTTTGAGCGACCGGATGGCCGCCCTGACCCTTCAACAGAATTTTGTGCAGGGTTTGAGCGAGAAAGCAGTTGAACGCTTTTCTCAGACGCTGGCCCGGCAGCAAATTAGCCTGGAAGACACGGCGCGACTACTGGATTTTATGGGTCGGCAGTACAACGATTACGCTACGGCAATCAGTGAAGGCGAGAAAGAGCGCATCGCTCTTGAGAAAGAATTAAAAGCTTTGCGCCGCCAACTTGACCTCCTGGCGACTCCGCGTTCAACCGAAAGCTATCGCTTCCTGGTTGGGATCGAACCGGCAGGGCCGGGCGAGTTCGAGCTAGAGGTTTCTTATCTGGTCTACGGAGCCAGTTGGAAGCCCCTCTACGACCTGCGACTGGCTCAGACGCTGGCTTCGCTCAACCTGACCTACCTGGCCGAGGTGCAACAGAGTAGTGGCGAAGACTGGACAGGCGTCGGCCTGACGCTTTCGACCGCCAAACCAGGGCTAGGCAGCCTTCCACCCCGGCTCGATCCCTGGTACATTGATATTTTCCGGCCCATGCCTCCGCCCAGAGTCGCCGCCCCGATGATGCAGCGAACCACCAAGATGGCCGACAACGGCCCGGAATTGACGATGGGGGCGGGAGCGGTAGCCTATTCGATGGCGGCAGCCCCGCCTCAACCGGAGTATCGAGCCGAAACCGCCACCGCCGAGGTCTCCAACGAAGGCGGCGTGGTGACTTTTCGGCTCGACCGCGATAGCGACATACCTGGCGACGGTACGCCTCACAAAACGACGATCTACAGCGAAGATTTCCCGGCCCGCACCGACTACGTGGCGATGCCGCGCCAGGTGAGTTTTGCTTACCTGCGCACGACTGTCACCAATAGCGCGACCGGGGCGACCCTGCTGCCCGGCCAGGCTAACATCTTCCGCGATAACATGTTTGTCGGCTCGACCCGTCTGGAAAATATTGCGCCGGGACAGGAATTCAAGCTTGATCTGGGAATTGACGAAGGACTAAAAATCGAACGCGATCTGGTCGAGCGCGAGGTGGACAAGAAATTCATCGGCGGACAACGACGGGTTACTTACGCTTACCGCCTGGTCGTAACAAATCTGCGCGAAACCCAGGCCGAACTCAAGCTGACCGAGCAACTGCCGGTCAGTCGCCACGAGAGTATCAAAGTGCGCCTCAACCGCACTAATCCAGGCGTTCAGCCGACCGACCTGGGCCTGCTCGAATGGGCCGTCAGTCTGCCTTCGCACGCCCGGCGCGAACTTTACTATCAGTTTGTGGTCGAATATCCGGCAGAGGTAAACCTGAGCGGGCTGAACATTTAGTAACACTCGTGCGCCCGCGCCGGAATAGCTCAACAGGTTTAAGGTAGCGACAGCTAAAGCTGTCGCTACCTTAAACCTGTTATTTTGACGAACTTGCCAAGTAAGCTCAGTAAATCGCCTGGGGGCTAAAAAAGGCAAAAAAAAGCGGCCAGTGGGTTAGGCCAGCCGCTCTGCTTGTGATATTGAGTGAAGTGGAATTAAAAAAGGGTGGTAATGTCAGCTAACTGACGCTTTTCACAGTCTATAAAAGCAACAAACCTTAACACGTTTAGTCCAACCTATCAGGACGCCTACTTTAGCTAAACTACATCATTACTACATTGTTTCTTGCTGCTGTGGTAATTATATCTAACTTATCCGAACTAAAAATCACCCTAAAGGATGATTTTTAATTTTTAATGTTTGCCCCAGGCCAACTAATTTTAATCGGCCCTGAAAAAGCCGTTTGCCAGGATGACAAGCGGGCGATTTTTGGCTATTATAGGGGTCTGTAATCAGGCGAAATTTAGCAGCAGAGGAGAGACCAGGCTTTGCCGACTTTGCAACAGGACGAAGGAACTTCCAAAGAAACCTATACCGAAACCGAACTTGACCGCCAACTGGCCGGGGCGATTGACCCCTGGTTGGAGCATATGCGCTGGCGACCGGATTTCGAGCAGTGGCGGCGCGGACGATTGTGGCAGGAGACTAAACAAAAGCGCACTTTGGACATTCTGAGGCGGTTTATGGAAGAGGCCGGGCTGCGCGGGTCTCTCAAAGGCTTGCAAGTGCTTGATTTAGGATGCGGGATGGGTGGGTTGAGCGTGGCTCTGGCCCGCGAAGGAGCCTCGGTGCAACCTTACGACTACAACCCGGCCTACTGCCAGATTACTCGCTTGCGCGGACAGCGTTACAGCCTGGACTTGCACCCGGTCAACGGCGGCGGCGAAAGGTTGCCCTTTCCTGAGGGCTATTTCGATATTATCGTGTGCATGGACGTGCTGGAACATGTGCAACGCCCGGCAGATTTGTTGGCCGAAACAAACCGCTGTCTAAAACCGGGCGGTCTCTTATATATCACGGCCATTAACCGCTTTGCCTTCAACGACCCGCATTACCATGTGCGCGGGGTCAACTGGTTGCCGCGCCGCATGGCGACTCCTTTTCTCAAGCTGACCGGACGCCACAAAGACAACTCCCGATTTACCGACCGACAAACCCTGGAAGAAATGCACTATTTCCGCTTCGGCCAGCTACCTCGCCTGGCCCGGCAGAATGGGTTTAGCCGCACGGTCGAGTTGGGCGAACTGGAATGGGGCCGAGCCGCCACTCAGCCAACTATTAGTTCTAGCAAAGCCTGGAAAAGCCGACTCGCAAGCGGTTTGCACAAAGTCGGGCTGTTGAGGCCACTCTACCGACTGTACCGGGCAGCTTACAAAGGAACTTATCAACTGGCAATGGTCAAAGATATATTTAACGAAACTGCTTCCCGGTGAAAATTGCACTCTACAACGTCACGACTACGACTCAGACCGGGGGAGTCGAGTCTTTTGTCTGGGAATTGGCCCGTTACTTGCGAGAAGGCTACCCCGATTGCCAGGTAGATGTGATCGGGGGCCGAGCGGCCAAAGATTTCAGACCGGCCAGTGCCGCCGGAGTGCCAGTGATCACCCGGCCTTTTATCGGGCGCGAAAAGTGGCGACGTTTACCCCTGCTAAACCGGCTTTACGGCCCGACCAAACTGCTCGAACGGCTTTCTTTCGGCCTGGCAACCCTGCCTCTGCTCAAAAAAAAGCGTTACGATATTCTGCACATTCAAAAACCTTACGATTTACCCCTGGCACGCTGGGCCGAACGGCGGTATGGCACCCGCATTTTGTTTGGCTGCCACGGTAAGGATTTCTGGCCGGGCGACCGGCCTTTTGCCCGTGGTCTGGCGGCGGTTTCGTGCAGTGCTTACAATGCCGCCACCGTCGAGAAACGCTACGGCTTGCGGCCCGAAATAATTTATAACGGGGTGGATGTCGAACTGTTCTCGCCACGCCCGGTTTCAGCCGCTTTACGCGCTCAACTGGCCGGGACGGAAAAGTTGGTGGTATTATGGGTCGGGCGGCAAGTGCGCTGGAAAGGGGCGCAATATCTACTCCGCGCCCTGGCTCTTTTGCGCGAACGAGGCTACCCGGTCAAGGTGCTGCTGGCCGGAGACGGCCCTTACCGTCCCGACCTGGAAGGGCTGGCTCACCGCCTGGGTGTGGCCGAACACACGCTCTTTCTGGGAAGTATACCCAACAGCCAGTTGCCCGATTATTACGCCCTGGCTGATGTGGTAGTCGGCACTAGCTTTGCCAACGAGACTTTCGGGATTGCCCTGTGCGAGGCTGCCGCCTGTGAACGGCCTGTTGTCGCCAGCGATTTTGGGGGCTTCCGCGAGGTAGTTCAACCCGGCGAGACTGGCTTGCTTTATCCGCCGCAGGATGCTCCGGCCCTGGCCGCTTGCCTTGAAGCACTCTTGCAAGACCCGGCCCGGCGGGTGGCTCTGGGTCGAGCCGGGCGCCGGGCCGTGGTCGCCCGCTTTAGCTGGCCCTGTGTCGCCGAGCGGGTTTACCGGCAGTACCAACTCTTACTAAATACAACTTCCCAGACCTGATCTTAAACTTCCCCGCAAGGCAGGTTGAAGCTTTTGATTAAGCCGGGGCGGTTGTCGGTAAATAGAGGGGTAGTAGCCCTTCTCGGTTTAGTGACCCCGAACGTGCTTGACCCGAACGCGGGCAACCTGGCGCGGGTCGTTAGCGAGATGAGAGCTATAGTTCTGGCCGGTATATTTACGGGCTAATTTGTCAATGTGTTCTTCAGCTCCCTGCTCGGTAATTTCAACCACTTCCCCGGTTACATTGACCTGATTATAAGGGTTCTTCATATCGAAAACGCTGAGGGCCACGGTGGGATTGCGGCGCAAATTTGCCAGCCATTTACGGCTACTGGCTCCGTTTAACAAAATATCGTCTCCATCAATATCCACCCAGATTGCGGTACTCCGTGGGGTGCCGTCCTTACCCAGGCTTGCCACGTTGACGTAGTTCGCCTCTTCAAACAATTTGCGCTGTTCAGGGCTGAAAATAGACATAGCTGCTTTCGTTTCCTTTCTATTTTGTCGTCAAGCTATTCGCTCGGTTTATATTATATCGAATAGGCTCTATATAACACAAACTGATTACTCTGCGACAGAAAAGGAAGCTTTTCTAGGGCAGTTGCCCGCGCCGTTGGGCCGCTTCCGTTCCAACGAGGCCCAGCAACACGATCTGGTCGGGATGGGTCAGGTCGAGTTCAAAGCGGGCGCGTTCGGTCCACTGGATCAGCTTGCCGTCAATCTCGACCGGCTCTCCGATAGGGAACCCAAACTGAGCCAGACCGCCGCGATCTTGCCATGTCTCTACAAACTGTCCATCCAGCCAGTGACCTGTTTCGGGATAGTAAACTGAACCGGGGAGCGGGGCCGGGCCGGTGGATGGCACGCCCGCTTCAAGCTGGCCCACTTCGCGGCCCAACGACCGCAACAACACCCGGTAGGACGACGGGTTTTCCGGCCAGAACTCCATCACCGCCCGCTCGAAAAACTGAACGGTCCGCCCGCCGTCCTGAAATTCCTCCGAAAGCGGAAAGCCCAGCACGGTCAGCGCACCGTGAGAGAGCCAGTAGGCCAGGAAATCGCCGTGCAAGTTGTGGCGAGTAGCCGGGAAATACCACCCGGAGTCGGAGTTGGGCTTACCGGGGTCGGCTACACCGGCAAAGGGGCCACTCGGCCCGATGGTGGGAGGCAAAGTAGGGTCGGGTATAGGCGACGGTTTAGCTACGGGCGGCTCTTCTACCGGAGCCGTCAAATTCACGCCTACCTCGCGGGACTGGAAATCGTCGTCCCATCGGAGATAAACCGTCTGGCGAAAGATCGTCTTGTCGTAATTGGTAGCAAAGGTGGCCCGAATCGTGATCGTTCCGACATCTCCGGCTTTGAGCGTGTTGAGATCAACCAGCACCCGGTCGGTCAGCCCTTCGCGCACTTTCCAACCGGGGTTAGTCGCCTCGAAGCCCAGGTATTTCTGGTTGCCCACAAACGGCAGATTTAGCACTACATTACGGGCATCCATCGAACCGGTGTCTACACTTAGCTGGAAAGTATAGGTCATTTCGATACCGCTTTTGAGCGGGGTGGGACTGATAGCCGTATCACGATTGCGAATACCTAATAGCGCGGTCGGCAGGGGCGTGGGACGTTTAGGCGGGCCGGGTGGTTTGCCAGGAGCCGCCGCCGCTTCGGTATAGCCCATCAGCCCCAGACCGAGCAAAACCACGGCGGCGATCAGTAGCCCTACAACACCCGCCAACCACCACGCAGTAAATTTTTTGGTCATCGAAATATTTGCCTCAACTTGAAACATAAGAAAATAGCTCAGCCAAAGCTTACCTTATAACAAAGGCCAATTCAACCAGAATGTGCAAACTTTTTGTAAAGAGGAGTTTTAGTTAAAGAGAGATCAAGGCTGGCTATATCGCCCGACGATTTCAATCAGGCGGTCCAGGTCAAACGGTTTGGCTAGAAACGCATCGGCTTTGACCTGGGCGGCAAAAACCGAAGCATCCGTGGCGGCGGTCAACACAATCAGAGGCGCGTGAGGGCCGGGCAATTGCTGGTAAGCCTGGGAAAAACTCCAGCCATCCATTACCGGCATCCGCATATCGAGCAAAATGACCTGGGGCAAATGATTCTGTAGCACCTTCAAAGCCTGACCGCCGTGGGCAGCCGTCAGTACCTCGTACCCCTCGCCTTCGAGAGTTATCGTCACGACCTCCCGAATGGTCTCGTCGTCGTCTACTACTAGCACGGTCGGCGGTTTATTCACCTTTTCGAGTCCTCATTCAAGCTTACTCCGCTTAGAACCGGCAGGCTTTCTATAAACCCTTCCTCAGACCCTTCCTCGGCCTGAACCGGCACATTCACAATAAAGCGCGATCCGCCTTCCGACGGAAATTCCACCTCTATCCGGCCTCTATGCAGCTCGACAATCTGGCGCGAAATGTGCAAGCCTAACCCCATTCCGCCCAGGTAAGCGCGTTCGTGTGCCTGGTAGAAACGGTCGAAAATACGCTCCCGACGCTCCGCAGGAATACCCAACCCCTGGTCGGTTACGCTCAGTCGCACTGTTTGAGGATCGGACAGGGTGATTTCAACCGTCACCGGCCCACCCTCCGGGCTATACTTGATTGCGTTGTCTACCAAATTGGTTACAACCTGCTCGAAGCGAAGGGCGTCAACCAGAGCTTCTAGCGGCGCGGTCTGGCTCACTACTCGGAGGGTATGCTTATCCGTGTTGGATTGAGCCAGGTTTACCACTCCTTCGACCAGAGCATACAGATCAGTCCGGCGTTTGTCCAGACCTAAACGCCCGGCCTCGATCCGGGAAACGTCCAGTAACTGCTCGATCAAACGAGTTAGCTTATCCGATTGCTCCTGAATAACCTGAGCCACCCGCCCTAGGCGAACCGGATCAAGCGTTTCGGGCCGGGTTAGTTGGCGCGAGAGCAATTGAGCGAAGCCTCGCAAACCGGTCAGCGGCGTTTTTAATTCGTGAGCCGCCACCGAAAGGAACTCCTCGCGGTCTTTGGCGGCTTCCTGGGCTTCCCGGTAGAGGCGCGTATTATCTACGGCCAGAGCCGCCCGGTAAGCTAAATCCTGAGCCAGAGCAAAATCCTGCTCGTCGAAAAGGTGGCCTGATGCAGCAGAAAGCAAGCTCAGAACGCCCAGAGTGCGCCCTCGCGCTACTAACGGCACAAATATAGCAGATTTTAAACCTAAATCGGCCAAAGCTTTCTTCGCCGCCGGTTCCGGCGAAATTTCTTGCAGTCTTTCGGTAGACATCTGGTGGAACAATTCGGGCTGGCCGGTGCGAGCTACGCGGACGGTCGGGTAGTTCTCGGTCAGATAAGGTTGCAAGTTCTTACGTAAGCGGTAAACCTGATTTTCCAAATCCGGGTCACGATGGGCCAGGGCCATTATTTCCAGCGATCCGTCAGTTCCGCTAACCATCTCGATAGCGCACCAATCGGCCAGCCGCGTGGTCAGCCGGGCAACATTTTGCAGAGTTTGCTCGTAATCCAGCGAAGCGGCCATAATTTTACTGGCGTCGGCCAGAAACCTTTGGCGTTCTTCGGCGCGTTTACGCTCCTCGATGTCAATACACGAGCCGATGTAACCGGCAAAACTGCCGTCGGGCTGAAAGCGAGGCACGCCTTTGTCTAAAAGCCAACGCCACTGCCCATCCCAACGGCGCAAGCGGTACTCCATTTCAAAAGGCTTTCGAGCCTCAAACGAACTCAGGTAAATTTGGAGGCACTTCTCAAAATCAGCCGGATGAACCCCTTCGGCCCAACCGTTACCGATCTCTTGCTCCATCGTCCGACCGGTGAAAGAAAGCCAACTTTGATTAAAGAAATTGCACAGTGTATCCGGGCCGGATACCCACAACAGTACCGGCGCACTGTCGGCCATGCTACGAAAGCGGGCTTCACTCTCCCGCAAATCGTTCTCGGCTCGTTTGCGTTCGGTAATATTCTGGGTTACACCCACCATTCGCATCGGTTGACCGGCCTCGTCGAAGAAAGTCTGAGCCTGGGTCGCCAGCCAGCGTAACTTGCCGTCGTATGGCCCAATCGTCCGCACTTCCACCGCATATTTCTGCCCGTCTTTAATAGCCCGATTCAGAGCAACCATCACTGCCGGTCGATCATCAGGATAAATCATCGCACGAAAAGATTCTATCGTACCGCCGAACCCGCCCGGCTCCATTCCGTGTAACTCTTCCAGATTATCCGACCAGTTAACTTTGCCGGTGGGAATATCCCATTCCCACACTCCCAGGTCGCCCGCTTCCGAGGCCAGGCGCAACCGTTCTTCGTTTTGAAGCAAAGCTTCGGCGAACCGCTTGCGTTCGGTAATATCGCGCACCACTACCTGAGTGGCCGGTTCGCCCCGGTACGTCACCGGGATCGCCACGACTTCTACGTCAATGGGCCTACCATCCAGGCGAATGAATTTTTCTTCGAGAAGGGTAGTAGGCTGGCCTTGCTGAGTTTGCCGGGCGCGGGCGATTACTGCCGGGCGGAAATCGGGGTGTACGACATCTAGCAGGGGCTTGCCGATGATTTGGGCGCGGTCGGTTGCGCCAATGAGCTTGAGACCGGCGTCGTTGACATAGACAAATTTACCGTTCTGATGGATAGCAATACTTTCGGGGAAAAGTTCGATTAGTTGCCGGTAACTTGCTTCGCTTTCGGCCAGGATTAAACCGGGAGGTTGTGTGGCTGCTTCGAGAGTCGCGTTACGCTTCCGCAGGCGTTCCAGCTCTTCCAGCAACTCCTCCCTGGTTTTGTGTGCGTCCTTACCCTCGTCCATCGGTTCAAACTCCATCAACCCTAGAACTGCCGCCCATCAGCTAAATCAAAGATTTAGCTTTTATGTATATTTATGAAGTACAAAATAGCCTTAATATGGCAACTTTGTCAAATATGTGGCAATGTCAATAGCTGATCTTAACTTCGGTGGTCTGGAGATGATCCTGGGGCAGTCCAATTTGCTCCTGGATCAACCCCACATAAAAGCGGAGCTTTTCCTCGCGTTTATCCACTCGGATCAAGCCGGTAATGTCGGCACTCTCACCCGGTTGCAGGTCGCGGCCAAAACCCCAGCGAAAAGGATAGCGCGAAGCACCACCACCGCTATTTGAATCATAGTCTACGCCGACGCGCCAGTACCCGGCTTTATCCTCGTATTTGCCGCCCTCGACTGAACTAAACACCTCACGGGTGCTATACACGAAACCGCTATCCGGCCCCTGAGTGCGGATCGGCACTTTACCGATATTGCGTACTCTCATCGTGACAGTGATAAGGCCACCCTGCAAAATTTCGGTCGGGCCTATCGTCACTCCTTCGACGACCGCTTCCGGCTTACCGCCGCCCTTGACTTCCAGGCGGGCCGCCCGACGCGTCACGTTGCCCCAGCGGTCTGCCGCCGCCACGGTGTAGGTGTATATACCATCTGGCACCGGCACGCCGCGCTGGTCGAGGCCGTTAAAGGCGGTCTTGTCCTCCTGCGCCGGACGATTTTTGAGGGTCGTCAGCACCTTGTGAAAATCCGCCGGGCCGTCAATCGAAACTGTAACCGTGGCAGGCTGAGTGGTGCGCCAACCTAATAGAGCCGCATCCTCGCGGGCATCGAAGTTCGGGCTGATTAAAGCCGGAGTAGCGTTCAAGCCTTCGACCTCAAGTGCGCCCGCCGTAGCCGGGCTATTGGCGATAGCAAGGCGGCCTCCGGCTTCGTTGCGGGTGCCGTTGGCTCCCACCGCCGTGAGCGTGTAGCGGTAGTCGCCGTTGGGCAACACCCGCGTCTGGGTCAGGCCGTTTTCGGCCACATCTATTGCACCGTTCAGGCGAAGCACATACGCGCCGGGGCTGCGCTCCTCGTCCTGCCGCAAGCTGTAATTCTGGCCGTTTGGCCCTTCCAGGCGGGCCGAAACGCGGGCGAGTTGACCGATCCGGTATTCGATGCTTAGCGCGTCAAAGGGACTTACGCCCGCGCCAAGATCGAGCCGACCGGCCTCGGCAGTGACACCGCTCAGAAGCGAGCCGTCGCCGCCGCCCTCGCCGCACCCTCCCAGCAGCACAGAGAAGATAAACAAACTCACTAACAGCAGATGACGCGGAAAATTAGCTTCAATTGGGTAACGATTCATTAGACCTCGCGCTGAAAGAGCGACGGACGTTTAGCCATCGGGTAGC
>JBBRBE010000008.1:0-77299 GCA_038206175.1 Chloroflexia bacterium
AATCTTTACTCAATTTAATACTGACCTTATTATAACGTAGGAGAAGGTGCTTTACCAGTTTATTCCCACCAGCGACAGGGCGGTTGCAAAGTCCGGGTCTTGCCCTCCTCTTCCTCGCCCGGTCTTGCCCTCCTGTCTCGCCCGGTCTTGCCCTCCTGTCATTCTGAGCATGGCGAAGAATCTTCTTGACCTACCTCGATCTTGCTCTTTCAAGAAGATTCTTCGCCATGCTCAGAATGACATGGCGTGACACCTCGACTTTGCACTCGCCCTCGACTATGAAACAGCTTGGTTTGCAATTGCATGAATATTGCACAAAGAGGAAGACCGGGCGTTAGCGTAGACCGCCCGGTCTTTGCTTAATAAAGTACCTCTGAACGGGTGGAGTAGCCGCACAAGGAGCTTTCTATTCTTGAGCAGCTTACCGCACTGTAAGCTTCGAGGCGGAGAGCGTATGAGGCATAGCGGGGTAGTTAGCGCAGGATTTGAAGGCAGTGCAGTTTGTTCGGGCCGGAGCCAGAGTTAGAGGTGAGCTTGAGGCCCGGCCCGGCCAGGTTCAACACGCGCAGACCGCGCAACTCGGCCCCGCCGCTCAGGTTGAGCAAAGCCTGACCTGCCGGGCCGGGTTTGAAGCCGCCATCGAGGATGATGTGCGGTACTCCATCGAGGCAACCACCGTCTATCGCCTTGCCCGCACCCACCGCCAGAGGGCCATCCAGGATCACCCGGTTCAGGCCCGGTGCAAAGGTAATCGAATTTTCTAGCGTCAGGGCCAGACGGAGCGTCACCCGGCAGGGATCAGAAGAGAGATCGTCGCCGCTATTGTTGACCGCTACCGGCGGAACCAGGGCCGGGCAAGCGGAAGCGACGCTTAAAGGCTGTGACACCGGGTTCAGGCCGGGCGCAGCCACTCCAATAATGCGGTCGCCTGCGGCATCTGGCCGGTAGTAGAAGCGGGTACGCGAACTGCCCACACTGATAGCGACATTATTTACCGGGCTACCGCCAGAGGTGACCCGAAAGAGGCCGGAAGAGGCCGGGGCATCCGAAAGGGCCAGAGTTAGCCCACTTCCAGCCAGTTTGATCGGCTTACCATCCGCCGCCGCCTGGACTTCGACCACAAAAGCTCCTGATTCCTGACCGGCACTGATCTTTTGCGGGTCGCTGATAAAACGCAGAACCGCACCCTGTACCGTATAAGTCACATTCAGGACGGTGGTTGTGTCGTAACCGGCGGTATCCTTGAACGTGACGGTTGCGCTGAAAGTAGCCGGATAATTAGCCGAGGCCGGAACGGTTTTAGGCCGCAAAGACAGGGTTTGAGGCAAAGGCGAGCCAGAGGTGCCGCCAACTTCTAACCAATCGGTCGCGCCTGAGCCGTAGACAATTGAAGCCAGCGACCAACCTACCGCACCCGGCCCACGCCAACTGAGGGTGAACGGCCCTGCCGGAGGCAGTTCTCCTAGCTGAGTAGCCTGGAATTCTAAAGCTGCTTTGTCGCCGACCAACCCGACTATCGTCTGGGCCTGGCTCAGGACTGACAAATTAGAAGGAGTGGGCGTGACGGTCAGAACCGGGTTGCCTGGCAGGGTGTCTTTATAGAAAAAGCTAACCGAGTTGCTACCCGCCCCGAAAGACAGGTTTAATTCCGCGCTGTAAGGGCCACCGACCGTGGCGGCAAAGCTTCCGGTTGGGCTGGAACTGCTCAGATGAAGGTTGTAGGTAGCCGGGGCCGGGCGAGTTGTGCCGGTATAGCTATCCTCCAACTTTACGACAAAAGCCGCCGACGGTTGCCCTGCTCCAATGGTTTGACCCGGCCCGGCAAAAGCCAGCCTTAAATCGGCGGACGGCTCTAAAACCGCCAGCAGCCCATCAGTGCCACCGCCGTAAGCCTGAAACGGATTAAGTTGCTGTAGCCCGCTGCCACCCGCGAACCCACCCAGAGCCACCCGCCCTTTGCTTAGCGACATGGCCGCAAACCCATCTTCGCCCGCCGACCCCACATAACTTGAATAAGCCAGGCTACTCATCTGGGGGTCGAGCAGGCTAAAGAAACCCTCGTAGGTGGCGTAGGAACTATCGAAAGCGTCCGCCGTGAGTTCCAGGCAGCAGGCGGTCGCCCCGGCCAGATAGACCCGGTTAGCTCGGTCGGCCCGGAGGCTTTTAATCTCGGTCGAATTGGTTTTTCCGTTAACAATGGCGTGGAAAAAAGTAGCGTCCAGAAGCGCACCCGTGTCGGCATTATAGCGACCGACAAAACTAGCCTTCGGTCCACCTCCTCCGCCATACGAATTCTGATAAGCCCCGGTGAGGATCGAACCGATGCTTTGATTTAGATTTAGAGGCTCTCGATTTAAGACGCTCGTGCCGCCCACGGTAGTAAAAGCCGCCAGCACCTGACCGTCGGCATCCAGGGTCACGGCCTGGCCGCGACTATCGGCTCCCAGGTCGGACGGTACGGGCTGCCCGGCATAGGCCCGCCACAACACATTCCCGCCTGCGCTCAAGGCCAGGAGGTAGGGAACTTGCAAGTTGGCCGAACGCTGGTGATAACCCACGGCATAAATGCCGTTGCTGGCCGGGGCCAGGGTCAGGCCATTGATGTAAGAATAGGCCGAGGAATTGAGAGGATCGCCGTAAGTCTGATTGAAACCACAGCCGCCGGACGCACCAAAGCGAGTGATGAAGAAATTCTGGCCGCTTCGCCCGCTAATCACCGGCCCGTTATCGCTGGCGAGGCCGAGTTGCACCTGAGCCAGGTCGTCGTCGCCACTGGCGTAACTGGCCCAGAGCAAAGCATTCCCGTCGGGGTTCAGCTTTGCCACAAATGGGTCGGCGGAACCGCTAAGGGTCTGGTTGCAACTTGGCGGCAAGCTGCCCATCAAACCAGCAAAGTTTTGATAAGCTATGCCCGCCAGGTAGATATTACCGGCGTTATCCACCGCCACCCGGTTAGGTAAAGCCGTCTGGGGGGTGAAATAAGCGTACCACAAAAGGGTATGACCATCGGCGTCGAAGCGGGCGACAAAACCACTCGTCCCGCTAGCTGAAGCCGGGCCGTAAGCGTAGCGGGGAGAAGCGGTGGGGAAAGTTGGGTCGGGCAGGCTGCTAGTACCGATGATTACAATTGAACCGTCGGGAGTGTGGGCCAGGTCTACAATCTTTTCGTTGGCAGAGGGATTGCCGGTTGCCCCGAAATAAGTGCTGGTGATAAATCTGGTAGAAATAGCCAGCCCAGCCCAGGCGGGCGACTCGCGGCTGAGGTTCAGCACCAACCCGACCAGACCCGGCAACAACAAAAGAAAGCTCCAACGGAGCCAAAAGCTTGTACAACCCTGACGCTTTCGCACTGGTAAAATCCTCTGCTACGAAACTGGCTTTTAGTAAAACATGATTAGAAATAACCCGGCTGGAACGATTGTACTACAACAGCATTCGCACGATAAATAGGAAAATAAGGGCAGGACTAACCCTGCAAAAATTCTTCCAGCTTTACCAGAGCCAGAGGCATGTTTTGACGACCGTAACCCAGCCGGAAATTACGGGAGCCGTAATCGAAAAGGTCGCCGGGAAGGAGCAAAACGCCCTGCTTTTGAACCAGATCGTGGCAAAATTCCTCGATAGGCTGGCCGGTGATCAGGCTGGGAAAGCCGGTCGAGCCGCCACCGGGCCGTACCCATTTGAAAAAGCGGCTGTTCCGGCTGAAGAAATCGTCCAGCAGGGTCAGGTTCCGAGCGATTATAGCACGGTTGCGTTCTAGCAGGGCGTCGGCCTGACGGAGGGCCAGCGTCGCCAGAAATTCGCTCGGCGCACTATTGCAGATGGTAGTGTAATCTTTGAAAGAAGCCATCGCCGCCCTTAGCTCGGCGTCGCGGGTCGCTATCCAGCCGATGCGCAACCCGGCCAGGCCGTAAGCCTTCGACATTACTCCCAGCGAGACCGCTCGTTCGTAAAGGTCACAGGCGGCGGGTAGCCGCTGGGCCGGGTCGTGTTCCAACAGGCGGTACACTTCATCCGAGAAAAGCAGCAGGTCGTTTTCGCGAGCGATAGTCACAATCTCGGCTTGTTTGGCCCCGCTCATCTGGTAGCCGGTTGGGTTGTGTGGGCAGTTAACCACGATAGCGCGGGTGTTAGGCCGGAGGCTGCGGCGCAAGAAATCGAGGTCAAGCTCCCAGGCGTCCTCTTCCCGCGTAGCCCACAGCGTCACCTCGCAGCCCAGACTCCGCGCAACTTCGGCCAGCGATTGATAGGCCGGAGAATGGACGATCAGGTGGTCGCCCGCGGAAAGAGCCACGTTCATAAAGCTAAAGATAGCTTCTTCCGCCCCGGTATGCACCAAAACCTCGTCCGGCTCGACCCGCTCGTACAACCGGGCGATTTCGCGCCGCAATTCGGGCGAACCAGGGGATTCGGTGTAGCCTAGCCCCAGGCGGCTAAATCGCTCGAAAGCATCCGGTTCCAGTCCCAGCAAATCACCCAGCGCAACCGACTCGCAATCCGAGGAACACAATAAATACGGCGCGTTAAACTCGTAACGCGCAAAAAAGCGTTCTAGCTTGAAAGGCGGCAGGCGCACGGCAAATCCTTTCTCTAGGCTAGTCCAGCACCCGCACCGGGTTGGAGAGTCGCCCGATACCTTCGATGTCAATCTCGACCAGATCGCCGGTTTGCAAGCTAAAATCGTCCGGCGGGACGATGCAAGTGCCGGTCGAAAGCAGCACACCGTCGGGGAAAGAATTATAGCGGCCCAGGTAAGCCACCAGTTCGGGTAAGCTACGCTTTAGCTGAGCCGTCGTTGCGCCGCCGTGAAAAACCTCGACCCCCTGACGGCTGATCGTACATTGCAGGCGGAGTTCGGGCCGGGCCGGAACCTCTGGCATCAACCAGACCACCGGCCCAACCGCGCACGAGCCATCGTAAATTTTAGCCTGGGGCAGGTAGAGTGGGTTAGCTCCTTCGATGTCACGCGCACTCACATCGTTGCAGATGGTGAAGCCGAGCAACTCTAAATTCGGGCCGAGCAAAAGGGCCAGTTCTGGCTCCGGTACTGTCCAATTACTATCACCCCGCACGCCGATAGCCTGGCCGGGGCCGACCACTCGCCGGGCGGTCGCCTTGAAGAAAATTTCAGGCCGTTCGGCCTCGTATACCCGGTCGTAGAGGTTCGCCGCCGCATCCGATTCTTCCATGCGGGCTTCGCGGCTACGCCAGTACGTCACCCCGGCGGCCCAGACCTCTTGCCGGTCGAGGGGCGAGAGGATGCGCCCGGCCTGGCTCAGGTCGGCCAGCAAGCCGCCAATCTCCTGGCTACTTTCGGCCAGTTCTACCACGGCGGCGTAAACTCCTGACGGCTCGGCCTGTTGGTGCAGGTCTGCCCAGCTTTCGATAAGCCTGCCATCTTTCGCTCGAAGCGGCCTGACTTCCTCCGCCTCCGTCACCACCGCCAGCCCTACCAGGCCGCTATCGTCGCGCCACCGGCAAACTTTCATTCCTGGCTCCTGCTCTGGTCTAATGCCCGACCTCTTTAATTGCCGGGCCTCTGGCAATAAGTTTAATTCAAAATCGGACGGCGGGCCACTGTGTTAACCATCGTCAGACGGCCTTCTAGCTGTGGCGTAATTTCTTGAAATTCCTGCGCAATGCGTCGGTCGTACTCCGCTCCATCCATCAGGCCAAGCTGAATAAATAAAGGACGCAGAGCGTGTTGGCCCAGTAGAAATATCTCCAACATCCGGCGACCACCTTCAGTTTGACCGCCTATCGGGTAAGAATCCTCGAAACTTTCAACTCCCTCGAAGCCAGCTTTCTCCAGAAAGGGCTTATGCTGACTGGCAAAATCCTCTCTGAGACGGCCAAGTATGATTGGGCGCACTATTTCGCTTAGCTCGGTGAGAGTAGGGCTAGGATAGTTCATGCCACCATCTAACCAGGTCATGTCCTTAGTGTAAAAAGCTCCACCCGGTTTGAGAAGCTCGAAGGTAGACTGCACAATCTGAGAAACATCAGGCAAATGCATAAACACTACCGAGGCGTAAATCAGATCAAAATGGTTCTCAGGCTGACTCATATCGAGGTCGTTAAATTCCGACCAGGGCCGGGTCAGGTCGTGGGTGTAAAGTTCGGCATTGGTCAGACCTAGAGCGGCCAGATAAGCCGTGCCAGTTGCAATAGCCAATGGCTCTCGGTCTACTCCAATTAATTTAATCCGAGCCTTCGCGCCTTGTTCTTTCAACCAATCGTTTACTACCGGAATATAAAGACCTTCGCCGCAACCTAAATCCAGCACTCGAAAAGTAGCCGTGGGGTCTTGCAGGGCTGCACGCAGGCCAAACTTGTCTATCGCCTGTCCAAGCGCACGTTTGAAGGTCGAAGCATACAAATTCACTTGCAGAGCTAATCTTTTCCGGTCGCTTAAACTGTCACTTAGAATATAAGTATTAGAACCTCTCAACTTCTTAAAATACTCTTCTTTAGTATTTTCTTTAATATTTTCTTTAATATTTTCCACGCACTAACCTCCTGTATTATATTTTGTCGCTATCAAACCCTGAAGCGTTGAGGACGCCAGGCGTGCCTGAGCTTCGGCAGCCTGTACAACCGGCTTTTTTTAAGATATTCCAACCTGTTTGGTTCCTCTCACCGTACCGTGGTGAGTTCAGGTTATACTTCCGGGTCGCGCCGCCAGCTACCCAACAGCTTGACCCAAACGGTTTCGTTGTTCAGTTCGGCCAGAGCCGCCGCGACGGGAGGCTGGGCCGGATGGCCCACGAAATCAATGAAAAAGAGATAGTCCCAGGCTTTTTGTTTGCTAGGGCGACTTTCGATCCGATTAAGATTGAGGTTGTATTTCATAAAAATCGAGGTTACAGCATGCAAAGCTCCTACGCGGTCTTTGATCGAAAGCATAACTGCCGTAGTGTAGCGGCCCGGCGAAGTTGGTTCGAGAGCATCCAGAGATTCGTAGCCGACCACCAGGAAGCGGGTCTGGTTAAAATCAGCGTCTTGCAGGTCGGTTGCCAGAATCCGTAAGCCGTAGCGTTCTGCCGCCAGGCGGTTCGCAATGGCCGCCGCCGCCGGTTCCTGAGCGACCAGTTCGGCGGCGCGGGTGGTGCTGAGCGTTTCGACCAGTTCGACCTGAGGCAGATTGTGCAAAAGCCAGCCCCGGCTTTGGGCCAGCGGCTGCGGATGCGAGTAAACTACCCGGATGTCGGCCAGATCAGTCGGGCCAGCCTGAGCCGCCATCAAATTTAACACAATCGGCAGATTTACCTCGGCACAAACTTGCAATGCAGCCAGTTCCGGGTCAGACCGGGCAAACATATCGAGGGTGTAAGTGACGGCTCCTTCCAAAGAGTTTTCGACCGGCACCAGTCCATAATTGGCCTCACGGCGGGCGGCCGCCAGAAAAACTTCCGGGATCGAACGCATGGGCAGGTAAGACGCACCGGGGCCAAAACGAAGCCGGGCGGCTTCGTGGCTAAACGTATCGGCGGGGCCAAGATAAGCGATTTTTAAGGCTGGCAGTTCTTCCATTAAGGCTGCTACCGTCTCCCCCGGCCCAAACCAAACAGCCGCGCCCAAAAACCGGGAGCTTTCGGCACCGGCCTGGCTGTGGCGTAATCGGCGGTCGCGGCACTCAAGGCCACGTTGTTCAGGCTAGACATTCGCTTGTAGCGGGCCGGGCGGGCAGAGGAAGGTAAAAGCGTCTCGTCGGGGGATAGTTCAACTGGCTGAAAAATAGCCGGGTTAGAGTAATTCTGCTTGGGTAAAACCTGAAAATTGAAACGGTTAGCTCCCGCTACCAGAGCGTCGGGCAGACGGTTCCAGGCTTCGCTACCTTTGATCAGGAAATAAACCGGCAACCCTTTTAACATAGTTTGAACCTGTGCCAGGTTTTGAGCTTCGCTGGAGATAAAGACCAGATTTACCGCAATTTTCAACTCCTGCAAGCCATTGAGCAGTCCGGGCAAACCTACCTCGGTATCTACCGGCATCATTACATCGGAAATGATCGTAAGGTGCTTGAGAGGGGCGTGGTAGAGCCATGCCAGAGCGTGCCGGGGAGAACTGGCTTCGTAAAGCACAAAATCCGGCGGGGTGAGACCGGGTTCTAGCACATCAGGTTCTTGCGGATCGTAAAAATAGGTTAGAGTTGGCTCGGCACGTTCTCCCAATCGGTAGATCGCACAGGTGCGGTGGTTGTTGCCGCAACATAGCATAATTTGACGAGCTAAAAGTGAGCGCAGATGTACGTTGTCGTCAATGAGCAAAATGTGGCGAACTTGATGACTGGTACGGCCCTTACCAGCGAGTATACTTGGCTGTTGCATTGGAATTTTACCCTACTAAAACCATTAACCAGGGAGGAGGTTGGATACTTGGCAAAACCTCCGGCGATAACCACATTTTAGCACTTTTCTGCGAAGCTCAATGTGATTTTAATCACTAATATTTTCTCAGTTCCAATTATAGCACAGTACTACCAGGATTTGAAACTTAAGCTCGCACCGCACCCAGGTTTAACGAAAACCGGCGTGGCCCACTTGGTTTCTCGACCACCTGATCAGCCGCCTCGACCGTCACCAGCAATTGGGTGTAAGACTGCACGTTAAAACCTTGCGGAAAATCGCTCTCTTTGATCACCACGGCCCGACTAGCAGAGCGAATATCCGGTAAAGCTTGCAATCTCTGGTAAATCGGCTGACCGTTCTCTTTAGTCTTGCTTTCCAGCCAGATAATATAAGCCTGATTCGGCCCCAGAGGATCGAGCCGTCCGTAAGAGATACCCCAGCGCAAACGCCCGGCAGCGTAAAGAACCATACTTCCATTGGGAGCGCGGTCTTCCGCCACAAAAGGCACTCTTTGAAGACCTGGGTCGGTCAAAAGCGAAACAAATTGAGCGTCGCCCGAAAGGGATAAACTGCCGTTAAATTCCCGCAAAGTACGCTGCAACCCGTCCAGTTTAACGGTCGAGTCGTAAAGAGTATACAGCAACAGGACTATCAACGGCACGAACACCACCAGCATAGCGATAGCCGTGACACCGCCCCGGCCAATTCCGCTTTGCACCGGACGGCCTTTAGTCCAGGTTGGGCCTGGCGCGACTGTTTCTTCCGGCAGATCAGCTTCATCTACGGCTTCATCTTCCGCCGCGAGAGGCTCTTGTTCGGTTTCAGCCGCGCTAGTAGGTTCTTCCGGTGGGCGAACCCTCTTATCGTCGGCCAGACCAAACCACTTGTTGGCCCGCCCTAGAATTTGAGCGGTGCGGGTCGAACGATGGCCCAGGCCCGAAGCCAGCCGACTTTGGGTTATTTCTGGTTGGAATCGAGGAGCAACCTCGGTGGCATTCTCCGTCTGGTCGCTGGCTTCGTCCCCGGCCAGGGTGGTCTGATCTTCTTCTATAGGCTTATTTTGTGCATTCATAAGTTAATAGTAACCCAGCCGATAGGCTCCGTCAAGGCGACTTTGTTCCTACTTTATAGGGGCCAAAAAAGGCTCTTGACACGTTTACATAAGACCGGGATAATAAAAGCGCAGTACATCTTTTTTCGTGTTCGATCCGAACAAACATGGCCCCATCGCGTTCTAAAGCGCGGCTGATGGGGTCTTTATTATGATTTTTATTATGTCAAGTTCTAGCTCAGGGCTTTGCCTAATTGCTGCTCGATCACATCGAGCGAGGCCAGGCCCGGCACGATGCCGGTAATGATGCCGTCTTTATTGATAAAAATACTGGTCGGTTGGCCCGGCACCCGATATTTGAAAACTAAATCGCCGGTATTATCAATGACCACCGGGTAGGGCATTTTGAACTCTTTAATAAAATTCTGAACGTCCTGCGGAGAGTCGTTGATGTCAACGCCGACAATTGCCAGCTTATCCTGGTGAGCCGCGTAAACTTTGACCAGATCGGGTACTTCCTCGCGACAAGGGCTGCAATAAACTCCCCAGTAATTGAGCAGCACCGCCTTACCGCGCAAAGCACTGATTTGAACCGAACTGCCGTCTACCGCCGTAGCCCTGAAATCCGGGGCGGGGTTGCCCACTTTAGCCTTGGGGGTCTGGCCGGGACTGAGCGCGGGCAGGGCAGGAGTAGCCGTGGAAGAAAGATCGCTGGAGGAGGCGGGCGCGGCGGCAGTTACTCCCACCCCGCTACTTCCCTCGCCGCAGGCCACCAGCAGTAGAGAAACCACTAACACAGCTAACAGGCAGATTGTTCGGTATATCGAAGGCTTCTGGCTTATAATGCTCATATCAATTATTATGTAAAATCAAAAGCTAATTCCACTTCCGCCTAAAGTGCGCGTGAGTTCGCTCATATTATTGGTGATGATTAGAACCCCGATCAGCACCAGTAAAAGGCCGCTAGCAAGCTCGATCACCCGGTAATGCCGCCGGACGCGGGCGATAAAACCTAGCAACTGGCTCATGAAAAGGCCCGCCAGCAGGAAGGGAATACCCAACCCTGCCGAGTAAACCAGCATAAGGCCCACCCCACTCAGGGTACTCTGGCTATCAATGGCATTCGTCAAAGCGGCCCCCAGGAAAGGCCCGACGCAAGGCGACCAACCTGCCGCAAACGCGGCCCCTACCAGGAAAGCCCCGATCAGACCGACTGGCTTGGTGGCCGACTGGAAATGAAACCGCTTTTCCATGTTCAAAAAGCCGATCCGAAAGATACCCATAAAATGCAAACCCATGATGATGACCGCAATACCGGCGATAATCTGTATCCAGGGCCTGATGTCGGCTCCTAGCAAGTCGGCCAGAGTGTAGGTAAGCCCGAAAATCAAGACAAAGACTGTAGTGAAGCCAGCAATAAAGAATAAAATAGAGCGTACCACCCGCCAGGTATCGGCTAATCCAAAGCGGACGGGCTTGGAATTATCATCCATAGTAGCGGCGGCCCGTGTCACCGATACACCACTGATGAAGGAGAGATAACCCGGTACTAGGGGTAGGACGCAAGGCGAACCAAACGAAAGCAATCCCTCGAAGAAGGTAGCACCCAGGTTAACCGGGGTAGTCTGGGCCATCAAGAATTGGGAATGCGAGATAGCCGGTAGCACCAGATTTAACATTACAATTGATCCGTTCTACTTTATTGCCTAGTTTAGAGCTTTTTCACGCTGGTTTTAATCATACCAAAATATGCTTACAAAAGCGTTACGCCTGTCTTAAAGAAAGGTTAAAACTTTCTAAGAAAACCTGTCTAGTTTTTGTATATTCCCCCTTTAGTACCATCTGGGGTATAACCTTCACTTGATCTTAATTTTGTCTAAGGTTTGTGAAAAATCAAATTAACCTCGGCAATAAGTTATTAAAAAGATAATTATCCCTTTGCAAAGCGGTAAATGCGGATTCGGAGTAAACGTCAATCAAACTTAAACAAAGTTTAGACACAATGTGAAATCATGCACATTTTTGACAGCACTCAAATCCGTGCTACAATTCGTGTATAAGATTTGTTCAAAGCAAATCTTAATAAACGCCAGGCTTCAACAGACTATGAAACCTGTCCTGTGGTTGCGACAAATCAGCGGCACGCTTGCAGTAGGAGCGCAGTCGCCGGAAACACAAAGGGTGTTTTGCCCGCAGCGACCTGTCGCGGAAACTGTAAAAATGTTAGGAGCTTCTGTTGCAAAGCCGCAACCGGCTAGGAAGCTTTAAGAGAGGAGTCAAGAATTATGAACAAGCTTAAAGCTCGCCCCGACCTGATGGTAATCCTTTTTATTATCTTGCTAGCCCTGATCATCGTCATCATGGCCGTAAGTGCCTACGCCTCCAGTGCCGGGCTGCCTTACATCAAGAACTACTAATTCAGTAAGCTAATTTCGCCCGGTATTGCTTCCGAGCCGTTTACTTACTTCGTTCCACGAATATAAATGAAACAAAACAAAAAGCGGTAGCCGGGCTACCGCTTTTTGTTTTACCTGCTCCGTTACACAAACCGAAACATTCTTTTTCGATTATTATCATTCTGTGAGAATTATTTCTCATCATTTCTCATATATTAAGATATAAGGCTATTTTGTTTGCCTAACGACTTGAAATCGGGTACAATGAGTTACGTTTGAAAGAAAGCACTCACAAACGGACTACTAGCCGCCCGGCTTTATTCTAGCTATTGCAGGGGCGGCAGACAACAGGAGTAATATGGAAACCATTGCTAATGACATCGTGGTTATTGGCGGCGGGACAGGCGGCTATGTGGCCGCGATCCGGGCGGCTCAACTTGGCCTGAAAACGGCCCTGGTCGAACAGGATAAAGTCGGCGGAGTCTGCCTGCACCGGGGTTGTATTCCAACCAAAGTTTTACTGCAAAGTGCCGACGTGTACGCGCTCCTGGCGCGGGCCGACGAGTTCGGTCTAGGCTTCGATCTTTCTTCCCTCACCTACGACTATACAAAAATGCGCACTAAAGTTGACCGGGTAGTTGGTCAGCTTTACAAGGGCGTCGAATATCTTTTGAAGAAGAAAGGCGTGCGCGTCTTCAAAGGCCACGCCTCTTTTGATGCGCCCGGCAATGTCGTTGTGAGCGACGGGGAAGGTCAACCGGTCGCCCGGCTAACCGCCCCGAACGTGCTGCTGGCGACCGGTTCACGCTGGCAAGAACTGGACGGCCTGCCGACCGATAACCGCAGCGCAATTCTGGATGGCGACGGTGCGCTGGCTCAAACCAGCCTGCCCAAAGAAATTGTGATTGTTGGAGCAGGCCAGACCGGGGTAGAATTCGCTTCTTTCTACGCTTCGTTTGGCACAAAAGTACACCTTGTCGAAGCCGGACCGCGCCTCCTACCCGCCGAGGACGCCGAAGTAAGCGGACAACTTGACCGCCTGTTCTCGCGCCGGGGCATGCAGATTTACCTCAATACCCGCCTTCGGTCTGAAAATGTGAGCCAGAATGAAGGCGGCGTCGAGGTCAACCTGACGATTAAAGATAAACCCCGGAAAATCCAGGCCGACAAACTGCTGGTCGCTATCGGGCGGGTCGCTAATACCAAAGGTTTTGGCCTGGACAAATATAGCTCGGTGCGCCTGAAAGATGGCTTTGTGGTGACGGACGACGAGTTACGGGCCGGGCCGGGCCTGTGGGCGGTCGGCGACGTGCGGGGCGGTTTCGGGTTCGAGCCGGAAGGAGCGCATCGCTACTTGCTGGCTCACGCTTCCAGTGCCGAGGGAATTTTTGTAGCCGAGTATCTGGCCGGACAACGCCCCGACCCGCTAAATTACGCCGCTATCCCGCGTTGCACCTACAGCCAACCTCAAATTGCCAGCCTCGGCCTGACCGAAGCCCAGGCCCGGACGAAAGCAAAAGCGGCAGGGCGAGACGAAAAAGAGGCAGTCAAGATCGGCAAATTTCCCTTTAAGGCCAACGGGCGAGCCTTGATGCAGGGAGAAACCGAAGGCTTTGTGAAGCTCGTCAGCGATGCCCAAAGCGGCGACCTCCTGGGCGCACATATCACCGGCCCGACGGCGGTAGAACTGATTGCCGAGGCCGCTCTGACCCGGCTTTTCGATGGTTCAGCCTGGGAGATGGCCCAGGCGGTGCGACCGCATCCAGCCCTGATCGAAACGGTAATGGAAGCGGCCCGCGATGTGGATGGTTGGGCAATTCATTTGTAAAAGCCGAAAATAAGCACTTATCCAATTATTAAAAGGAGTTGTAGGCCATGCGTTCTGCAAATGCTAACGAGACCACCAAAGGTGGCAAAATATTAGAAGAAGAAGGAACCTCTAAGGCTAAATTAGAACAGACCAAATGGGAAGCACTGGGCCTGAGCAAGAACGACCTGTTGGAAATGTACTATCAACTGGTGCTGGCCCGCACCCTGGACGAGCGTATCTGGCTGCTCAACCGCCAGGGTAAGACCGCTTTTGTGATCAGTTGCGCCGGACAGGAAGCTACTCAGGTTGGATTTGCCCGCGCAATCCAGGCCGGACATGATATAGTCTGGCCTTATTACCGTAATCTGGCTCTGGTGATGGCTCTCGGTATGACCCCGCAAGAGGTGATGCTGCATCAGCTATCGAAAGCGGAAGACCCGTCCAGCGGCGGGCGGCAGATGCCGAGTCATTTCGGCCTGGCCCGGCTCAATCTTATCAGCGTGTCCAGCCCGGTAGCCACTCAGCTAACCCAGGCGGCGGGTTCGGCCTATGCTTCGCTGCTCAAGAAAGACGGCAAGGTTTCATATACCTTCGTCGGCGATGGCGGCACCAGCAAAGGCGACTTTCACGAAGCCCTCAACTTCGCTTCGATCCATAGCCTGCCGGTCGTCTTCGTAGTCGAGAACAACGGCTACGCTATCTCTGTGCCGATCTCGAAACAGATGCACATCAAAAACATTGCCGACCGCGCCCAGGCGTATGGTATGCCCGGTGTGGTGGTGGATGGCAACGATTTACTGGAAGTCTACCGGGTAGCCCAGGAAGCCACCGACCGCGCCCGCCGAGGTGACGGCCCAACCCTGGTAGAAGCCAAAACTTATCGTTACCGCCCTCATTCCTCTTCGGACGACGACCGGGCTTACCGCACGAAGGAAGAAGTGGAAGAGTGGCGGCAAAAAGACCCGATCATTCGCTTCGAGCGTTACCTGGAAGAACAAGCCTTGATTACAAAGGAAGAAGAAGCCACCTTCCGGGTGCGAGCTAAGAAAACGATTGACGAAGCCCAAAGCTACGCCGAGGCCGCTCCGAACCCGACGCCCGATACCATTATGCGCTATGTCTATGCCGACGCCGACGTTCAGGAAGGTGGGAAGTAAAGATGGCTGTTAAAACTGTTCTGGAAGCCGTGCGCGAAGCTTTATTTGAGGAAATGCGCCGGGACGAGCGAGTGTTTGTGCTGGGTGAGGACGTAGGCCAGCGCGGGGGAGTTTTTCGGGTGACGGACGGACTACAAAAAGAATTTGGCGAGTTGCGCGTGCTGGATACCCCTCTGGCCGAAAGTGCGATTGCGGGTGTAGCTATCGGCGCGGCGGTTAACGGAATGCGCCCGGTGGCGGAGTTTCAGTTTGCCGATTTTATTCACCCGGCAGTCGAGCAGATCATTGACGAAGCAGCCCGGTTACGCTACCGCTCCAACAACGCCTTTAGCTGCCCGGTCGTCTTCCGCGCTCCCTATGGCGGCGGGGTGCAGGGCGGCATGTATCACAGCCAGAGTGTCGAGGCGATGTTTGCGATGTGGCCCGGCCTCAAGGTGGTGACACCTTCTTTTCCCTACGACTACAAAGGGCTACTCAAATCGGCCATCCGCGACGCTGACCCGGTAGTTTTCCTGGAACATAAAAAGACCTATACTTTGCCGAGCCTCAAACAGGAGATTCCCGACGGCGAGTACCTTGTACCCATCGGCAAAGCCCGCGTGGTGCGCGAAGGCACTACTTTGAGTGTTTTTGCCTACGGCATGATGCTTCATCAATCTTTGCAAGCGGCTAAGACCCTGGAAGCCGAGGGCCTTAACATCGAGGTAGTAGACCTGCGAACGCTGCGGCCCCTGGATACCGAGACGATTCTAGCGTCGGTCAGGAAGACCGGACGCGCTCTGATCGTGCATGAGGCCAATCTGTTTGGCGGCTTCGGCGGCGAAATTGCGGCGATCATTGCGGAACATGCCTTCGAGTTCCTGGACGCGCCAGTGCGCCGCCTGGCCGGTCTGGATGTGCCAGGGATGCCTTTTGCTCTCTCACTCGAAGAAGAATTTATGCCCAACCCGACCAAGATAGCCGGGGCAATGCGGCAATTAGCAAGGTATTAGCAGCCGTTAGTTGACAATTAGCTGGGGTAAATCCGGCTTCCTGCTCTTTTGAGGGATATGTTGCCAACTGCCAACTGCTAATTGCTCAGGAGAAGAAAATGACGACGAAAATAACCCTACCGCAACTGGGCGAAAGCATCCACGAAGGCACGATTGGCAAGTGGCTCAAGCAGGTAGGCGAGCAGGTCGAAGAATACGAACCAATTGTTGAAATTATCACCGACAATGTAAACGCCGAGGTACCGGCCCCGGTCAAAGGCACGCTAAGCGCGATCCTGGTGCCGGAAGGCGAGACGGTCGCGGTTGGAATGATTATCGGCGAAATGCTCGAAGTCGCAGTAAACGCAGCGACCGAACCTAAGAATGGGCTGGGAGCAATCATTACGGGCGAGTCGGAACATCAGCAGCCTGAACAGGCTAACCCGACCGCCCAGGTAGAAGGTGCGTTCGCACTCAGTGGCGCGTCTCCTGCCACGCCGGTGAGCCAGGTAGAGGAACCACTCGAACAGGTCGAAGCCTCTTTTCCAAACGGCAAGGCTTCGGGAGGGTGGTACGATGGAGAAGAAGAAGAAGCCACCAGTCTGGTTACAACCCCGGCGGTCGCCTCGGCGTCCACTCAACCGGGCAAGCCTCACCGCTACTCTCCGGCAGTCCGGCGGTTGGCCGAAGAACATCAGCTTGACCTCGAACGGCTGGCCCTGCGTGGCACGGGCCTGGGCGGGCGGATCACCCGCGACGATGTGCTGATGTACGTCGAAGGGCAACGCCGCTTGCAGCAACCTGTACCGACTCGCGCCCTGCCTGGAATAGAAGTTGGCAGCGTTGGACGGAGAGAAATGGTGATGACGCCACCGTTGCCCGTCACGCCGATGCACGAACAGATTGCCGCAAACGCGCTGCGCCAACCTGCCTCTGCCCCTTCAGCAGTACCGAGTCAACCGACGGCCCAACTGCTCCCGACTCCCGACTTAGCCACTCCAACGCCCGACTTCCTAGACCAGATTGTGCCGCTTACGCCCATGCGCCGGGCGATTGCCGAGCATATGGTGCGGAGCGTTCAAACTGCACCGCACGCCTGGACGATGGTAGAAGTTGACCTGACGCGACTGGTGCGCTACCGGGCCGGGATTAAAGAGGATTTTAAGCGGCGCGAAGGGGTTGATCTGACTTACCTGCCGTTCGTGATCAAAGCTGTGATCGAGGGCTTGCGACAATTTCCGCAGATGAACGCAAGCTGGGCGGCGGACGGGAGCGGCGTGATAATCAAGCACGAGCTAAACCTGGGCGTGGCGATTGACGTACCGGACGGCCTGGTAGTACCGGTGATCTCGCGGGCCGACGAAAAAAGCCTGGTCGGGTTGGCCCGCAGCTTGCACGATCTGGTCAGTCGCGCCCGCGCCCGCAAGCTGAACCTGGCCGATGTGCAAGGCGGCACTTTCACGGTCAATAACCCTGGCGCGTTCGGCTCGGTACTGAGCCAGCCGATTCTTAATCAGCCGCAAGCCGGGATCGTCACGATGGAAGCGATTGTAAAGAGGCCCGTGGTCGTGACCGACCCGGATGGCGACGAGCGGGTCGTGGTGCGCTCGATGATGAACATGTGCCTATCGTTCGATCACCGGGTAGTAGATGGGGCTACGGCAGGCCGATTTTTACAGGCAGTCAAAAAGTGGCTAGAAACCCGCTCCGTAGTCGCGGGTTTCTAACAAGAGTTAGCGGCCCAGCCAACCACCATCTACATTCAAGATATGACCTTGCATATAGTCCGAAGCAGGACTGGCAAGGAAAATTGTCGCGCCAACCAGGTCAGTCGCTTCTCCCCAACGGCCCTGTGGGATGCGGCTGAGGATCGCGTTGTAGCGGGCTTGGTCGGTGATAAGGGCGGCGGTATTATCAGTTTTGATGTAACCGGGGGCCAGACCGTTAACGTTAATAGCGTGCGGAGCAAGTTCGTTTGCCAGGGCTTTGGTGACACCGGCCAGACCGTGCTTGGCAGCGGCATAGCTTGGCACCAGAATACCGCCCTGGTAGCTCAACACCGAACAAATGTTGATTATCTTCCCGCCGCTGGCCTGAACGACCATTTGCCGAGCGCAAGCCTGGGCCAGGAAGAACGGCACTTTCAGATTTGTATTCAGTACATCATCCCAATCAGCCTCGGTGCAGTTCAGGATGGGAGTACGCCGCACAATTCCAGCGTTATTGACCAGAATATCTACCCGGCCAAAACGAGCCAGGGCTACCGCCAGGGTCGGCTCGACATTCTCAATCCGGCTCAAATCGGCTGGATGATGGAAAAAAGGACGCTGAGAAGCCGTTAGAGCCGCCAGCGTTTCAGCCTGCGGAGCCGTGCGGCTGACCAGAAGCACACTCGCTCCGGCTTCGGCCAGGCCGACTGCCATAGCCGCTCCGATTCCACGACTGGCTCCCGTTACAATCGCTACTTTACCGCTCAGATCGAACATATTCGTTCCTCTTCCTGAATATTTAGAGTCACAAAGCCAAAATAAAGGGGTTGATTTTAGATTTGGCTTATTCTAACAGGAGCGATGCGCCCTGTCAGATGTGAGCTACTTTGCACTCCATCGGTGGCTGAGGTATTATGCCGGGGTTGTGGTTAGTCAGGCCAGAGCTTGCTAAATAACGAGCTTATCTAATAACGACCTGGTTCGTTCAAGACTTTGTAATAGTGTGGCAAAGGAAAAATATGTCGCTTCCTGCTCCCGAAACTCTCGCACCTTCTACCCGCCGCACCGAGTTTCAACCGTATCTCCCTTTGATGGCCGTCACGACTATTATCTGGGGAGCGGCTTTCCCGATTAGCAAGCCCGCGCTGGCTGATTTTCCCCCGGCTACTTTTGCCTTGTCCCGCTTCATGCTGGCCGGAGCAGTGCTGCTGCCGATAATGCTAATAAGGCAAGGCGGGTGGCATTTTTCGGGTCGAGTCTGGGCGCAGGTTGCTTTTGCCGGATTTATGGGCTTTACCGTGATCCAGCTTTGCCAGAACTGGGGCTTGACCCTCAGTTCGGCCAGCGATATTTCAGTCCTGGCCGCTACCGAACCGGTGACAATTGCGCTGCTGGCCGCGCTTTTCCTGGGCGAGAAACCTTCTCCGGCAGTCTGGCTCGGTCTGCTGATTAGCCTGGTGGGAGTCTGGTTTGTAATTGGCATCAACCCCCTTTCACTTATTTTTGGCACCGAAGCCGGGAGCGGAACGGGTGGCAACAACCGAATTATCGGCGATCTGGTCTTTGTAGCCGGGACGCTAGGTTTTTCGACTTACAACGTAATCAACCGCAGCCTGGCCCAGCGTTACAACGGACTAGAGCTAACCACCGGCGCGGTGCTGTGCGGCATTGCGGGCCTGATACCCTTTTGCCTGTTCGAGCTAATCACCGGTACCAGGCCGATCCGCTTTAGCGGCTCAGTGGCGGTAGGGGTGCTGTATACTGCTCTGCTCGTGACGGTTTTCGGCTTTCTGGCTCTTTCGTGGTCGCTCAAACGAGTTCCGGCAGCCAAAGTAGCCCTGCTGTTTTACCTGCAACCACTTTCAGGCGTGGCAGTGGCCTGGCTGGGCGGCGAACAGCTAGGCTGGAATTTAGGGCTGGGCGCAACCCTGATTTTTGCCGGAGTCTACCTGGCCGAGCGGCGCGGACGGGTCGTTAATCGTGAGGCGTTGGCTACCAACAAGGCCCAAATTGAAGAAGGGCCGGAGATGACCAGCTAGGCCGCTAAAATAAAACTTTTCAGGCTTCAAAACTTTTAGATAACCCTTTTGTTTCGATAATCGCAGTCATAATCGCAATCATAGAATGACGCCTGTTTTGGGTAAATTTAGTCGAAAAATAAGTCAAATCCCATTTGAGATATTACAGGCTACCTTCAAGGCAGCTAAGCCGTCGTAAAGCATCATCGACGGTGAGATCGCCGTGCCGGACTGCCTGTAATATCTCTAACTGGTTGATCCGGCGCAAGCGCAAGCCAGGGCCAGCCTGGTTATATTCCTGGCGAGTCAGGTCGGCCAACCGATCTTGTCTGGCCTGTTCTCGGAAGGTTTCGAGCCGCGACAGTACCGCGCCGTTCATCTGGTCGTAATCATAATGATGCATTAATTTGCTCCTTTTTTAATCTTTAAATACTAATTATGGGCTGCTGGGTACAAGGTGCTGAGTTTCTTTACGATTAACCCCTCGAAGTATTGAACCTGAACAGGTCATTTATTCCGTGCTGGCCCTTAAATTTAGGACTCAGCACCCTGTACATAAATTTTTGGTTAATCCAGTTCGGCGAGACGCGCCATACCTTCCTCGACACTTAGCTCGCCGCGCTCGATAGCCTGCAAAATATCTAGCTGGCGCGACCGCTTATCGCCATCCTCGGCGGGAGGACTGGGCGGCGGCGACGTGGGAGCCTCGGCGGTACCGTTGGGCGGGGTCGGACTGGCCGATCTTTGCGATAAGTTCGGCGGTGTTGGCGTGACATCAAGCGGGCGAACGGTTGGCGGTGGATAATTCGGCCAGGCCGGAGGCGGCGTGACCAATGCATCCGGGTAAGGCGGAGACGACACCGCGCCAAAGCCGCTCGGAGAGCCAGGTGCAACGGGCGGAGTGGGCCAGTCCACGGACGGCACAGGTGGGGGGGCGGGCGGCGCGGGCGGCACGGTCGAAAATGGCACGAAAGAACTACTTTCCTCTCCATTGAGGCCAACTTCAATATTTCCACTAATAGTATTTAGCATAACTTTGCGTCGTCCTCCGTTGATTTCAATTTTAGCCTGGCTCTGACCAGGCCGCGTCTTGACGTCCGCCGCTCGAACCTGATAAGGGGTAACGATCCGCCCGCTCAAGGTGCGACATTCGATAAACGCGCTAGTCTGGTCATCTGGCAGCACCAGATGAATGCGGCCACTGGTACTATTGAGGCGGTAATCGCCCTCGTCCGGCAAGGCCAACTGAGTTGTGACGGTCAGATTGCCACTGGTAGTGGAAAGGTCCAGGGCAGTCAGGCGACATTCGGCCAGAGTGACTTTGCCACTTACAGTCTTGATGGTAACTCGTCCACCCAGAGCCACTCCCTCGACCCCACCGCTCATACCTTTTAGCTGCATTCCGCCATTTAGCTGGTGCAAGCGAGTTCCGCCACTGGTACTTTTGATCCGGCAGAAACCGTCAATCTGGCCGATTTCAAGCGTGCCGGAAACGGTTTTGATGTCCAGTTCAGCTTTACGCGGCACCTCAATGTAAATAGTCCCGAAAGAGTCGAAAATCTGGCTAAGACTTTTTCCAACGTTCTTGAAGACATCGGGCATCTCGAACGAACCAAAGCTCAGGTCAACCCGGATATTGCCGCCTTCTCTTGTGATCCGGCGACCTTGCTCTCTGCGGCGGCGGGCTTCTTCACGGGCTTCCTGGCGGTAGCGGCGGGCTTCTTCTCGCTGGCGGCGGGCTTCTTCGCGGAAGCGATAACGTTCCTCCCGGTCATGGCTGGCCGGGTCGCCAAAATCAAAGCTATCGGGATCGAAATCAAAATCCGCTTCGTCGGCCAGGTCGGGATCGGTTGCATCGGTTTCGTTCAAGTTCAGCTTGATCACGTTATTGAGAACGGAGGAGATTTCGACTATCTCTCCGTCGGCTTTGACTTCAATAGCGGGGCTGAAAGTCAAGCCGCTATGAGCCTGGACGCGAACTTTAATCTCCGCAGCATCGGTACCAGTTATGATAGTATGGCCGCTAGTATTGGTGATTTTGACCACCCGCAGGCGGCGAAGGTCAACGGGCATAGTCTGAACGTAGTCGGTTTCGTCGGCCTCGGAATTTTTTTCCTGGTTCTCTTTCTTATCGTTCATAATCTACTCTCCTGTAGTTGCCGGACGAGTATCGGCAGGTTCAGCCTTAAGGCCACCAGACGGCAACCCACTGAGCATCTGTTGAGCCTGGGTTGCACTGATTTTGTTCTGGCTGAGCATTTCCAGCACTTCCCGCCGCCGTTCGGCCACCGGGTCAAGCTCGTAGCCCAGAGCAACAATAAGCTCATCCAGCTTTTTGATGACAGTAGGGTAGGAAATGTTCAATAATTCCTGGATAGCTTTATTCTGCCCTCGGCAGCGAATGAACACTTCCAAAAACTGGGATTGCTCGGAGGACAGGTTTTGGAACGGCCCTAAAGCAAAATGACCTTCCAACGTGCTGTGACAGTTTTCACATTCGAGGCGAGTGATATGCATTCCCTCGTTACACACGGGGCAACGTCCGCTAACCGTGTGCCTGGTAATTGCCATGAATAACTCCTTGCTTCACTTCTTTCCTTAGTGCAATTAAGAAAAGAATTAAATATATTAATTACTGAGTTAATATTATTAACTTCTGCTACGGATGGTAGCGCAGGAATACGTATTTGTCAATAGGTTTTATAGCGAAATTAAGAAAATTCATAGGCTGCTTAATAATATTAAGTTTGGCGGGACGAATTCAAAGGGCTTGATAATCAGGTGATTATCAAGCCCTTTGAACCGGAATAAATTTGGAAGAAAATAGAGAAACTTTAGCAGCCAGGAACAATGCCTAAACAATGCCGGATAATTTCATTTATCCAAATACATGTATTTGTTTTAAGTATTTTATTAATGGGTAAAATAAATTGTTAATGGCACGCTAATTGCCTCTAAGTGTCATAAGCCGAGAATTAGATGACAGGGGAGCTTCCGAAACATTTAGATTTATTGAATAGTGTTGACATTTATCGTAAATCAGCAAAAGTAGTGTTACTTTATCTCAGGCTAAACGTTATAAAATGGTCGGGAATGTGAAACAGGACACATTTTAGCTACCAGGGTAGTTAAAAATACGGAAGCACTCGTTTAAAAAAAAGAAGCGCAAAAATGGTTAATGGTGACAGTTTGAGCTAACAAAAATGGCAACAAGCTGTGAGGTTGGGACAACAACAATGGCGAACTTATTGGTAATCTATTTCACCAAAATTCTACTTTCAATCTAACTAATTTTTATCCAACATTTTAAATAGGGACACCGAGAGTTTCTTCCAGAAGGTAAAGCCTTGTCTGGATTTATTTGCCGCACTTTGTTTTTAGTTTCTCAGCCAGGGGCTTAGTTGCTACCAATACGCCGGTTTCATTTAGTTAGAACAGAAAGGTAGCAAGTACATGAGGACGTTAACATCTAAGAGAATACGTTTGATCAGCACAATACTTTTGAGTAGCTGGACTTTATTAGTAGCAGGGCTAGTCTGGTTAGCAGTACCGGAAGCGTCGGCTAGTGCTAGCGGGGTAGGTAAAGCAGGGGAGGCACCTCTAGCAACCAGCGCAGGTTGTGAAGCCAAGAGGGATTTGACGGGCAGTATTAGCGGGGGAAAAGGAACTATTACCAATAATTCAACTTCCTGTAATTATACGGTTGGAATGGCTTCTTATAAAAAGGTAGACGGAGTGATTGACAACCAGATTCTATTTAGCTCGGCGACAGGAGAGGTAGCACCAGGGAAGTCAGTACAACTTTCGGTAGAAATACCGAATTGTTCGTCTCAGATTGATTTATTCTGGGGAGCAGTGCTTACTTCGCTTAACGGACAACGCTACGGCGGGCGGATTATAGATACAGCTTACACTTATGGCCCATATTGCACCACTCCCACGGTAGCCCCAACCACCACGGCGGCACCGACGACAACGGCAGTACCAACCACCACCGCTGTCCCAACCACAACTGTTGCTCCCACGACAACGGCGGTTCCTACTACGACTGCGGCACCAACCACGACTGCCATCCCAACGACAACGGCAGTTCCTACTACGACTGCCGTCCCAACGACAACGGCAGTTCCTACTACGACTGCCGTCCCGACAACAACAGCGGTGCCAACCACGACTGTGGCCGTCCCGACGATAACTGCCGCGCCGACTACAGTCGTTGCGCCAACGACAACTGCCGCGCCGACAGTAACAACTACTGTTCCAACCGCGACGACTGCCGCGCCCACGACTGCGGCTATCCCGACGACAACGATTGCCCCGACAACCGTAGCGGCAGTTACAACCCCGGTCTTGACCGAGAGAGCAGGGGGTCAGGCTACACCGCCGCCGACGGTTGTATTAGGAGTAGAAAAACCCGGCAACTCGGTGAGCCAACCGTCAATAGTAGCCGGGACCTCTTATATACCGGCAGGATTACCTTCGACAGGCGCAGGCGAGAACAAACCGAGCGGTGGATTGGCTGGTGGCCTATTGATTGGTCTGGGTCTGCTGGGTGTAATATCAAGTGGAGCGTTGTTAGTAGTAACACGGAAACCAAAATCGAGAAATTAAGCCGTACAGTGACTACTAAGGAGTAAGACACTAGCTGATTAGCTAAATCGAATTTTACGAGGTAGTTTAGGTAGGACAAACCAACTCGAAGCTGCGGGTTTGAGTTGGTTTGTCCTGCTTGTATTTTAAGTTACCCTCACAAATCGTCGTCAGAAGCGGCAGCAGGGCTAGAAAGAGATTGGTTCTGACCGATTTGCCAGCGCAGAAAGGCCGCGATGAAAGGTTCGATCTCACCATTAAGAACAGCTGTCGTATCAGAGGTTTCATAGCCAGTACGATGGTCTTTGACCATATTGTAAGGGTGAAGAACGTAACTGCGTATCTGGCTACCCCAACCTGTAGCACGGTGTTCTCCTTTAAGCCGGGCTTGCTCTTCCTCGCGTCGTTCGATCTCACGTTCGAGGAGGCGAGCCTTGAGGATTTTGAGGGCAGTCTCGCGGTTTTGGGTCTGGCTACGCTCATTCTGACAGGTGACGACGATGCCGGTAGGGATATGTGTTATACGAACGGCACTATCGGTCTTGTTAATATGCTGACCGCCTGCGCCTGTAGCCCGGTAAGTATCCACCCGGATGTCTTCGTCACGTATTTCTATTTCAATAGCATCGTCTACTTCTGGTAGGACTTCAACCAGGGCAAAAGAAGTATGACGGCGGTGACTGGAGTCGAAGGGTGATTGGCGAACCAGGCGATGTTGTCCGGCTTCACTTTTAGCTCGACCATATGCGTTACGCCCGGTGACTTCGATAGTGGCACTTTTAATACCTGCCTCACCGCCGTCTTCTCTATCAAACACCTGGACTTTGAATTTCTGGTCTTCGGCCCAACGTAGGTACATACGAAGAAGAATTTCGGCCCAATCCTGGCTATCGGTGCCGCCTTCGCGGGCGTTAATAGAAAGGAGGGCAGGGCGGTCGTCGTAAGGGCCACCAAACATAAGGTCAAGTTCGCGTGCAGCAAGATCAGCCTGTAACGTTTGAAGTTCAAGGCTTAGATCGGTCAGGGTGACAGGATCGTTTTCTCCGGCCAGCAATCCTACCAGTTCAAGGTTGTCTTTGAGGCGGTTTTGAAGAGTTTGCCAGAAACCGATTTCCTCTTGCAAAGTAGTAAGCTTACGCATAACAACCTGGGCCGATTGCGGGTCGTCCCAAAACCCATCGTCGCTGCTTTGAGTTTCGAGACGTTTTAGCTCTTTAGCTTTACCAGAAAGGTCAAAGACGGTCTCCGAATTCGATAGCTTGCTCTTGCAAAGCAGTAAACCCGGCTTTAAGTTCCTCGTAGTTCATAATTTGATTATCCTTTCTCTACAGACCTCAGCAAGAGGCAACCGCTATCCAGCCATACTTAACGGCAAAACCTATGAAGTTAATTTTACCATAAGCCTGTATGGTTTGGGTCCTACAATAGACCCAGGCTTGAGAAACCTGGGTCAGCAGAGGGTAGCCCAGACTTGAGAATTAGATCAGGAGATAATGAGAACGTTGGGAAGACGGAAATGACTTTCCCAGATACGTTGAGCCGGTTCGCCAGCCCAGGTATCGAGACGAGTAGCATCAGGCCCGGTGTAGAAGCCAAGTTGAAGGCTGTAGGAACCAGGCGGAAGATCGGCTGGGAGCGTTAATTCCTGGTCAATGGTAAGAGTTTGTCCGGGCTGCCAGAGCCAGGTCGGAAAAAGGCCGTGGGCGGGTGGTTCTTCCGAGGAAGCGACAGTGGTACCGCCTTCATCCACCAGATGAACAAAGAGTGTATAAGATGGAGATATATCCGCTAGACTTCGATAACGTTGACTGAGATGAACAGTCTGACCGGGGTGAGCAGAAGCAGGAACTACCGACCAATCAGTAAGCTGAATAAGGCGGCGTTCGCCTTGCTGGAAGAAAGCATTGGTTGGTGTGAGAGGGGAATCAGTAGGGGCAGGGAGGGGAGCTTCGAGGCGAAGTTGGGAAAGACCTTCTGGCAAAGCAATGGCTCCTTCAGACAGGGGTAAAGGTGTGATGGTGCGGTTTGAATTAAAGGCAAAATCTTCAACTTTGCGCTGCTCGATAGGTTGACCATCTTTGTAAAGTTGCATCCAGAGCGTGTATTCACCTGGCCCAAGAGTAAATTTGTCCGGGCCAAGTTCCTGACCGTTCATCTCGCCTCGACTGTATCCATCTTGAAAACGGAATTTGAGATAGCCCCGTTGGAAGTTGTAGGAAACGGTGGGCAAGGTAAGAGCAATGTTGCGTTTGTAGAACGGATCGTTAAGAAGGGGTGCCGCAGCCTCCTGGCGCGGGCCGATTGAAAGGAACAATTGGGTAGAAGTAAAGACATCCAGAACGGCTCCTAGTTCGAGGTCTACTGTTAGGACGTCGCTACCAGCCTGGAAGTGGGAGTTCAGGAAGAAAGTACGACGGTTGACGAGGTTATCGAGATAACCAGGGCTGCGACTAATTAGAGCAACCGGGCCGGAACGGTACAACAAGCGAGTACGGGCATCCTGAGGGTATGCCGATTGTAGCGCAAGGTAACTATCGGTCAGGAAAAGAGTTGGAGCAAGCGGATCGTAGAGCCAGGTCTCAAAAGAATGACGTTGTTGACCCTTATAATACCCATCGGCAAGGACGTTGCGCGGCTGACCAAGTAGACCGACATAAGTGAAGTAAGCAGGCAAGCCTGGTTGAAGGTCTAGTTCGACCTTAGCTGGATCGTAGCCAAGCCTTTGGACAGCACGAGCAGTAGCAATAATATCTGGCCCAGCATAACCGTGAGAACGGTCGGGGCTGGTGAAATTTAATAGGGCGTAACTTAGAAAAGCCATGACCAAGCAAGCCAGAAGGATTAAGAATTGCCAGGTCTGTCCTGAGGACTTAGGGTTGTGATGGCTCTCAGTAGCCTGTTTTTTTAGACCTGGAAAAGAAGTGAAGAAAGCTTCGAGGACGGGAGCAAGCAGGGTAGGAGCGATTAAAACTAGAAGAACAGTGTACATTTTACTAAGATGATAAGCGTTGGCAGTTCCGCCAGGCCGGATGAAAAGATAAACCATAATTTCGAGAGTGACCGCAACCGGGACTATCAAATAGAAGCGCAGCAAAGGACGACCTCGCAACAAAGCTAGAACTGCGCCGCCTGTAGCAAGAACAACCAAAAGCCAGATAGAAGCATCAAAAGGATAGAGACGGGCCAGGTTAAAGCTCGAAAGTTCACGACCCAGACTCAATAGGATAAGACATCCTCCTATTAAGACTAACAAACTATAAGCACTCATAAGCCGAGGCAACCAGGAGCGCAAACGACCGGATAGGTAAAAACCCACCAAACCTAAAGCACCCAGGCTAAGCACGAGCAACACCGGAACAATTAAACCCCCATCAAGCTGGAAATTTGCACCTGCACCGCCTGTCCAGACGATAGTACCATTAAGACGATCTTTGAGAAAAAGTATTCCAAAAACTCCTAAACAGAGAGCGATAAAGAATGAAGGGTAGAGGGTAGAAATTATTCTCTGTGGAATTGTAGAGGCTAGTTGTTGAGTTCTGGTTTTTACACCCTGATATTTGCTTGCAATTGGAGCAGCGAGGAGAGGCAAAGCGAGAAGGGGAAGCCAATGAGTGTAGGCGAGAGTCAGAATAAAGGCGGCAAGTGTGCTGAGAACGAGAGATGGAAAATAGGAAGTAGTGAAATAATGCAATGTGAAATACAAACCGAGGATAAGAGCAGCAAAGGCAGCAATTTGGCCGTAGAAATCCCAATACATGAAGGGATCGAAGAAGAAGCCAGAGGCCAGATAAGCGGCGCAAGCAGAAATGAATGCGACGATCGGCCTCCACCTGCTAGACGGCAGCAGAACGTAAGACAACGCCGCTACACCTGCACTGATAAGAGAAGCCAAAAATGCAACGAGAGGGAACATTACGTAAGCTAAATCAATACCACTGACAGTGCTGATGAGGGCGACTACAAGATGGAAGGCGGGCGGATAGGCTTGCATTTCCAAAAGCCGGGCCGCTTCAGTAGGAGTAGGATGAAGGGGTAAGGCTTGATGCGATTTAATGAAATCAGCCAGGATGAAATGGTGCGTAGAGTCTACCGTAGTACCAACTGGTAGAAAGTGGTAAGGAGCGGCCTGTGTAAAGCAATAAAGTAAAGTAAGGCTAAAAGCAAGGATAGAAACAACGGCTCCGGCACCGTCAGTCAGTACGAAATTATGCTGCTTCTGACGCACGGCCCAACCGCACAACCAGATTACACCTAACCCTGCCCCGATTAGAGCTACCGGCGGCAAAATACCAAGCCCCAACAGGTTGGTTAGAAAAGGTAGGACGGTTAGGGAACTATAAACAGTGGTAATAAGAGCTAGAAGAAGCCACAACAAGGAAAAACTACCTGTAGCTTGCTCGGATGAAAGTATCGAAAATTCAGCTTTTGGTTTTTCTCTCGACGTCTTTAGCATTAGTTAAACCTGCTTCTTTATTTATGTCAAGTTATTAGTTCTCAGAGCGTTTTCTATTCATCTAAATACCGTTATTGAGACACTCCCGCAAATGTTCATGACCAAGGACTTGCCTGGTACAAAGTGTATTGAACTCTTAACAGATTTTAGCTGTAGAACGGGTTTTGAGCAACCAGACCTAACGGACATTGACAGAGCGTACCGAGACACGTATCATGTTAAGAACGGGTGTGTCACCTGTTTAGCCATCAACTACAGGCCATAAAGGTTTGCTAACTTTAGATTGTTGACTGTTACTTAAAAAGGAGCTATAGCGATGGCGAGTTGTCGCGTAATCAGTTGTTCTAATATGAAGGGTGGTACGGGTAAGACCACAACTGTGAACAGCCTTAGTGCGCGTCTGGCTCGACTAGGTTTTCGGGTTGCTTGCCTAGACCTTGATCCACAATCAAACCTGACTATAGGCTTTGGGGTTGATCCACAAAGTCTGGAACATTCGATGTTTGATGTGCTGGCTCCTCAAAATTTACCGCTTGAGACGGTTTTAATCGAGAAAGAAGGCATCGCACTGGCTCCGGCCCACATGGATATGGTACGGCTAGAAATGCAATTGGTTAGCCTCTACGGACGTGAAACGATCCTAAGTAAGAAATTGTTACCGCTTAAAGATAGATACGACGTTATTTTGATTGATTGCCCGCCAAGTCTGAATATTTTCACGATTAATGCCTTGTGTGCTTCGGATTATGTGATTATACCTATACAGTGTTCAAGTTATTACGCTCTTTATGGAATTGCTCAACTACTGGAGTCTATTAACTGGGTACAAACTGAGTTAAATCCTTCCTTACAAGTGCTAGGTGTAGCTTTAACAATGGAAAATCGCACTCGTATCAGCAGCCAGATTATGGAAGAAGTTAACCGGCAGTTTAGCGATTTGGTGTTCAAAACTGTAGTGCGTCAAAACGTTAAACTATCGGAAGCGCCAGCGATGGGAGCCTCCATTTTCGCTTACGCTGCTAGCTCACAGGGAGCCGACGATTACGCCAGATTAGCAGAGGAGGTAGTGCAACGTGTCGGCCTTCAATCTTAACAAGGGCAACCAGGCAGCTCAAAGTCGTTTGAAATTACAAAAGGAACGAGCGGAGAGCGATGAGATGCCAATGCCTGATGCTCGGCGAGTCCCGCTTAAGCGATTACGGTCAAATCCATTTCAAGTGCGGCAATTTTTCGATGAAGAAGCTCTGCAAGAACTTGCCGATGATATACGGGAGCGAGACATACTGGAACCGCTTGTGGTTCGACCTATTTTAGAGGACGGTCAGGAGCTATACGAAATAGTAGCGGGCGAAAGACGCTTTCGAGCAGCAAGACTGGCCGGTAAGAACACGGTACCAGTAATTGTAAAAGAAAACTGGACGGAAAATGATGCTCGTCTGGCAAATCTAGCTGAAAACTTACAACGCCGAGACCTGACTCTGGCTGAAGAAGTACAATTCCTACAAGCTCTCGAAAATGAGTATAATTACACTGCGGCTAAAATCAGCAAGTTAATAAACAAATCTTCCAGCTACGTCAATCGTCGTCTGCAACTGGCCCGCGACCCGCAAAAGCTTAAAGAATTAACTGAGAAGAGTATTTCACTTAATCAACTTCTAAATAGTCGTGAGCCTGAAAACGTCGAAACCGAAGACGCCACAGTAAAAGAACGCTTAAATCCAAAGCTTAGCAAACAGCAAGCAGAAGCGGCCTACCAGGTTCGTTTTCTAACTTTCACCCGCTTTCGTGAGGCTCTTTATCGTCTCGAACGAGAGCTTGAAAACCGTTCCCTGGAAGAAGGCGACCGCATACGGTTATTCGAGGAACTTGTAGCAGTCGAAGAACGCGCTCATTATCTAAGAAGCCGTTTGGAGACCCATAACCGTTAGTGACATATTTCACATACATGTCGGTCAAGATAAAATTGTTACAATTATAACAATGATCGCAGGATTATGTATTTGCTAGACTTGGAAGCAGAAACTAGCCTTAATTTCTGCTTTTACCGGCCTGAATAACCTTATGTTTTACACTACAAACCCTTTCCCTGGTCCAGATAGATTTATGATTTCCTCTAACCAGTTCTCGCTTCTCGAAAACAAGGCTCAAACCGTATCGGTACTGTTTATATAGCTTTATATACAACTCCGGCCCTAAATTTGCTTTGTTTCCAATCTGCAAAGCTTTGTTTAAGCCTAGCACCTGGAGTTGCCAGAGTGATACTCCCGCCGCTTCTGCCACCTCTTTTGCTCTAAGGTATCCTCCATCCTGTTCCCGTGTTTCTTTCCCAATATCGCTGAAGGCTTGCTGTATCCTTCGAGCCACCTCGCTTTGGCGCATTCCCTGCTGGCTTAATCGTAAAGCCCGTCCACGGGCCAATGCTTCAGCTTGTGCTAACGTCAGACTGCTCTCACCAAGCAATTCTTTTGCTTCTGCCAACCGCTCTACTGGCAGAAGCTCACCCAAAGGTATTGCTGTAATTAATATTACTTTGAGGGGTTTATCGGCACTACGTAGAGTTGGTCTACCTCGTCCGATAGCTTGTATAATGGCTGCTCTTTCGCTATGCTCGATTGCAGCCTGTACTTCCGGGTCGGCTTCTGCTCGACAACGCCGCGCTAGCCCTTTACCTTGTGCATCCTGCCAACCATAGGTACGTAGAATAAAACTCGAATTTTGAAGGCCCGGAGCAGAGTATCTTGAGTTGAGAACTGAATAGGTTTTTTGCTCCTCGTTTCTGACGTTTGTACCTCGCCGGAACGCCTGCACTTGTGCCTTTAGTATGTCTAGCGGATGGCAATAGTGACCAACTATAGCAATACAGTTGACTTCACTTAACCTGTTCAAGGCTTTGTTATCACGGTCGAAGTGGCCCCAGGTTATTTCCGTATTGGCCGCATCCATCCTTAGTTTGAGTGGCCCTTCTCCTGCCGCCGGGTTAAATAGTTTGTGGCAAAAAACTGCGGCTGAGTTATAGCGACTGCATTCCTGACTTAGCACCCGGCTCACTTCTTCCAGAGCTTTACCTTGTCGAGCTATTAGCTCGGCTTTCGTGTAAAGTGAGTTAGTTAGTTGCATTACTTCTACGTGTTGAGTTACCTCGAACTCGACCTGGTGATAATTTGAACTTAATATTCGGTTTAGCAATGGGGAAGGTGTCGCATCTAACAGTACCACCGTTGGTGATTTCCCCAGGTCGTTCTTATATTTTGTACCCTCCTCACCTTGTAAAATTTGCAGTAGATATTGGCGCGGGCAGAACACCGCCAAATTTACCTCTTTATCCTGATGACTTATCCATAACCGTGTGTCTGTCTCTGGTTCGACGATTTCTTGCCAGAGAACTTCTACTAACTCATGAGCAAAATGCAGCGAGAAGCTCAGCTGTCCATCCAACCCGGTAAGAGGTCGTTCCCAGCTATAACGTCCGGTTGGGCCAACTTCCACCTGTCGACATTCCTCTAACAAGCTAACTACATCCTCACCGCTCGACCCAACTACTTCACTTAAGATTGGTAGAGCCGCCCATAAATTTGTCCTTTGGCTTGTCTTAGCATCCGAACTGCCACTCTCCATACAAAGCTTTTCAGTTTGTACCGCTAACAATCGCTCCAAAATTTCAAAGAGTTGCAAAAAAGGCACTGCATTGTGCTGCCATTCTTCTCCCTTTTTCTCGTATCCAACCTCTCTTTGAATGCTCTCGCGCCATTTTGTCAGGGTTTCACGTGTTACATCCACTCGCTCTAGTAAGTGTTCAACAATGCCCTCATCGGCAATAATAATGTCATATTCGGCTAATTCCTGGGAATTATTAAAAAAGCTAGCCTTTGGTGCGACTACTAATCTTGCTTTTCGAGCAATTTCTACTCCGCCCCAGTAGCCTTCTTCCCGGCAATTCCATTCCATAGCAGTATCCGCCGCTAATCCATTTGTTTTTAGGTAGGTCTTCCAGTTCGCTTTACTTGAAAAGGGACAACTTGCACATACATCCCAGGTTGGAGCGTGCCGTTGTCGTCCTGCCTTTTCACACTCGTCTAATCTTCGGCACTGAAAGCGTCCTTCACTCCTCTGCCGTCCCTCCCTTACTGCTACCAGCCCATCCTGGTAAGCTTTGTGCAAAAGTGCGTCTGGTTCTAACCACTGCCGATAAACTTCTTTGTTATCTGCCAAATACAAAATGCGCCCCTGAGGGAAGTTCTTTACAGCTTCTAAAGCTTCTGCTAAAGCTGCATGCGTTTTACCTGTTCCTGGATTAGAAGTCACTACAAGACTTTGCCGTTCTCGACCCAGGCTAAATAAATGTTCGCCAAAGGCTTGCCTGAATAATTCAGCGTGACCACTTCGCGCTTCTTCTACTGTGTAGAGAAGCTTGGGCTTCTGTCTTGCTCTTCGTACCAGCATTGTTTCCGGCTCAATCTGCACAAACTTTTTTACCCAATTTTGGCTTAGTTCTTCCCTGTTCACTCCTGCTGAGAATGGTTCTAACCTTGCCAGATGTCCTAATCCTAATCGAAGTAAATCATCGTAGCCTTTTGCCATTTCTAACGACCATCGGCGTACTCCCACCTCGAAGCCTGCCCCTTGCAACTGGCAACCCATTGCATACAGATCACGGGCCACCCGTGGGTTTGTCTCCAGGTCAGCGTCAAACGCAATTTCTACTCGTTGCGCTCCCAGCCTGGCAAGTACCGCCACCAGATGTTCAGCACCACCTAATGCCCGCCAATTTCCCGTTCCTTGCACTCCGACACATATTAGACCAGTTCGCCAGGCTATATAATCGGCTTTCTTCTCCCCTTCTGTCACTACTACCTTTAGTGATGGCTGAGAGATAGCGGAAGATACCGAAAAATCTTGAGCCGCCACATCCTGAGTTCCAGGTTTTGTGCTTTGCTTTTTTATTCTCCGGCTTACATGTAGAGGTGTTCCTAGTGACGCACCACCGCTTGAGCCTGCCGACAGTATCCGGTAATGCCGTTCCTCTTTCCCGGTATCTTCGTTTTTGGTCATCCACCGGCCTTTCAGCCCCAGGTAATACCCCTCCGTATTGCGTATAGGTATCAAAAGCATATCAGCCCGTGCCGCCGCAAATTGAAAATAGTAGCTTCCGCCCTTACCTGGCTTCTCATATAGGAAAGCCAGTCCTCGTGCCATCTCTGGCCCAATCTCTTCTACTAATCCTTTTGTTAGCCTGTCTCGCCCACTACGTGGCAATGTCCTGTAGCCTAAACTTAATGCATATTGAGGTTCAAATCCCTCGCCTGCCAGATAGTTCTGGTGTTCCTCGCTTAAATTAAGCTGTGCCAGTAACCATTTAATAGCCTGATGCCGAATTATCACTGGCGCGAGTTCGACTTTTTCTATTAGCGGAACTAAGGTTTTAGCCTCAACTTGCTGTGCTGCTACTGGCCGTAAGTCTGCTGCCGTTGCTGTCAGTCGTGCTTTCAGCCCGTGCAACCAACCCCCTTGTCGGTACAGCATTGGCCGGTCGCTCGCCACTCGCATACAATGTACCGTCTCACCGTCTTGACTTACCTCGCAGAAATCGCGTCGGCTACAAACTGGGCAAGGCCGTTGGCGGCTTACTCTTTGCCATCCTACTAGCCTTATTCCCTCAAAAGCTGCTCTGTTGTCATAAATTTTCAAGGCTGCGCTACTCATCGGAAACTCCTTTGACCACGCCAACCTTCAAAGCCACCTTTTTCGAGCGCACAAATAGCATTCTGTGCCAGCTTTAATAAAGTCTAGCAAAGCAGAATTTCACTTATTACGTTCGTAAGGCAAAACAAACCCTACAATCCCCACTCTCATCTATTGACAAGAAGGCTAAGGATTGCTAAAATAAAAGAGCTTGATAGTAACTAACCTGGCTTCTTTCCCCTAAGAGGATGCCCGGAAAGTGAATTATCTGGATGATAGGAAGAAGCTCATTTGCTTGGCGGCTGGAGCTTCTTTCTTTTTGCTCTTTGTACTATTGTTTGTCCGGCTTTTACAGTCGGCATTTTATTACTAATTAACTCATACTCATCCATTACTCGTTCCAAATCTTTGGTTGGGTTCTCCTGAAAACCTCGAACACCAACCCTTTGTTCTTTTCTTACTCTACATTCAACCCTATCGTAGCCTTAGTTTACCAGATCAAAGCTTTGTTCACAGCATGTGTATTCAACAGTTGAACAAAGAATGCTATACAATCATATGCCCTTGATCAGCTTCACTTTGTATCCCTTAAAGACTACTCCAAACTACATTTCTGGGTAACAATCGGCATGCGCCAACCCTGACCCACTTGACATAGTTCTAATTTGAATCTAGCACAAATTAAAAAACATGCAAGGGGTTATCCACATCATGTTTAAAACTTGCGACCAATTGGCGACCTTTTTTCGACCTTTGCGCTCTTCCTGCGACCTCTTGGCGACCTTACTTCGACCATCTTTAACCTGCCTCGAATAGCCCGCATCTAACTTCACATAATTATCAGGATTCAAAACTTAAAACATAAACTGTACGCACACTGCTGCCCACCGTGCGCACCAACCCCTTGCGTACCAGAGCCAGTAAATCGTTGTTAGCCGTCCGTTCGCTCACCTCGAAAGCCGTCTCGTAATCCCGGCGGCTCATCTGTCCGCGTTCTCTAAGCATTGATAAAAACCGTAATTGCCTACCGTTCAGTTCTGCTCTTACCTCCGGCGAAACCAGCGGCTTCAAACCTTGGGCTGGTTGCGCAGTCGCCACCCGGCCATACTCCGGCCCACGCAAAGTCACCTGCAAGCTGTTCGCCACTTCCTCGAAAACCGGCGGTTCTAATCCGCGTCCCACCATCGCCGCAATCATCCGACTAATTCCTGTTCCCGCCCGTTCCATATAGGCTGTATCATATAAAAGCTGAGCCAGGCGTGGATTTCGCAAACGGCTGATCTGGGTCAGCCGCTCGATTCGTACTCCCGGCAAAAGTTCGCCCGGACTGTCCACCAGCAATCGGTCGCTAAATACAAAAACTCGCAACTGCCCATTCGTGACAGCCATATCTCGATGTGCGCAAGCATTTGCTACCGCTTCGCGGACTGCTACCATCGGGTATTCATCGTCATCTACCCGTAACGCACCCTCGAACCGGGCCGGATGTCGCGTATTACGTTCAATAAATCCCAGCGTCCGTTCGATCATTTCTGGTACTGTTCCACTAATGTCTTCCCGGTCTCGCGGTTCGGCGGTCGTATTGTCGGAAAAGCGCATTGCTCGAATAACGTGGTAAGGAAAGAAACGTTGAGGGTCGCGTCCAAAAAACAGTAAAGCCGCAACAGTTGGAAAACCTGCCGACAATAGTCCCTGCTTATCCAAAAATTCGCTCAAAGGAGGTGTACTTGGCAAGTGTGAACTCCGGCGATTTTCCCGTCTCTCGATGGACCAGTCAACCCTGGTCGGGTCAATATCGGCCAGTGTCGCGCCCGGTACTGGCTGATCTTCGTAATAGCCTCCGCCGCGCAGGTGCAACAGGCGCAGCAACTCCTCGGCATGGATCGGCAAACGCTGGCTTCCTCTCCGCCGTAGATACCGCCCATTCACGTGGTATACTCCTGGCAATCCTCCCGGTATCTGGACTACTATTACCGTCTTCGCTTCTACCCGCACTTGCTCTATCTCAATGATGTGCGCCAGCGAAGGCACTACCTGCCGGGCCGCGTTATAAATTCTATCTACTACGTCCTTGATATTTTCTACACCGCGCACTCGAATAGGTCGGTCTTCCACTCCCACTACAAGCCAGGCTTCCCCGCCTGTATTTGCCATACTCATCAAAATCTCGGCCAGATCGCTTTGAAAGACTTCTTCCAGCTTTAGCTCTACCGCTTCCGTTTCGCCAGCCTTAATTAGAGCCGCGATTATCTCCGGGTCGAACCGGCCACCCTCGTTATTCTTGCCGCTGCTCCATTGTGTCACCCGCCGCTCCCACTCCTTCTAATTGAATTTCTAATGCCTTCGTCTGCTTATCTTATCACACCCTTTCTTAATTCATGTAAACTTGACATAACTAAATTTACTTCTTGCTACTTATTCTCGATAGTGGTGTAGGAAGAAAAGCCTGAGCAAGAATGATTAAGCCTGTAGCGTATGGCTTCTGGCCTGATCGGTTAAACTTTTGAGGATACCTTGTTCTTTAGAAATAAAAAAGCAGCAAGAAACTTGCCGCAATTTTCAAATTATCACTATCCTCAATAGACCGGGATAATTTAATGTCCTTTAATTGCCCTTCGCACTCGTTCGGGCGTGGCCGGTAGTTCGTAGACCCGCACTCCTACGGCATCGAAAATCGCGTTGCCTATAGCTGCCGCACCCGGCACAATCGGTGGTTCGCCAATGCCCTTTGCTCCGAACGGTCCTTCCTCGGAAGGAACAAAAACCAGTTCGGTCTGAATCGGCGGCACCTGCCGGGCCGTTTGCAAAGCATAATCCATCAAGGTGTTGCTCAAGAGCGTGCCATGCTCGTCGTAGACCAGGCCTTCGTACAAAGCCCAGCCCAGACCTTGCGTTACGCCTCCGTGAATTTGTCCTTCCACTTCGGCAGGGTTAATCGCAAAACCGACATCGTGGACGGCCAGATAATTCAGCACTGCTACATCGCCGGTTTCGGGGTCAACCCGGACGTGGGCCAAATGCGCGAAAAACCCGACCGGATAATCGGTAAAAGCGACCCGGCCCTGTCCACAAACCGGAGTGAAGGCCGCCTCATAATTCATCGTCGCGCTGGCAAGTTGAGGAAGGCTGAGCGAACGAGATGGCGTACCGCGCACGCTTACCTGGCCGGTCTGTAGTTCCAAATCGTCCGGGCTGGCTTCTAGTTTCTCGGCGGCTATGTGCAAAATCTGCTCACGCGCTTCCTGGGCCGCCCGGTAAACCGCCGCTCCCAGGTTGTAGGTCATTTTGCTGCCGCCGCTATCTCCGGCGTAAGGCGCACTATCGCTATCCGCCACGACCACGGCGACCTGCTCGGTTTCGACTCCTAGCACCTGGGCGGCGATCTGAGCCAGGCCGGTGCTGACGCCAGTAATGTCGGCCACTCCCGTGACGAGCGCAAAAGTGCCGTCGTCCTCCAATCGGCAACTTGCCATTGCCGGTTCGAGGCAGGTGACAAGCTGACCGAAAGCTAACCCAAAACCTTCGTTCGGCTCTTTGTGGCGACGGTTTTGCCAGAGCGGAGTTCCTTCTAGCCGTTCGCAAACCTGCCGGAAACTCTCGCTGGCCTGAGTACCCTGGCAACGACGTCGCATTTCAAGCGGATCGAGTTCGAGAGCTTGCGCCATCGCGTCCAGGTGCGACTCCAGGGCGAAAACGTACTGCGGCACCCCCGGAGCGCGGTACGAACTGGCCCCGACCCGGTGGCTCAAAACTTCCTGTCCTTCGATCTCGAAATTAGAGACCGGGTAGGCGTGGCCCAACATAAAACCAACTACCTGGAGTGGTGCCGACGGGTATACACCGTTGTTGAACCAGAACCGGGCTTGCATCGCGCACAGCGTGCCATCCTGTCGCGCTCCGAGCTTGAGGTAAATTTTGCAAGCCGGGGCCGGATTCGCCGCCGCCAGGTCTTCGGCGCGGGTGAAGCTCAAAGCGACGGGCCGGTGGGTCAGCAGAGCCAGGGCCGCTACTAATGGCTCCAGCAATACCGCTTTGCCGCCAAAACCGCCCCCGATTTCCGGCAGCACGATTTTAACTTTGCTCATCGGTAAGCCCAACGCCTGAGCTACTTCCCGCCGAGTGCGAAAAAGAGTTTGCACGCTGGGGTAAAGCGTCAAACCGCCTCGTTCCGGGACTGCCAGGCAGGATTGAGTTTCGAGGTAGCCTTGATGTACCATCGGCAGTTGGTAGGTTTGCTCTATAACGACGGCGGCTTCCCGCCATCCGGCTTCCAGGTCGCCTTCCTTAAATTCTATCCGGTTGGCAACGTTCGAGCTGTGTTTGCTGTCTTTACGTATAGAAGGAGCCTCCGGTTTGAGGCTGCTTTCCAGGTCGGCTGCGACTGGCAACGCTTCGTACTGTACCGCCAGGGCCGCCGCACCATCCTCTGCTGCCGCCTCACTTTCGCCCAGCACGACTGCTACCGGCTGTCCGTAAAAGGTCACTTCGTCCAGAGCCAGGGGATTACGCAGGCGCGAAGGGCTACTGCCGGGCTTGATCGGCAGTTCGGCGGCGGTCACGACCCGCACCACCCCAGGCCGGGCCAGGGCCGGGGCCGGATCGAGCCGGACAATCCGGGCGTGAGCGTAAGGGCTAACCACCAACCGCGCATGCAGAGTGCCGGGGAAATGCCAGTCGGCGGCGTAACGGGCTTCGCCTCGAACTTTGGCCGGGCCATCCTGCCGCCGGGTGGCCTGGCCTACCTGAGTATAAGAAGCAGGAGCGAGGGTCACGTCTTTGTCCTTTCTGCTAGCGGTAAGTATTGCTAGACCTTAAAACTTGAAGAAAAGCGGTTTTACTGCTCTATTGTACTGTATTTTGTTGCCCGGTTGTGTCAGGATTTCGGCTCTTAAAAATTGGATCGTCACTTGCAATTTGGGCCGGGCGGTGTTATAATTTTCTTCGCTTCGGAGGTAAAATGCCTCTGAACAGGTGCAAGATTGGGGTATCGTCTAACGGTAGGACAGCAGACTCTGAATCTGTCAGTTGGGGTTCGAATCCCTGTACCCCAGTAAATTACAAAAAGGCTCAGTTGAGCCTTTTTTGTTTGCCTTTTACTCTAAATTTTAGAGCGTAACCCTTGCTTTGCTCTTAACCGGATTAAGCCCAGGAAGGAACCTCCTTCATATTAAAGATGTGGTTCAAAAACTAGAGCTTTCCTCGTTCAGTTCGTGCCTTTGCCTCCGTCAGACTGGCATAACACTGTTGTACTTGGTCGGCCACTCGCGCACTTTGTCGGCGTAGATTTCGTAACGGTTGAGTAGTTCGGCCCGGAGTGCTTCGCCGGAAATGACCGTATCCAGGATCAGTTCGCCCGCCAGGTGATATATATCAATGTCCTGGCGGTATTCCTCGCGTTTGGCCTGAACAAAAGCGTCTCGCTCGGCTTCCGGCTTTTCCATAATCTGATTATAATAAACTGCGTTGATAGCGGCTTCCGGCCCCATCACGGCAATCTGGGCCGAGGGCAAGGCAATCGTGCAGTCCGGCCCAAAGGCAGGCCCAGCCATCGCGTACAGGCCCGCCCCGTAGCATTTTCGCACCACGACACAAATCTTGGGTACAGTCGCTTCCGACACGGCCATGATCATCTTCGCGCCGTGCCGGATAATCCCCTGCCGTTCGACTTTCGAGCCAATCATAAAGCCGGGTACGTCGGCCAGGAAAAGCAACGGCACGTTAAAAGCGTTGCATAGCCAGATAAAGCGGGCGGCTTTGTCTGCCGAGTCCACGAACAGCACCCCGCCTTTTTCGCGGCTCTGGTTTGCCACGATGCCGACGGCTCTGCCGCCGATCCGGGCAAAGCCGGTGATCAGTTCTCTGGCAAAAAGCTTTTTAATCTCGAACAGGCTTCCTTCGTCAATCAGACGGTTGATCAAATCGAGCATATTAAAAGCTTTGTTCTGGTTAAGCGGCACAATCTCCGCGATAGGCTTACCAGGCAGAGGTTCGCGGGTTTCGGCCATCGGGGGGACTTGTTGCCAGTTGCCGGGCAGGTAGGAGAGGTAACGTTTGCCTGCCGCAATCGCTTCCTCCTCGGTCTTGACCAGTACATCGCCGCAACCGCTCTCGGTGCAGTGCATCCGCGCTCCGCCCATTTCTTCCAGCGTAACCTTTTCGCCAATCACCATTTCGGCCATGCGCGGCGAACCCAGATACATGCTGGCGTTGCCCTCGACCATAATCACAATATCGCAAAAAGCCGGAATATAAGCTCCCCCCGCCGCACTCGGCCCGAAGAGCATGCATACTTGCGGGACAAGGCCGCTCAACTTGACCTCATTGTAGAAAATGCGGCCCGCGTGCCGTTCGCCCGGAAACATTTCAACTTGATCGGTGATGCGTGCGCCCGCCGAGTCTACCAGATACAACATGGGGATGCGGTATTCCAGAGCTTTTTCCTGGATGTGCAAGATTTTCTGGACGGTCTTAGCTCCCCAACTTCCGGCCTTAACGGTGCTGTCATTCGCCATAAAAGCCACTTTGCGCCCGTCCACCCGCCCAAACCCGGTGACGACGCCATCGGCAGCCAACTCCGCCGTATCCCAATTTGCCAGCAAACCGTCTTCCAACAACGAACCGGGGTCGAGTAGCCGGTTCAAGCGGTCGCGCACGAACAGCTTTTTTTGCTCCGGCAGTTTATCCCGGTATTTCTTCGCGCCGCCAGCCTGGGCTTTGGCGGTGCGCTGGGCCAGGGTTTCATCTAAGGTTGGGGCCGGGGTAGTCCCGTTCTCACTCACAGCTTTATCTAAACTTTGCGTCACTGCGCTAATCCTCTCTGATTAATTTTCTACCTGTCAGGCCGGGTTTGGACGGCAAACGACCTCCTAAATACACTGTTGACGGCCCCAAGTTTAGCTAAAAGCGGCTAAAGGTGCAAATATTAAAGAGTAATGCCACCGGCTAATTCAGTTCCGCCTTTAACTCACTTGCTTTTCGAGCGTCGTCTGCGTTTTTGAGCCGAATTGCCCTTGACGGCTTTTCGCCCGATGCTTCATAATCACCAGCAGAAAAGCGCAATTCCAACTACCCTTTCCCTGCTTTCCAGCTCGAAACGTAGTCGTTTGAAACGTAAGTTGAGCTTCTAATCGAATCGAAGGACCGATTGACACGGGTTTTGGCTTAGAGTACAATATGTTCCATATTCTCGAATATCGTTCCGTACTGTGGAACATAACTCAGGCACAACGCAAAACCGAACCTCGCTCTATACCTGTTAAATTTAATTCAAGGGCTAAGAGGCTATGCCAGAACAAAGCTTTTTAACCGAATCTGCCGATTATACAACCACTCTCGACCGCTTGATGGGCGTGGTGATGGCTTTGGCGGCGGAAGTCTACATCTTGCGCGACCGCAACGAAGTTTTAGAAGCGATTCTGACGGAAGCCGGGGTGCTACAGCCAGACGCGCTTGAAAATTATCAGCTTTCGCCCCAGGCCCGCCAGACCCAGATCAAAGAGCGCGATGCTTTTGTAGCTCGTGTGCTGTCGCCGATTCTAGGTCAGGAAACAAAGGAGGCCCAATCATGACCCAAACACCCGTGGCAAACCTCCCCGAATCAGCCGTAGCGGTACGGCCCGACCAGGCTACTCGCGCTTATCAGGATTTTTTATTGGGCAGCAAGCTTTTCTGGTCACGCACGCTCTACCGGCAGTTGCAGGCCGAATACGAAGAACTGGCGGCTAAACAGCCCCTACCGCCTCAAAACGGCGACGAAGCCGAACAACTAATGCGACCAGAGCCGCTTTATCAGTATTTCGCCTGGTTAGAACGGCACATCCAACGTCTTAAATACGCCGGGCCACGTGGGATTGTGCCGACCGTGGATAAGCACCGCGCCAGTCTGACAGCGGCCCTGGATGCTGCGACCGAGGAAGGCCTGGCAAGCGGCGAACTTCGTTTGCAGCCGGACATCGAAATGCCGCGCTACTACACCGCCACCGACTATCACCAGCACCCTGGCGGAGTCTGGTCGGACGACCTGGCGGGCCTGGTCTACGAATACGGACGCAAGACCACCACACCTCTGCACCTCCACGAGGATGACCTGCATTTCAGGCTGGCCGCGGCGGTCAAAGAGGTTGCACCGGGAGTTGAATTCGAGAGTATTCTTGATTGGGGCTGTGGCATTGGCAAAAGCACATATCCCTTCGCGCTGGCTTATCCCCAGGCCCAGGTTTACGGAGTGGATATTGCTGCTCCTTGCCTCAAGCTGGCCTATCTGCGCACACACGAGAAGGGCTTGCATATCCACTACTCGCAGCAGAATATCGAGAAGTTAGACTACCCGGACGCCAGTTTCGACCTTGTACACAGCACTTTCATGCCCCACGAATTGCCTTTGCCGACGCTCAAGCGGGCCACGGCGGAAGTTTATCGGATTCTCAAGCCGGGCGGCTACTTTATCAATCTGGATTTTCACGATCCGCCTGGTGGCGCGTTCGGTGAGTTTATCTATTACGGCCATTCCCGGCGCAACAACGAGCATTTCATGCGCTCGTTCAATCAGACCGATTTTTTGAAGTTGCAGCGCGGTCTAGGCTTTAGCCAGGCCGAGATGCGTCCTTTCGATGATGGTACCGGGCTGATTACCGACCCGGCCACAGTCCCTCCGGCCTGGCGGTTCCCCTGGCAATTATTCGTAGCGCAGAAAACGCAAGGAGTTTAGCAATGACCTGGGAGCGAAAACATGTTGAATTTATCCATGAGGAGGCGGTTCCCTGGCAGCCCTGGGAAACTATTGGGAGCGGGCTGACGACCGGCACCCAGGTGCGGGTGTTGAGTATTGATCCGGCGGATGGCGCAAGTACGTGCCTGTGGAAGATTCCGGCGGGGTGGCGGCACGACACGCTCTTCGTCACGGATGCCCCAGAACAGCTTTTCGTGTTGTCGGGCGATTTGCACAAAGGCGATTATCACTATACCCCCGAAACCTACTCTTACCGGCCTGCCGGGGCCGCTCACGGCCCGACATGGAGCGAGGGCGGGGCGGTGGTGCTGGCGATGTGGGACAAAGCTTTTCAGGTTCAGCCCGGTACAGGCCCAACCGATGACAATAGGACGATTCCTTACGTTGATACGATCAACACACCCTGGCAACCGACGATTGCCGAGGGGCCACAGGCTGGTATTATGGTCAAGGTGCTACGCCACGACCCTGAAACTGGCGGCATGACTTTTATCACCGGCATTATGCCCCACTGGAAAGAAAACCGCCGGGAGCATCACGATTGCGTCGAGGAAAGCTACAAGCTGACCGGCGACATGAATTTGAATACCGACCTGGGCGACCGGCTTTACATGACCGACCATTGTTATTTCTACCGTCCGCCCTACCGCAAACACGGCCCGCTTTACACTCGCACCGGCACAATGTCCTTAATTCGCACCAGTTCGACGCTGGTAAACCATTACGGCCCGCTCCCCGAACGAGAGGAACAAGACAAGGCCGTAGCTGCTTAGATCAGGGGCAAAAAGAAGAGTTTTGCTCCAACTTTTGCTCGAAGGGAAGGAGAAAAAATGGCCCGACCTCATATCGAATTTGTGGATACGAACGTGCTTGATTGGCAGCCTTTTCCCCTGTGGAACGATGGCGGCGTACAAATGCGGCTGCTGAGCCAGGATGACGAAACGGGAGCCTGTACCCTTGTGCTGGATTTCCCGGCAGGCTGGCGACGGAACGAGCGCGGCTATAACACGGCGGCGGAAGAGCTTTATATTCTGCGCGGTACGCTGAACATCGGCGCGACCGACTATATTACTAACTGCTACAGCTATATTCCGGCAGGGTTGACTACCGGCCCGGTCGAAGCCGGGCCGAACGGTTGCAGCGTCCTGGCGATGTACGATGCCCGCCCGCATTTCGTCGCCAGTGCTACCTCGCTCCCGGACGCCCGCAGCGACCAGTACATTCAGAAAATGGACACGAACGAAATGCCCTGGCGTGGGCCGCACGGCGACGGCGAACAGCCCAGCGAGTTCGGTATTATGGTCAAACTGCTGCGGCAAGACCCTGAGTCAGGGGCGCAAAGCTGGGTGCTGGGCATCTTACCGGGCTGGCGCGAGAACCGCAAAGAAGTGCATCCGGTGGTAGAAGAAAGCTTCAAGCTTACCGGTGATATGTTGCTGGGGCCACGCGGCCTGATGACGCCTGGTTGCTATTTCTGGCGTCCGCCCGGTGTCGAACACGGCCCGCTCTTTACCGCTACTGGCACAATGTCTTTTTGCCGCAGCACCGGCAAGCTTTCTACCAGATATGAGTCGGTCGAAGAAGGTTATCTGAAAGAATTGCAACAGGCCAGCCGAGGCGCACAATTTACCGTACAGATTTGAGAAGGAGCAACCATGAAGAAGTTACGACCGAGATTGGCCCGACCGGGTGGGCTGCTGGCTCTACTGCTGGTTTTTTCGCTCGTGCTGATTGCTTGCGGCGATAGCACCGCCACCAGTGGCTCCGCCGCTACCACCAGTGCCGCCGCAACAACGGCCTCGGCAACCACGGCTGCCGCAAGTGCAACAACGGCCTCGGCAGGTGGGGCTACCACTACCGCCGCCTCTGCCGCCACGACGACAACCGCCGCAAGCGGGGCCGCGCTCAATGGCGAAATCAAGATCGGCCTGGTCAGCCCTTTCTCTGGCCCAATCGGGTATTTAGGTCAGTACCTGGGTAACAGTGCGCAGATCGAGGTTGACCTGATCAATGCCCGTGGCGGCGTGCTGGGCAAAAAGCTGGTGCTGGTGACGAAAGACGATAAAGCCGCCCCCCCGGATTCGGTTACAGCCGTGCAAGACCTGCTCTCGAACGACAAGATTGCCATGCTGATTGGCCCGTCTTTCACGGCCAATGCTCTGGCGGTCAAGGGGGTCGTGACGGACGCTAAAGTGATCCAGACGCTGGTAACAGTTAGCGGCGAGGGTGTGCTAGACTCTGCGCCCTACACTTTCCGTTTGCAGCAGCCCGATACTTTGCAATCGGTGGAACTGCCTAAAATTATGGCAAAACAGGGCGTCAAGAAGGCGGCTGTAATGGGGGTAGACGATGCCACTGGCAAAGGTCTGTCAACCGCCCTGATCGAGCCGCTCAAGAAGGTCGGTATCACCATCGTCACCACCGAACTTTTTAAGAGCGACGAGAAAGACCTGTCCACCCGGCTTTTGAAAGCGAAAGACGCCGGAGCCGACGCGATTGTGATCGTAACGGGCAACGCGACCGTGGCCGCCGGTATTCCAAAAGCGATGAGCCAGACCGGGTTTAAAGTACCGCTCTTTGGGGTCGGCGGTCTGGAAGGTTATTCCTACGCTCAACTTGGCGGCGACCCGGCCCTGGGAACGATTTTTGTCAATGGCTACCGTGGTTGGCAGGCGGGCGTGCCTGCCGAGCAGCAGCCTAAAGCTTATGCCGAACATGTTAAGCTTTCGATTGCTAAATTTGGGATCCAGACCGATGCAAGCGGCTCGAAGGCTCTGAAAGGTTCGCCTCTGGCGGCAGATGGCGTGCGGGTCTGGGCGCAAGCGGTCAACCGGGCCGGTTCGCTGGACGCTGATAAGGTGAAAGCCGAGATGGAAAAGACCAGGCTGAGCGCAGACGAGGCTCCTGGCGGTACGCCTTTACTGATTACGGCGGACAGCCACGAAAGCTACCGGGCCGGAACGCTTTTGTTTTACAAGTGGGTCAAAAAAGCGGACGGCACGCTTGGTTTTGAAGAGGTCAAAGCCTGATGTCGCAGTTCCTACAGGGGATTGTAAGCGGCATAGCGGTCGGTGCGATTTACGCGCTGGTCGCTATTGGCTTTAACATTATCTATTCGACCACCAAAATCCTAAACTTCGCTCAGGGCGAGTTTCTGGCAATCGGGGCGTTGGTTTCGTTTCAATTTCAGTTTGAAATGGGCTGGCCGCTACCTCTGGCGTTGCTGGCGACCATTGCAGTGCTGATCGTGACGGGTCTGGTGGTCGAAAAGATGGTGATGATCCCGACTCGCCTGGCTCGTTCGAGCTTTGGCTGGATCATCTCAACCCTGGCGGTAGCCCTGATCATTCGCAACGGTCTGACGTTGCCTTTTTTGCCCTTCGGCACGGAACCCAAAGCCCCTAAACCGCTCGTAGACGGTCGGCTCGATCTCGGTATCGTCGGTATAAGCTGGCAGCGCGTCTTGATCCTGGTTTTCGCGGTGCTTATTATGGTAGCGGTCGAGTTTTTCTTTACCCGCACTTTTACCGGCAAAGCCCTGCAAGCTACCTCGAACAACAGCCCGGTGGCTTCGCTGATGGGTATCCCGGTAAACTGGATGATCAGTTTGTCTTTCATTTTGAGCGCGGTCATTACCGGGTTAGCCGGGTTTTTAATCGCGCCGATCACCGGCGCGGACGCCTATATGGGCCTCGATCTGGGCATCAAGGGTTTTGTAGCGGCGGTTTTGGGTGGGATGGGTAGTCCCCGTGGGGCGATCCTGGGCGGCTTCTTGATCGGCCTGGTCGAGGGAATTTCAACTGTTATCTTTTCGTCGCCAAACCTGGCGAATGTAGTGGTATACTCGGTACTGGCGGTGGTGCTGCTGCTCAAGCCGACCGGCCTGGCTTCGCTTCGTTCCCCCCGGCGGGTTGCGGTCAGCCCTAAAACCCCTGTACAGCCCGCCAAAGCCGGGTAAGATCGCTTGTATTTTCGGGGTAATTTACTTTTTACGGGTGTGCTTATGAACAAGACAGCTAATAATGCAACTTCTGGTGGTAATGTAGCTTCTGGTGTAACTTCAAGTGTTACTTCTATAGAAGAAGCGTTGGAAGTCCTGGGCGTGACCGAAAAGACCCTGAACGCTCAGGAAAAGAAGGCTCTGGACGAGCAGGGCTATATTATCCTGCCCAACCTGATTGACCGGGCCTGGTTGGGCCGCTTGCGCGACCGCTACGAAGAATTGGCTCAGGCCGACCGCCTCGAAGTTGGAAACGCCGGACGCCAGGAGCGTGGCACGCGCCATCTGGGGGATTTGATCAACCGGGGCGAAGTATTCGACGGTATTTACACTCAGCCAAAGCTCTTGGCGGCGATCTATTACGTCTTCAAGCGCGACTTCCGGGTAGTCGGTTTGCACGGGCGCGATCCCTTGCCTGATTTTGGACAGCAAGGTTTGCACGCCGATTGGATGCCTCGCCAACCCTACGACCCTTTCATCGTGGCAAATTCGATCTGGTTGCTGGACGACTTCACCCTTACCAATGGTGCGACACGGGTTGTCCCCGGTTCGCACCTGTTCAAAGGCGGGCCGGATAAAGCGAAAGCCGCTCAACCCGGCGCACATCCTAAAGAGATCGTTGTGACGGCGCGGGCCGGGTCGGTGCTGGTCTTTAACGCGCATCTGTGGCATAGCGGCACGCTCAACCAGAGCAAGGCCGTGCGCCGGACGATCCAGTGCCTTTTTGCCGCCCGCGAAATTCAGCAATTCCAGAACACGCCCGGCGAAGTCGTTCAGGAAGCGACGCTGGAACGGCTTTCACCTGCCGCCCGCTATCTTCTGAACGTTTGAGACCGGCCTTTTGAATCAAAATAAAAGGGGGTGAGCCAGTTTTTATGAGCCAGTTAGCCCAGGACGCAAAGATAAAGAGAGCGGCAGACGAGGCCCCGACCTGGATCGCCTGGGTGCGCTGGGCCTGGGTTCCGTTTGCCTTTGGGCTGGTCTACCTGTGGCCGCAAATATTTAGCGACAACCGCTTCTACCTGCAACTGGCTGCCGAGGCCGGGATCATCATCATCCTGACCAGTGCGCTCAACCTGGCTCTGGGCTATACCGACCTCGTTTCGATGGCCCATAGCGGGCTGTACGCTATCGGGGCTTACACCACTGGCCTCCTGGTGGCCCGGCTAAAAGTCCCTTTCCTGTGGAGCCTGCCACTGGCTTTTCTGGTGGCCGGTCTGCTGGGAGCATTGGTCACGCTGGCGACTTTGCGGGCGGCCCATCTTTATTTTGCCATGATTACGCTGAGTTTCAATTTGATCCTGGTGCAAATCGCCCTGGCCTGGACTGCCGTAACGAACGGGGAGGACGGCATCGCGGTTACGTCGCGCCCAACCTTGCTAACCGACCAGAAGCTCGACCAGACGCAGTATTTTTACTTTATCTGGGTAGTGGTCGCCCTGGCGGTCTGGCTGATCCGAAATCTCGTGCGCTCGAAGTATGGCCGGGCGTTCCTGGCAATCCGGGGCGACGAAGAGACGGCGGCGACCCTCGGCGTGGCGGTCTTTCGCTACAAGCTGTTGAGTTTTACCCTCAGTGCCGGGTTTGCGGGCCTGGCTGGAGCTTTGTATGCGCCGCTTAAAGGCTTTGTCAATCCTTCCCTGGCTGCTCTCGATAGCACGCTCAAAGTCTTTGTAGGCCTTTTGATTGGCGGAGCGGCGACAATTGTCGGGCCAATCCTGGGCGTAGTCTTTGCTTTCACGCTCGACCGGTTACTGGTTATCGGTACAGATTGGATTAACTCTACTACCCGCACGAGCAGCGCGACGGCTTATCAGGTGCTGGCTTACGGCATCCTGCTCCTTTTCACGATGGTCGTTATTCCACGCGGAATTATCGGGACCTGGCTGGGGACGAGGCCAGGCCGCTACCTGCAAAATCTTTTTCAGCCCAAAGTGCGTCTGCCGGAGAGCGAGGCAGAACGAGCCGAATTGCTCAGGCCGATCCTGCACCCGCAAGACGCCCGGCATCTGAGCAACGCCCCTGACCGGGCCGGGCCGATCCTGCGGGTGAGCGACCTGAGCAAATACTTTGGGGGCCTCAAAGCTCTGAACGGGGTAAATATGCAGGTCGGTTACGGCCAGATACACGGCTTGATCGGGCCAAACGGCAGTGGTAAGTCTACTTCGGTCAACGTGATTAGCGGTTATCTGGCCCGCAGTGGCGGCACGCTCGAATATGGCGGGCAGACCGTCAACCGGCCTCGTCCGTACCTCCTGGCGCGGCGGGGTATTGTCCGCATCTTCCAGGCGACGCGCCTCTTTGGAGAAATGACTGTGCTGGATAACCTGCTGGTCGGGCTGCACCTGTCGAGCCGCCAGAATTTCCTGACGGCCCTGCTCCACCTGCCTCCCCAATGGGGGGACGAGCGAGTGTTACGCCAACGCGCCCTGGTTTTGCTGGAACAGGTCGGCCTGGCCGAGCGGGCTTACGAACCGGCCACGGCTCTTTCGCATGGGCAACGCCGCCTCCTGGAAGTTGCGCGGGCTTTGGCGGTTGGCCCGGCCCTCTTGATCCTGGACGAACCGGCCACCGGCCTGACTGCCGAGGAGTTGCGTGGCCTGTCGGCCCTGGTCGCCCGGCTCAAAGAAGGCGGCATTGCCGTCCTGCTGATCGAACATAACATGGATTTTTTGATGCGTCTGGCCGATACGGTCACGGTTTACGATTTTGGGACTAAAATTGCCGAGGGTAAGCCGGAAGAAGTTCAAAACAATCCGCAAGTAATCACGGCTTACCTGGGCGCGGACGACGAGGAAGACTACGAAGCCGCCAGTGCCGACGATATTGCGGCCTGGGGCCAGGTGGGAGCCTCGCTGGGTGAGCCTGATCTGTCGAGGCGGGCCGGGGAGGGCTAGAGCGTGCTATTGCAGCTTGAAAATGTAACGGTAAACCACGGCACGGCGTGCGCTTTGCGCGAAATCTCCATGGAAGTAGTCGAGGGGGAGGCTGTGGTGATTATCGGGGCTAATGGCGCGGGTAAAACCACCACTTTGCGGGCGATTTCGGGCCTGGTAAAGCCTCAGTCAGGCAGCCGCATTCGCTTTGCCGGGCAGGAAATTATCGGCAAAAGCCCCAGCGCGATTGCTAAACTTGGTATCGCCCACGTGCCGGAGGGTCGGCAGGTTTTTACAAACCTGAGCGTGCTGGATAATCTGGCAATGGGCGGCTATCTTTTCCGGCGCGACAAAAAGACTTTCCAGGAGACCATCGAGCGGGTGCTGTCGCTCTTTCCGCGCCTACAGGAACGCCGCGACCAGTTGGCCGGAACGCTTTCGGGCGGGGAACAGCAGATGCTGGCGATTGGCCGGGCCATGATGACGCGTCCACGCCTGTTGATCCTGGACGAGCCGAGCCTGGGCCTGGCTCCCGTAATCGTCCGCGAGGTGTTTGGCTTTCTGGGTCGGCTGCATCGCCAGGAAGGGCTGACAATTCTGCTGGTCGAGCAGGTTGCTTCCGTCGCGCTCAAACTGGCCGACCGGGGCTACGTCCTTGAACGCGGTCGGGTGGCCCTGAGCGGTACCTGTGCCGAACTCCGCCAGAACCCGCAGGTCAAAGAGCTTTACCTCGGTGTGGGAGCCTAGAATTTGATTTGAATAGAGGAAAGGCGGGGCCGGGAAGATGCCCGAAGAGAGGGTAAAGAATAATATAGAAGCCTTGTTGCGGGTGGCCGAGGAAGCCCGCGCCCGGCTCGATGCCGAAACCAGCGTGGTCGCCCTGGCCGAGAACGACGGCCTGAACGTGTATTACGCCGCCAGTGTTGGGAAGCACGCCGAGCGGTTGACCGATAGACGCGCTCCGGCGGCGACGAGCGGACTTTGCGGCGTGGCTTTTCAAGGACGCGAAGCAGTGTTAGTCTGTACCACAGCGGGCGATCTGCGGGTGCGACAAGACCACGCCCAGGAGTTAGGGATCGAGACAGCCCTGGCGGTGCCGATGTTCGAGGAAGGCCGCTTGCTGGGAGCTTTGATGGTGCTAAATCGGTTGGACGGTCAGCTTTTCGACGAGCTTTCCGAGCAAACCTTGCAACGCTATGCCGAGGAAGCCGCGCCCGTCGTAGCTCAATACAGGGTCGAGTAGCGGAGGTTAAGTGTTTTGGCTGACAAAATAGCCGTAATCGGGTCGGGAACGATGGGAGCGGGGATTGCCCAGGTCTGTTTGCAGGCCGGGTTCGCCGTCGCTTTGCAAGATGTAAACGGGGCGCAGCTTGAAACGGCCCGGCAGCAGATTTTGCGCTTTCTGGGCCGAGCCGCCGAAAAAGGCCAGCTAAGCCAGGCGGCTTTGGATTTTGCGCGGGCTAACCTGAGCGTCACGACCGACCTGGCCGAGGCTGCCGCCGGGACAGCCTGGGTGATCGAGGCTATCTTCGAGAGTATGGACGCCAAGCGCGACCTGTACGGTCGGCTGAACAGCCTTTGCCCGCCTCAGACCCGCTTTGCTTCTAACACCAGCGGCCTTTCGATCAGCGAAATTGGCGCGGCAGGAGGCCGACCGGCCCGCACGGTTGGCCTCCATTTCTTCAACCCTGTTCCGCTAATGCGGTTGGTCGAAGTAGTGCGCGGCAGCGAAACCGACCGGCAAGTGGTGGATGAGGCAATTGCTTTGGGCGAGCAGTTGGGTAAAACAGTCGTCGTGTGCGGCGACTCGCCTAACTTCATCGTAAACCGAATCAACCGCCCGGTTTACCTGGAAGCCCAGGGTCTGTTAGCCGAAGGCGTCCCGGCTGCGACCATTGACCGGGCGATGGTGTTAGGGGCGTCTTTTAAGATGGGGCCTTTGCAAACCAGCGACTTGAGTGGGATTAACATCGGTCTGGCTGTAACCGAGAATATTTTCCGCGAGACCGGCGACCCGCGCTTTCGTCCGTCGCCCCTGGTGCGGCAGATGGTGCGGGCCGGGCAGACTGGCAAGCGGGCCGGGAAAGGTTTTTATCTTTACCCGCCCGGTTCGGACGCCCCTGTGCCGCGTCAAGCCGAACGCTCCCTGCCTACCCTGACGGCTCCCAACCGGATCGCGGTGGCGGGCGAAGGTCACGAGGCACGTCGTTGGCGCGGCAAACTGGAACAGGCTGGTTTGCCTTCGGTCGAGATAGGCGACGGAGCCGAGGTTGTGCTGGTGACATACGAACCGGGCCAGGATTATGCTTCATTCTTCCTGGAAACGATCCGGGCCGCCCAGAACGAGGCGGCGATTTATGCTATGATGAACCCGCTCGGCTCGGTTGGGGAAATGGGCTACCGCAGCGGTCAGCCTGAAAGAGTGGTCGGGCTGCAATGCCCCTTGCCGTTCGTCCACGACAAATTTTTCGAGTTGAGTCTGGGCCTCGAAACTTCCCAGGAAGGGGCGGGCCTGGTGGCGGCTATGCTGGCCCGGCTCGATTACAAATATGTCGTTACGCCTGAACTGGCGGCGGGTATCGTGCGGCGGGTTATCTGTGCGATGGTCAACGAGGGAGCTTTTGCGCTGCAAGAAGGACTGGCAAGCCCGGCAGACATTGACCAGGCCATGCGGTTGGGCATGAATTATGGGCTAGGGCCGCTCGAATACGGCGACCGGCTAGGACTGGATGTGGTGCTGGCGACCCTCGACCATCTTCAGGCCGAAACGGGCGACCCGCGCTACCGTCCGGCGACCCTTCTGCGGCAGTACGTCCGGGCCGGTCGGCTGGGCCAGGATACCGGGCGAGGTTTTTACGACTAAGGTTTTTACGACTAAAATTTTACAAACAAATAGCTTGGCGATTTTCACGGCGGTAGTCGTAATTCAGGCTTCCGCCGCCTCTTAAAAACTAGCAAGGATGCGACTAACCAAACATGAAAGTAGCAATTGTCGGCGGCGGGCTGGCGGGGTTGGCCTGCGCGGTCGAACTGGCCGAGAGCGGACAGGAAGTTGTGGTGCTGGAAAAGCGGGCGGTGCTGGGCGGTAAAGTTTCAAGCTGGCAGGACGCTCAGGGCGACTCTATCGAGAGCGGGGTGCATATTTTCTTCGGTTGCTACAAGCAACTGCTGCCCTTTCTCAAACGGGTGGGAGCCTATAACAACATCAAGTGGAAAGAGCATACAATTCTGATGGCCCGGCCCGGTGGTCAAACCGTCCGGCTACATTTCCCCAATATTCCGGCTCCCTTTAGCGGCATAATCGCTTTTTCCAATAATCGGCTGTTCACGCTGCCGGAAAAGCTGACAAACATGTGGGGTTTGTTCATCCTTTATATTCGAGGGCTGAGCTTTATCAAGGGGCTAGACAAGTACAGCTATAGCGACTGGCATCACAAGCGCGGCATGCGCCAGAGCGTAATTGATAAGCTCTGGAATGCGATCTCGCTCTCGACTGGCTTTTTGCCCGCCGCCGAAATGAGTGCCCGCCCGATGACGACCGTATTTCACTATTTCGCCCGCAGCACCCGCGCCAGCGAACTGGGTTTCCTCGATACCACCCCCGAAGAAGGTATTTTCAAGCCATTACGCCGCCACCTCGAAAAGGCAGGCGGGCGCATCCAGACCGGCGTGAAAGTGCGCGAGATCGAACTGGACGACGCGGAGCGGGTGACGGGTTTGAGGCTAGAGGACGGCTCGACCGTCGAGGCCGACGCCTATGTGATTGCCGCTCCGCTCCACAGTGCCCGCCAGATGTTGCCCGACCGCCTGCGCCGCCACGCCTTCTTCGACAATATGTGGAAGCTCAAAAGTGTGCCGGTGATGAATGTCCAAATCTGGTACGACCGCCGGATTTGCTCGACAGACAACCTCTTTTTCAGTGCCGACGCCTGTTTTTCGGTCTTTGCCGATTTGAGCATCACCAGTCCCCGCGCTTACGGCCAGAATAAGGGTTCGGTGATGGGCCTGGTGGTTGCGCCCGCCGCTCCCCTGTGGCAAATGTCGGACGAGGAAATTGTCCAGAAGTGCCACGCCGACCTGACTAACCTCTGGCCGGAGGCGGCCCAGGCCCGCATTCTCAAAGGTACGGTGGTGCGTATTCCAAACTCGATCTACCGCGAAGAACCTGGCAGCGACCAGTACCGTCCGAGCCAGGTCACGCCGGTCGAAAATCTTTTCCTGGCCGGGTGCTACACCCAGCAGGACTATATGGCAAGCATGGAAGGAGCCGTCCGCAGCGGTCTGGCTGCCGCCCGCGCTGTGCAGGTGGCTCATCCCCTCCGGCCCGCGCCGGTTCTCACCGGCAGCTAAGCCGAAAATAAAAAGAGCAAAAATGTGCATTTTTGCTCTTTTTATTTTCGGCCTGATTAGGTTTGGAAGGGGTGCTATCTGACTGCTCTTGAATGCAGCGAGTGGCCGCTCTTTACAGCTTAAGGCTTGCCTCCATAACGTAAGCAGACGCTGAACGGTTTTACTGCTGCAAACCTGTTACCAGCCCGGCATATTTATCTACCAGAATCTGAGCTTGATCGGACGATTGCGCTTCGGCGAAGATGTGGAAGAGCGGGCGGTCGGGGTCGGGCAGGATCAGCACCCACTCGTCGCCCAGGTTGATCCGCACTCCGTCAATTTGCTCGTGACCGTTTTTGTACTGCTCGTTGAGCATCCGCATCACCTTGCCTTTGTCCTCCCATCGGCAGGCGACTTTTGTGCGCACCAGGGCGTAAGTCGGCAAACTGTTGACCACTTCACTCAGTCGTTCGCCGCGCTTGATCGTCAGTTCGAGGATTTTGGCGACGGCGAACATCGCATCCATCCCCGGATGGAATGAAGGAAAGATAAAGCCCCCCTCGCCATCGGTTGCCATCACGACCCCGCTTTTGAGGGCAGCCTGCATCTGGGCAAAAGGATTTGCTTTTGTGCGGAGAATTTCACCGCCGTGCTTCTGGGCGATCCGCTCGAAAATGCTCGGTGCGTTGATCGGTACGGCAATCGTACCGCCGCCCTGGGTTTGCAGCATCATGCGGGCGACCGCCGCCGCCAGTTGCATGGGTTGTATCTGGTTGCCCCGGTTGTCAATCGCGTAAACCTTCTCGCCGCTCGTATCAATTTTGACCCCCAGGTCGGCGTCCAGCGTGTTGGTAATCACGCCCAGCCGTTTCATGCTCTCCTGGAACTGCTCCGAGGTGCGAAAAAGCTTGTCTTCGTCCACGGCAGCGTTCAGGGCCACCACGTCGCAACCCATCCGATCCAGGATGCTGGGCAAGATAATGCTGGTGTTGGCCGAACTGTAATCCACCACCACCCGCCGTCCCCGCGTCTGGCTTTGCGTACCACCCATATCAATCCGTTTGAGAAAATCGTGGGTGTAGCGTTCTGCCGGGTTGGGAGCGTAGTCAATCCGCCCGATTTCGTCCAGATAAACCCGTCGGAAATCCTCTCGGAAGAAAACATTTTCGATCTTACGCTCGATATTTTTATCAATGTCCAGGCCGCGTTTGTCGAAGAACCGGATGTCAATCGTGCGGTTATCGTAGGGCGATAGGCGCACGTGGATGCCGCCTTGCACGTCTTCGCTATTGCGGGTATTAAAGCGAGCTACCGGGATCGGCAGGTTGCCCAGATCGCTCACATCTACGCCCGCGCTGGGCAAGCCGCTCAGGATCGCCCGCTTGATCATGCGCGGAGTGTGGTGCGATTCGCGGTTGACCGTGACAGTCGAGCCTTTGGGCAAGATCGCTCCGTAGGCGGCACCGAGCTTGGCGGCGAACTCCGGCGTAATATCCACATTTACCAGGCCGGTGACGCCATATCGTCCGAACAAAACCCGCCGCCCCTGGCTACCCCAGATGATCGAAGTGTTGACGGTTGCGCCGCGCTCGATTTCTTTGCTCGGCCAGATTTTCACATTGGGAGCGATTACGGCACTTTCGCCTACAATTGTATTATCGCCCAGGACGGCTCCCTCGAAAATCATCGCCCGGCCCTTGATATTACATTGCCGCAGCACGATACAGCCGCGCAATTCGGCTCGTTCGCCTACGTAGGAGTTGCGCCAGACTATCGAGCGGTCTATCGCCGCCCGGTTGTCAATGATCGTAAAGTCGCGGATCACTGTCGGCCCGCGAATAATCGCCCCTCCCTTGATCTTCACTCCCACGCCTAGATAGATCGGCCCGTAAAGTTGGGCGTCCGGGGCGATCTCCACATCTTCGTCAACCCAGATATTGCCGCCGATGTTCGTACCGGGCATCTCGATATTAATCTTACCTTCCAGCATATCGGCGTTCGAGCGCATGTAATCGTTCAGGCTGCCCACATCCGACCAGTAACCGTCGGCCACATAGCCGTAGATCGGATCGCCTTTTTCCAGCATTTGAGGGAAAATTTGCTGGCTCCAGTCGTAAGGAGTGTTCTTTTCCATGTGCTTGAAAACCTGGGGGTCAATTACATAAATGCCGGTGTTGACCGTATCGGAAAAAACTTCGCCCCAGGAGGGTTTTTCCTGAAACTGCCGCACTCGCCCGTCTTCATTCAAGATTACCACGCCGTATTCGAGCGGGTTTGCCACGCGGGTAAGCGTAAGCGTCGCCAGAGCATGTCTTTCGTTGTGGAATTTGATGATCGCGCCCAGGTCGAAATCGGTCAGGGCATCGCCGCTAATGACAATAAAAGTTTCGTCCAACATTTCCTCGGCCAGCTTGACGCTACCGGCGGTACCCAGTGGGATTTCTTCGACCGAATATTTAATGTTTACGCCGTAGCTACGGCCATCGCCAAAATGATCTTGAATGTCCTCGGCCCGGTATTGCAGGGTTACTACAATATCGGTAATGCCGTGTTTTTTAAGCAGGTCAATTATATGAGCCATCACGGGCTGATTTACTATTGGAACCATTGGTTTAGGACGGCCTAGCGTCAACGGGCGCAGGCGCGAACCCTCGCCTCCAGCCATCACAACTGCTTTCATTGCAGGATTTCCTCCTCGCTCTCAAGGTTTACCGCTTGTTCAGTTCTTTCTTCGCTTTTCGCTCTTTGCTGTATGAGCAATTATAGGGACTTTCGCTTCTGGCTGTTCTTGCTGTACTGGATCAGATTTTGTCACTGTAACAAGAACTTCGTTCCGGGTTCATTCTAACTCACCATGAGAGAAATGTGCAATACTTCAGCACGTACACCCCAGGGCGAAGGCAACCTCCGATTTAGCAAAAACGCCTGGGTAGATGGCGGTTTTATCAACGGCTACCTACCCAGGCATTTCTGGCTCTCTCAAAGGAAAGCGACGCTTGCTTTAGTGGTCTACCTGCCAGACCTCGATAATCTGGCGCGGATGCAAACTTTCGGTGCCGAGCGGGGATTCCCAGCGTTTTACCAGATGTGCGTGTGCGAGGGCTGCCAGGGCTACTTTGTTGTCGGTGGCATTGAACGACTCGATCAGACCGGGCGACATTACCATGTAATCCACTTTGCGCCAGTCTCCCTCAAAAACACCGTCCCGAATAGCCGGGTCGGAAGCTACCTTCCAATGGCTATGGGCGTTAGGAAAGCTCGGCCCGCCCAGACCTGGCTCGTGCAAGCCCGCCCACAGGTCATCACGGATGATCAGCCGACTGGAAGCGGGAATGTTTTGCTTGATCCAACTCGTAGCTTCCCGTCCGGCCAGGTCGGGATGTTCGGTGAACAGAGCGGGCAGAGAGCCAAGCAAGCTGTAGCTCACCACGAGAGCCACCACTGCCAGGGTTGCGACTACGAGCGACCCGCGTCCGGGCAACCGGGCCAGCAGCCATCCGGCCAGCAATGCCAGGTTGAGACATAGAAAAGGTATTGCAAACAAAATGTAGTAATCGAAAACTATTCCACCCCGGCCCAGATAAACTAGCGGCAGCAAACCCAACAGCCCCCCGATCAGGGCCTGCCGATTGCGCCAACCCCGTAACAGGTTTATCAGGCTGGCAAGGCTGCCCCCGGCCAGCAAAATCGGGTCTCGCGGCCACCAGTCCGTCCGCACCAGTTGCCAGAAGAGATTATCCAGGTTGAATATCCCGCCGCCACTGCGGGTAGATTGCCATTTGAGCGCATCCACCAGCGATACACCCGACCCCGAACCGCCGCCATTGGTGACAAAGAAACCAAAAGCTTGCCCGGCTCCTAAAAGTTCGCCTTTGAGCAAAGCATACAAAGGATACCAGCTTACCACCATCAGCATCGGCACAAACCAGCTACTGAATGCAAAATTCCCCTGGTGCGGACGGCGTTGCCGCCAGGCCAGCAGCAAGACCGCCGGTAAGACGAAAACAGCCGTTTCTTTCGTTACCAGAGCCAGGCCAAAAGCCAGGCCGCTCAAGACCCGATGGCTCAGGCGACCCGCTTCGTCGCTGAGCCAGTACAGGCTTAGCAACAACCAGAACAGCATTATATTATCCAGCAAGAACATGCGCTGGTAGAAGACCGCCAGAGGTGAAAGCGAGAAAAGCAGGGTCGCCAGGGCTGCCGCGAGAGGGGTGCCGCCTAGCCGCCGGGTTAGCCCGTAAAGGAGCGGAACCATCCCCAGGTGCAGCCCTAACATTAAAACTCGCCCGCTATCTACCGCGTTCCCGAAAGTGTTTGTACCGCCGGTCAAAGCCATCCACAGGGCGGATAACAACCAGCCTGCCGGGGCGTGGTCGTAGAAATAGGTGTAGGGGGTCAGGTGTCCTTCGCGCAGCACGGCCCAGGACTGCGCGGCGTAAATACCCTCGTCGTCCTTAAAAGTAAACGAGGGATAGTCGAGCATGTTGAAGCTATGCGCCACCAGGCCAACCACTACCAGGCCCAAAACCAGCCCACGTTCGCCCGCCCAGATGCGGCTCAGGTTCAAGTCGTTTAGCCTGGCTCGAAGGTCTCGAAGCCGGTTGGCCCACTCTCCCCCGGCGGTCTGCGGGCGAATTCGAGTTGTACTAGCCACGGATCACCTCCTCTAACTGCCGCTCGGACGGCTGGTTATCCAGTTCAAACATAAACTGACTGGTAAGTTGTCCCAACGGAGCCTGGCCTGCCGGAACGTGCGGTCGAACCGGGGCCGTCGCGGTGCGGTGCGCTCCGATATGCAGGGTTTTTTCCCAGGTATTCATCCCGCGCAGGTGTCGCCAGCAGGCCCGCAAAGCACCCCAACCTAACAGCACCTGATAGGGGAAGTAAGACAGCACCAGCCGAGGATAGGCCAGCCAGGAATGGGGCAGGCGATGCAGCCGGATAAATTCGCGCAATCCGGCCAGACTGATTATTAGCTGCACGATCATCAGGTAGAGCGGCAAAGTCGAAATGAGCGCGACCCAGACCGGCACTTTTACAAAGAACATCAACCACAGGCTGAGCGGCAGGTAAAGCAGGGTTAGCACCTGGATCAAGGGTGACATGAGGGTATAGAGGGCCAGCAACCGTTGTCGCCAGGTCGGAAGCTTGAGCCAATCGAGTTTGCCCAGCACCTGCAAAAAGCCCTGGTTCCAGCGGGTGCGCTGCTTGACGAATTGCCCGACCGAGGGCGGAGTTTCTTCTTTAGTAACGTATTCGTCGTCGTAGATCACCCGAATAGGTACGTGAGCGGCACTAAGCCGGATACCGACATCAGCATCTTCGGTCAGGCAATACTGATCCCACCCGCCCAGCCATTCGAGCAACTGCCGCCACACAAAAACGGTATTGCCGCCCAGGGGAACCATTCCGGCGGAGGCGTGATAGTGCAAGCGACTCTTGAACCAGAAGAAGTATTCCAGGACGTTCAAGGCACTAAACCAGCGGTCGGCATAATTCATCAGTTGCACGCCACACTGCACCACCGGGGCAAACTCGCGGGTAATTACGGTGTTGACTACTTGCAAAATGTCGCGGTGCGGTTCGTCCTCGGCATCGAAAATTGTCACTACATTGCCGGTGGCTCGTTTCAAACCGATGTTCAAGCCGTGCGGCTTGTTAATCGGCGGATCGCTAAAGGTGATCAGTTCGACGTGATAAATACCCTGCTCGTGAAGTTGAGCTAATTTCTCTTCAACTTTTGCAATTGTGCCACGGTCGCCCGCCTCGATTACTACCAGCACCTGCACCAGGTGGTGCGGATAGTCGAGGTCAACCACGCGCTGTATAGTATCCTGGATTACGGCTTCCTCGTGGCGGGCCGGAAGCAGAATCGTGAAGTGAACCCTCGGTCGTTTGTACTGAGTCGGCACTCGCGCTTTTTGCCGCTTGCCGTCGTCCTGCCAGGCGTATAGCATGAGGGCAGTGGAATAGGTGGATTGAGCCGCCAGTAAAAGAGAGCAAATCACCAGCCCAAAATTACTCCAGTTCACAAGTCACCTCCCAATCTAACCAATCTAGCCAAATCTAACCAATCCTGATTATTTAACACTTTAAATAAATCTCCTGCTCTTAATAATCCTGCATTTCGCCGGTACCGGTTTTAAGCCAGCCTGGAACGGAGCGAACGTGATTGCGGTTCCAGGTTAGCTTAGAGTTCGCCCCAAAATTTAGAACGGTTGCCACTCCGATGGCTCCGAGTTGCGCCAGCAAGTAATGCCAGCCAAGTCCGCTGTTTAGCCCCGCAAACAAACCCAGGCTAAGGATACCCGTCAGGGTAGTTACAAGCTGAAAGCGACCAAAGCGGGCCAACCTGGAATTTGATCCATTGGTAGAAGCCTGGTTTTGCTTGAAAGTCCATTTATCGTTCCATAAGAAGTTGTGAATAATTGCGATTTCGGTCGCAAGCAAGGCCGCTCCCAGGTTTGGTAGGCCCAGCCTCACCAGCCCGGCCAGACTCAGCAAATTTACAATTGTTCCGGCCAGGCCCACTATCAGAAACCGCCCAAAAGTCGAGAATGTTCGTTCCAACCTGTTATCCATTAAGTTTTCCCCTTCCTGCTGCTAGGATACCCGACCCTGGCCGTGTGGGGCATCCCATAAGCGGGGGATTGAAGCGGTCTCAGGTGGGTGATTACTTACAGGAGTGGTCTAATCCCCCGGTTGAGCCAGGGTCAATCCCCCGCTTATGGGATGGTCAGCCCGGCGGAGCTATCTTAGAATGTAGGGGTGGATAGAATAAAGTAAGGGAGAATTTAAGGTGAAATTAGAAAATAAACAACTGGGAGCTTACCGGGTGGTGGCCTTGATTGGGCGGGGTCGCCTGTCCGACGTGTGGTTAGCCAACCATACAGCCCTAAATCACGATCTGGCACTTAAAGTAATTCGTGACCAGCAAGACAACGGCCTTATTCAACGCTTCGAGAGTGAGGCCCGCCTTCTGGCAGCCCTGGAACATCCTAATATTTTGCCGATTATAGATTACGGCCACACGGACGGTTATCTATACCTGGCGATGCCTTATGTCGGCGGCGGTAGCTTGCAAGAGAGATTAGAACGGCAGCCCATGCCGCCAGGCGAAGCCTTTGATCTGTTCGAGCAGGCTTTGACCGGCCTGGCCTTCGCTCACCGGCAGGGCATCCTTCACCGCGACCTCAAGCCTGGCAATATTCTGCTCTACCCGACAGGCCGGGCAGTGCTGGCCGATTTTGGCCTGGCAAACACCATGAACCTCAATGAAAATATCGCTCTAACTATGACTGGCACCGTTATTGGGTCGCCCGCTTACATGGCCCCGGAGCAGTTCCTCGGCCAGTCCGAAGCCCGCAGCGATCTTTACTCGATGGCGGTCATCCTGTTCGAGCTTTTGACCGGGCAACCGCTCTACCGAGGTGAATCGGGCTGGGAGATTGGGATGCGGCAAATGAACGATCCGCTACCCTTACCCCACCCGGCAATACCGGAGTGCTTCGAGAAATTCTTTACTAAAGCTTTGCAAAAACGGCCCGCTCAACGCTTTGCCGACGCTGCCCAGATGCTGGCGGCTTTCCAGCGAGCGGTCAATCAGTTTTCGGTGGCCCGACCAGGGGTAAGCCCAGTCAGCCCTGTTGTAGAAGCGGTCGAACCGACCCTGGCTCCCCTGAGCGGCCCCGCTCCAAAGATTGCTCCTGAAGCTTCTTTCCAGCCTCAACTTCTATCCGACCGGGGCGGCGTAGCGACTTTGACCCAACGACCCGAACCAGCCACGCTCCAGCCGACCCTTTCTGTCCTGGCGGCGATTCCTGCCGGGCCTGAGGACGCGCCTCACCTGGCCGAACTGGTGGTAGAAGGTCAGCCACAACCTCAAAAGAAGGTTAAATCCGCCTCGACACAGACCCGCCCAAAAGCCAGGCAAGAGCCGCGCCCGGTATCGGGCCGGGCACGTTGGTTGCGGATACGCCGGGCTTTGTTGGGCGGCCTGGCGGCGGCAGGCTGGCTTCTGGCCGGGCTTTTGCTGGCCTTGAACAGTCTGGGAGCCAGAACCGCTCCATCGGCACCCTCTGTCAATCCGGCCCCGGTTGTCACCAGTCCGGCCCCGGTTCCTACCCCTGCCGCTCAACTCCGTTCAAGCCTTTTTTTGGCCGCGACTGGAACAAACGCCACGAAGGAAACAAAGGAAGGAGTGAAGCTCGATGGAAGCGATGAATAGTAAAATTGGCCGACTAAAAGGCAAACAAATTGGCTCTTTCAAGTTAATCTCTCGGCTCGACGCGCCCGCTGGAACTCAGTTCTGGCTGGCAAAGCCAGTGGGAAAAGCTGCCCGCCAGAGCCTGCCCGTAGCCGTGCAACTGCTTACGGCCTCGTCCGCGCCAGTCAGCCCGGCCCTGACCCAAAATTTTGAAGAATTGACCCACGTGCTGGCCCGGCTAGACCATCCGGCGACCTGGCCTTTGCTTGCCAGTGGCACGCACGAAGAATGGCTCTACCTGGTCTGGCCGTACCGGGCCGATGCTAGGCCTTTGCAACAGCGGTTGTCCCGTCCCAGCTTTTCGTTGCCGGAAGTGAGCGAGTTAGTCTTGCAGGTTCTGGACGGTTTGGATTTTGCTCATCGCCGCGCCGTCATGCACGGTAGCCTGTCACCCGCTAATATTCTGACTTTCCCGGTCGGGCCGGTCGCGCTGGCTAATTTTGGCTTAACCCGCTTCCGGCACGATAACGTCCAGACAATCTCGGCAGGTCTGGTTGCTCCAACGCCCGAATATATGGCTCCCGAACAATTTATGGGTTTTGGCGATTACCGCAGTGACCTTTACGCCGTGGGCATCCTGATTTACCACTTGCTGACCGGGAAAGTTCCCTTTTCGGGCGAGACTAAACTAGAAACCGGGCGACTTCACCTGGGCGCGGCCTTACCCTTGCCGCATCCAGACATTCCGCCGCCGCTCGAAGCTTTCCTGGCAAAAGCTTTGCACAAGCAACCCGCCGAACGCTTCGCCACGGCCTATGAAATGGCAACCGCCTTTGAGAGAACTGTTGTTGGGCTACCTGAACCCGCCCTGCAAGTAGAAGGAGAGGTTGTCTCGGCCTGGGCAGATGGAACGGTTTCGTTCCCCCTGCGCCTACCTCAACAATATCAGCCAGTTGGCGAAACGAATTTCTGGCCCGCCAATTCCTTCTCCTGATAAGTAAGCATATAAAAACCTACCTCTGAGCAGAGGTAGGTTTTTATATGCTTACCTGGATTTTATAATCACTCACAGGTTTACTGAGGCGCAGGGCCTGAGCGAAAACGGCGGTTCTCAGTCCCGATTAACGATTTCGATACTACTTATCAGAATATAAGGTATACCCAGATAGCCCGCCCAGGGCGTGTTGTTGCGTAGGGTAAGCGTGTTCGTTCCGGCTTTGAGCAGGTTGTCCGGTAGTACAATAATCATCTGGCCCCAGAAGCGGTTGCTTCCTCCTTCGCCATTGTCGTTGGTAGGCGCGTTTGGAAAAGTGTTGGGGCCGTTAAAAATACTCACTCCATTAAGCGTAACCTGCAAATTGCACCGCTCGGCGCGTTCGTCATCCAGCCCGGTAAGGCGCAGCAAAATAGTGGTATCGGCGACGCGATCCAGCTTAAAACTAAGCGTTCCTTGCTCGTAGTTGCTTCCGGTCCCGTAAAGGGATACTTCGGCCCGCCCGTAAAGCTTACCGTCATCCCGTTTATAACTTCCCTCCAACCCATAGGGGCTAATTGTAGCCGCCGTTGTACTGGTCGAGGTGGTAAGCTGGACGGTGACAGGCACGGTCGGAGGCTGCGTCGGTGAAGGGGTAGCGGTAGGCGGTACAGCCGTGGCGGTTGGAGCTTGCGTCGGTTGAACGGTCGGCGTGGCCGGCACGGGCGTTGCACTTGGAAGCGGCGGGGCGGTTGGAGCCAAAACCGGCGCGGTGGTAGTTTGGGGGGTGGCAGTCGTCCCTGGCCCGCTACCTACCGCCCCCCCTCTGGCAGTCGGGCTAACCACCTGGGCTACCGGGGGCGTCGCTGTTATCGCCCGGCTATTGCCGCCCGACCCCAGACTCGTCGCCAGCCAAACCCCCAGGCCACCCAGCACCAGCAATCCAAGTAATAACAACGGCAACCACAATCTGTTGGAAGGTTTTCTTTCTGCGCCGCCGTCTCTAGCCAGGGGGAACTGGTAAGAACGGGTTGGTTGGACTGGCGCAACCGGCCTGGGCCGGACGAGTGGCGCGAGGGTGGTTGGCTCAAGTGGGGCAGGCCCAGGCGTCACCTTTTCTATCGAAACAACCGAGCGCAGTAACTCCTGGCGCATTTCTTCGGCACTCGCATAGCGTTGGGCCGGATTTTTGGCGAGAGCGCGTTGAACGACCCTTTCCAGGCGGGGTAGCACACTCACACCCAGGCTATTAAAAGACGGTGCAGGATTATTGAGGTGCTGCAAAGCGATTTGCATCTGGTTAGTGCCTTCAAACGGCAATTGTCCGGCCAGCAATTCGTACAAAACTACCCCAACCGCGTACAAATCCGTGGCCGGGCCGATCTTGCCGCCACTGGCCTGCTCCGGGGCCATATAATGAACCGTCCCGATGGCCGCACCCAGCGTGGTTATATTTACGTTATCACGGGCGTGCGCGACCCCAAAATCGGTTAACTTGACGATGCCATCCCCCGACTGTACCAGAATGTTTTGAGGTTTGACATCCCGATGAATAATGCCACGCGAATGAGCGATCTTGAGGGCCAGCAGCACCTGATTGATGATCGAAACGGCTTGTTCCGGTTCAAACTGGCCTTGCCGTTTGAGTAATTCTTTGAGGTTTAAGCCTTCGACATATTCCATTGCAATGAAATAAGTGTCCCCATATTCGCCGTAATCGAAGACATCCACAATATGCTGGCTGGGTAGCGAGGCAACGGCTTGCGCCTCGCGGTAGAAGCGTGTAACCGAGTTTTGGTCTCGGCCATATTCTTCGCGCAAAAGTTTGACGGCCACTATCCGTTTGAGTTTTTGATCCTGAGCGCGATAAATCCGGGAGGTTGCTCCCCACCCGACTAGCTCAAGTAACTCATAACGTCCCCCGACGCTTCTGGGGGTATTGGCCCCCGCCGTGGGAATAGGATTTTCATAGGGCCAGTCAACTTTATCTGACGAGAAGTCGCTGGTCATGCTTTATACTCCAAATTCCTGGTTTTGGTCTCTTCTAACTAATTTTCTAGCTAATTTAGTGTTACTTTCACCTTTCCAAACCTAATAATTATTTAGTATGCAATAAACGTTCCACTCCACGCCCGGCACATATCCCAACAAACGTCTCCACTATGCCATAACTCAACTATATTTAAGCCATTACTAAAAGGTTGTGCTATAATCAATCTGTCCAAAGCTCTTATTACATCTATCTAATCTAAACCATAACGTGCAAAGTTCGTGGGCAAACCTGTTTTAGCCCTTTTAAGCTGCTTCTGAGAAATGGTGCTGCGCATCGCTTCTCAAATGGTAATAATATGTCAAATCAAGGTGAAAGCCGCGCCCTGCCGGATGCTTATAGCTGGAAAGCGCGGGTACGCTGGCGCGGTGGAGAGGTCGGCGACGCCGGGATTGCTACCTCTACCGCTTATGTTCGCAACAATGCTTTCCAGATAAACCAGGCAGCCAGTTTTCGACCTACTGACCCACAACCAGACGCAGTTGAGTATTTGCTCGGTGCGTTGGGTGGGGATTTGTTGGCCGGTTTTGCGGCTGTCGCTAAACGGGCCGGAGTCGAACTGGACGCGCTGGAAGCCAGTGTTAGCGGTCAGCTAAATAACCCGCTGGTTTACCTGGGGGTCATCGGCGAGAGCGGTCATGCCGGGTTTGAGACTATAGAGTGTAAGATTTACGTCCGGGCTGAGGCAGACGAGCTTACTCTGGCTCGTATCTGGCAAGAAGTGCAGCGTCGTTCGCCTTTGCTAAATACGCTTCAGCGAGGTGTGGAGCTAAAGCTCGAATTAAAGATAACTACCTAGCTAACGACCCGGAAATTTATTTTAAGGGGTTGTAAGTTTTCTTGTGGTATAGCTTCCAGCCAACTAAATTCTATTATACGAGAAAGGTGTATCAATAATTATGTATCGTTTGAATGAACAACAAACTGCCCTGGTTGAGAAAGTTCGCCAACTTGCGGTTGAGCAGATCGCGCCCCATGCGGCGGCGGTAGATGCCGAGTCGCGCTTTCCGCACGAAGCCATTGACGCGCTGGCAAAAGCGGGGTTTTTGGGGCTGACTATCCCCACTCAGTACGGTGGAATGGGCCAGGGCGTGCGGGTAGCCTGTGCGGTGTTGGACGAAATTGCTCAGCGTTGCGCCTCGACCGCTATGATTTATTTGATGCACCTGAGCGGTTGTGCTTGCTACGTAGCCTTTCCTGGCCCGGCCACCGAGGTTCTGGCGCAGATTGCCGCCGGTCAGCACCTGACTACGCTGGCCTGGAGCGAGAAAGGTTCGCGGAGCCATTTCTGGGCGCCGGTTAGTCAGGCTGTCTGGGCGGACGACCAGCACAGTCAGGTAAAGTTGTCGGCTCTTAAATCCTGGGTGACTTCGGCAGGTGAGGCCGATAGCTACGTCGTATCTACCCGGACGGCGGGCGCAACCGAGCCGTTCGATACCATGCTCTACATGGTTTACAAGAACGATCCAGGCTTCAAAGTCAACGGAGCCTGGAACAGCCTGGGTATGCGGGGTAATTCCAGTGCGCCGATGCTTCTGGAAGAAAGCAAAATCCCGGCGGAACGCGCCCTTTGTGAACCCAGCGACGGCTTTCGCACCATGCTCGAAGTAGTGCTACCCTGGTTCAACCTGGGCAACTCGGCCATTTCGGTCGGTACGGCAGAGGCGGCAGTCCAAACCACTATCGGCCACCTGACTGGCAGCCGTATGGAACACCTTAACAACTCGCTGGCCGACCTGCCAAATCTACGCGCCCGGCTTGCCCAGATGCGCATCGAGACCGACCGCACCCGCGCCCATCTCGCCAGCGTCATTGACGCCGTAGAAAATCCCGGCCCGACCACGGTGCTGATGGTGCTGGAGTCCAAAGCCGCCGCCGGTGAAACGGCCATTAAAGTGACCGACCTGGGCATGCAAACCTGTGGCGGCGCGGCCTTTAGCCGCCATTTGAGTATCGAGCGTAACTTTCGGGATGCCAGAGCCTCTAGCGTAATGGCTCCAACCGCCGATGTATTGCAAGATTTTATCGGTCGGGCTTTGTGCGGAATGGCTCTATTCTAGGCCAGGCCCGCCCGCAAGAATGAACGTCTCCCTGAACTGGTTGGCGTTCATTCCTGAAAAATATTCTCAAACAATGCAATACAAAACAAAGCGAACAAGAAAGAGGAAGCTTAGGCCATGCAGCAATCAGCAGCACCAATTCTGGTCGGGGCGGTAGTCTACGACCCCAAAGTAGTAGTAATCTGGGATATTATCAAAGAGTTCTTCAACGGGGAAGGCTGCCCGATAGATTATGTTTTTTATAGTAATTACGAGTTAATGGTCGAGGCATTGGTGGCCGGTCATATCCAGATTGCCTGGAATTCGCCGCTGGCCTGGCTGGAAGCCGAACGAAGTACCGGCGGAGCGTGCCGGGCGATTGCAATGCGCGATACCGACCGCGACCGGGTTACGCATCTACTGGTGCGACGCGATAGTGGTATCAACACTGTGGCCGATTTGCGCGGTAAGACGGTCGCTACCGGAGCGAAAGATTCGCCTCAGGCGACCCTCATTCCCTTGCAGGTGCTGGAACGGGCCGGTCTGCTGGCCGACCGCGATTTTAAGTTACGCCGCTTCGACCTGCTGGTGGGCAAGCACGGCGACCACGTGGGCGGCGAACTGGAAGCCTTGCGAAGTTTGCAACGCGGCGAGAGTGATGCTTGCGCGGTGCTGGATTTGAACTGGCAAAGCTGGCAAGCCGATGGTACCGCCGACCCCAGCAAGTTAATGGTACTGGCAACCACTCCACCATTTGACCATTGTAATTTTACCGTGTTAGAAAGCTTTCCAACCGAGCAGGAAGATCGCTGGCGCGAGGTTTTGTTTCGGATGAGCTACGCTAACCCGGCTCACCGTGAAATGATGGATATGGAAGGGCTGAAAGAGTGGTTGCCCGGTCGGGTTAGCGGCTACGACATTCTAAGTGAAGCCGTCACCGACCAGAAATTCTTTGAAGATCAGGCTGTCCCGGCCACGAAGGAAGCTTGAGCATGACCTCTCCACTGCCTCTATTTCCCGTAACTTCGGTCGGTAGCTGGCCGCGCTCCCCGCAGGTACTGCGGGCGCAACGGCTCAAACAACGCGGCCAGCTATCCGCCGCCGAGTTTAACCGCGTGGCCGATCAAGCCGTTATAGAGGTGCTACAAAGCCAGCACCGGCTAGGGTTGGACCTAGTAACCGATGGCGAACAACGCCGGGATAACTTTTATTCGTTCGTGGCCGATAAACTGGCCGGGGTGCAACTGATGTCGCTGGCCGAAATGCTGGACGTGGTAGAAGATAAAGCTGGTTTCGAGCGGATCCTGGAAACGCTCGACGTTCCGGCTTTTTCGATCCAAAATCCTACCTGTGTCGGTCGGTTAGAGCGGCGCGAACCACTGGCCCTTGACGAGTACCTGTTTGCCCGGCAACATACCGACCGACCGATCAAAGTTCCGCTACCCGGCCCGTATATTCTAACCCGCGCTATGTGGGTTAAGGAAGTCACCCGCTCGTTTTACGCTTCTAAAGAGGAACTGGCCGAAGATGTAGTTCGCGTTTTGCGCGAGGAAGTTCACGAGCTAGTTCAGGCCGGAGCCGATTTTATCCAGTTTGACGAGCCAGTGCTGACCGAATTAGTTTTTACATCGGGTCAAACCCGTACTTTTATGTGCGCGGCCCTGGCGACCCGTGGCGACCCTGCCGAGGAGTTGGAATTTGCAGTTTCGCTGATTAACCGGGTATTAGAAGGAGTACCGCCGAGCGTTCGCACCGGCTTGCATGTTTGCCGGGGCAATTGGAGCCAGCAAGAACAAACCCTTTTAAGTGGTTCTTACCACCCGCTCACCCCTTATTTTGGCCGGTTGAAAGTGCAGCAGCTTGTGCTAGAATATGCTACGCCCCGTGCCGGTGAACTGGCAGCCCTGCTCGAAGACCCCACTATTAGCGGGCCGGACGGTAAAGAATTAGGGCTGGGAGTGGTTAACCCGCGTACTACGGAGCTTGAAACCGTCGAAAGTGTTGTTAAACGGGTGCAGGAAGCCCTGACTTACCTACCGGCAGAGCGTATTTTCCTCAACCCGGATTGCGGCTTTGGCACGTTCTCCAACCGTCCGGTCAACACCTTTGAACTGGCCGAGCATAAACTTTCCGTCATCGTCCAGGCGGCGGCCCGGTTGCGCGAAACCTCCTAGCCTCGGTTTCAAACAAAACATTTTTTTTAACTCTGGTGCAGAGTGAGTTTTAAAATGAGTAAAAGTGGAACCAAATACCTTTAAGGAGCAGAGGTAGGCAGGTTGCCACAACTGGCGGTGTAAAAGAAATCGCCCTGGTAGTTGAGGACATCCAGGTACAAATTGCCTTTACTCAGGAGAGCAAAGTCGGCCTTGAAGGTGCTGGTAGTCTTGATTGTGAAATCCGAGCCGACCACCAGTGGTTGCAATTCGTACTTTATCAAGCCTTGCCCTTCATCTTTGCAACTCCCCTGCCGGATATAAACGCCGTGCCGTCCTTCGCCCAACCCGACCATATCAAAGTCAATCGCAACCGTTCCGGCTCCTTTGTCGGTCAGCACTGCTGTACCTTTGGCTCCGGTTCCTCTGGCCGCCGTCAATTTTACGGTCAGGCCAGGGCCGGGAGCAACGGTGCTAACCGGCCCGGAAGATGCGGTCGTGGTCGTGGTCGTAGTCGTGACGGGACGAGCGGGTTGGCTCGTTGCAACTGGTCTGGCGGTGGTAGCAACCACACTTACAGGACTGGCAGTGGTTAAAGTTGGGACGGTCGTGACCCCGGCGGATCCAGAGCCAGACGGAGTTGGGCCAGCCACCACCGCCGCTTTAGGAGTGGGCCGGGTGGTGGAAGTAGAGGTCGAGTTTAGTACCACTACCGCTACGGCCAAAGCCACCGCCAGAGCCAGAAAGCCCAGCGTACCCAGGATGAGTAGTAAAGGCCATGCTTTACCTTTACGCCGTGGGGCCGGGCGGGTAGTCAGGTCGAGCAATGGAGCATCGTTTAAGGAGGGGCTAAACCGAGGCCGCAGAGGTTGCGCCGGAACTCGAAGCTCAGGCTCGACCTTATCAGGAACAGGGCTGAATTCAACCGGGCTGATGGGCGGCGCAGGAGGTTGGGCCGGTTGAGCATTTTGCCGGTCTGAGCCAGGAAAAGCCCCGTTCTGAGACGTTACAGGTGCTTCGACTTCAGGCGATACGGGTTCAGGCGGAACCCGGTTTTCGATTGGCTTAACCGTGTTCGATCCTACTGGAATACCGGGAGAAATAATAGTTTCGCTGGCCTGCGCCTGGGTTAGCCTAGAGGCCCCAACCTCTGGCGGTGGAGTGGCCGAAGTTGTCCCTATCCCTGGGCGCGGTTTGGGTAAAGTCGGGTCGAAAGCCGCCATTTTGCTTTGAACTATCTTGGTTGGAAAAGCGACAGTCGGCTCGCCCGGTTGAAGCGCGGGTGGGCGTCGCTCTAATTCGGCGGGTGCCACCAGATGCCGGGCTTGTTGAAAAGCCAGGCTCATTTCGGCGGCACTGGCAAAGCGGTCGCTGGCCTGCTTTTGCAGTGCTTTTGCCAGAAACATTTCGAGCGGAAGTGGTATCAGGGGATGCGGCAAGGGGAGGGCTTCTTTAAGATGCCGCAAGCCGATTTCCCAGGCCGAAGTGCCGGAAAACGGCACCTGATTGGTTAGCAATTGATATAGCACAACCCCTAGCGAGTACAGGTCACTCCGATATTCGGCCTCGCCCATGAACTGTTCCGGGGCCATGTACTCCGGCGAACCAACAATCATGCCGGTCTGGGTTAAAGCCAGGTTGTCGTTCTCGATCTTGGCTACCCCAAAATCAGCAATTACCGCTCGATGGTCGTTGTAGAGCAGAATGTTACCGGGTTTGAGGTCACGATGAATAATTCCCCGGCTATGGGCGAAACCTACTCCATCCAGCACCTGCTGAAACAGATCAAGCATGAGATTGCGGGCTAAGGATTCGCCTTTGAGCCGACTTTGCAGCGTGCCGCCCGGCACATAAGGTGTTACGAGGTAGAGGTAGCCCAGAGCCTGACCGTAATCAATCACCGGCAAAATGCTGGGGTGGTCGAGTTGGGCCACGGCCTGGGCTTCGCGGGCAAATCGCTCGACCAGATGATTTACATCTCCTTCTTCGTCGGGCGTCTCCGGCAAAATCTTCAGGGCTACCTGCCGGTTGAGCGTCAGTTGCAGAGCCAGCCAGACCTCGGCCATCCCGCCCCGGCCAATCAAAGAAAGCAAGCGGTAGGCTCCCAACTGTTTGTTTTGCAATCTCAAGTTCGTGGTTGTCATAACCTGAGTAATCCCTGTTTCAAAGCCACCACTACGGCCTGAGTGCGGTCGTTTACTTCGAGCTTGCGAAAAGCACTTTTCAGGTGGCTACGAATAGTCTCCTCGCCTACAATCAGGCTCTGGGCAATTTCCCGATTGTTTTGTCCAAGCGCAACACCGCGCAATACTTCCAGTTCTCGTTCGGTCAGTTTTTCGCTCGGTTCTTTGTAGTACCCGCTTTCCTCGTTCCCGGACGAGGAAATAGGCTGCCTGGCAACGTAAGGTGCTTTAGGCTGCGGCCCGGTTCCTCTGGCTTGATTCATCCTGGCTAGAACTTTGCGCGTGACGGTTGGGTGCAGGTAAGCTTGACCGGCAGCGACCGAATGTACCGCCCGCACCAGTTCGTCGGGGGTTACTTCTTTTAGAATATAGCCGTCAATGCCGCTTTCGAGAGCCTCGAAGATCGTGCTATCGGCATCTACGCCGGTAAGAATCAAAATTTTGCATTGCGGCAAGCTGGCTTTAATCGCCCTGGCTGCTTCGATGCCGTTCATTCCCGGCATCTTGAAATCCATCAGGATAACATCCGGCCTGAGTTCGCGGGCTTTCTCAATCGCTTCGGCCCCGCTCCCGGCTTCGCAGCAAATCCTTATATCTGGCTCCAGGCTCAGCACCATTGCCAGCCCTTTACGTACCACCTCGTGGTCGTCTACCACCAGCAGCCGAATTTCAGCCGCGCCCCGACCGTCTGGGCTAAAAGCAACCTCGGCATACCCGCTTAAATTTTCTTCTGACACTTACCTTGCTCCCTGACCTGGTGTTGATAGAATACCTTACCCGCTTAAACTACAGTTTCTCCTGACAAAACAATTTACCTAATACTAAGCAGAGATTGTGCCGGGATTTCAGGCGGCCAGAGGCAGGTTAACGGCGATCCGCGTACCCTGGTCAGGTTTGCTTTCTACGATCAACTTTGCCCCGATTTGCTCGGCTCGTTCGCGCATTGCCACCAGGCCCACCCCGCCCGTCGTCACCGGGGAAGGCGCGGCCTGGCTCTGGCCCGATCTGGTCGGCATTGTGCCGGGCGAGAGCGAGAAAGGAAGCTGTTCCGGCTTGAAACCACAGCCGTTATCGCGTATTTCCAGATTCAGGCCCGCCCCGGTGCGCCTCAACTCGATCAACACCTCGGTGGCCCCCGAATGTTTAGCCGCGTTAGAAAGGGCTTCTTGCACCAGGCGATACAGGTTCTTCTGGCTTTCCTGGTCTAATTTGAAATCGGCCTGACCACCGCCGGGTGGCCCCTGAATTTCCAGGCGGATTTTGAAGGGGTAAAGCCGGGCGGCCTTTTTAAGATATGCCTGGAGAAATTGAGCAAAATCACTCTCGCCGGTTTCCTCGTTCCACAGGTCATAAATAATCGCCCGCACGCTGCTGAGCGTGTCAAAGGCCAAACCTCTGAGGTCGCTCAGGCGTTGTTTCGAGCCTGCCGGGTCTCTATCCAGAAGCTTGAGGCAGGCATCCAGGTTGTAGGCAATCCCAAATAAAGACTGCGCAACCACATCGTGCATATCCATCGCCAGTCTCGCCCGTTCTGCTTCGACGGCCAGAGCCTGGGTTTGCTTGAGGCTGCCCAGTACGCGGGCCAGTTGGTCGGCCAGAAGCGAAACCAGTAATTTTTCTTCCTGTTCGCTGTTCGCCTGGTTTGTGTGGTAGTCCGTCGCGTTGGGTAAGGCCAGCAAGCCGAACCGCTCGCCCTGATAAATCAGGGGAACCAGCCAGTAAGATTGATCTTTACGGGTTACTTTTAAGGTATCGGTGGAGGTCGAAGGGTCAGGCGCGGCGTTCGAGTGACCCCCGGTGGCGGCAGAACCTTTCGGAGCTAGCCAGTCCAGGTCGGTTTCATCCTTTACAATTTGCACCTGGCCGAGCCGTTGCGGGTGCGTCTCGAAGTGCGCCCGGCGGTTGATCAGCAACCGGGTGAAATACTGAAGCGATAATTGTTCGATCTGGGCCGGAGTATGACCGCCTTGCAGCACCCGGCTGAAATCGCTCAGGTATTCGAGGTGCTGGTTGGTGCGTTCGAGCGATTGGTTCTGGCGTTCGAGGTTGCCCTGATAGCGGCGGATTACGGCGGCATACTGACGTAACTGCTCCAGGACTTTCAGTAAATACCCGGCCAGGGCTGCTATCAGGAAGAAACCGACCAGATTGGCGAGAACATTAAACGGATTAGAATTTTCGCTACTGACCAGCCAGGCACTCACACGGGCGGCGGTGTAGCTGGCTCCCAGCACCAGCGCACCGAGCATAGCCCCAGGTAAGCCGTAAAAGAAAGCGGCGGCAAAAAGCGGAGCCAGCGAGTAAAGATAATAAGAGTTATCGGGCGAGGTATTTAAGAGGGTAGCTACCAGTAGCTCGAAAATAAGAAACAGCAGAGGCAGTTTACCGGCGTAGGTCGGTTTGTCCTCATAAGTAAAATCCCGGTGGAGAGATGACCGCAGTTTGAAGAAAAGGCCGGTCTGGATAAGCGTATTAAGTAAGGCCAGCCCTGCCAGGGCGATTAGCCATCCACGATCAGGCCGGTTCAAAAGCAGACCGATCCCCGGCGGGAGTAACACCAGCCAACGGTAAAGCGTTATTAAAGTGTAAATCTGGTGTTTTTGAAACAAACCCTCAACCCCTTCTTCAAAATCAAATTACCGGCCTGATCCTGTCAAGCTTTCTCTGTCAAGCTTTCCTCGAACCGCCCGGCATGCTCGTAAAGAGCTTCTTTTAACTGTTTATACAATAATAGTGCCAGAACTATTCAACAATCCCCCACTTGTAGTAAATTCACCCCCCGATGGGGGGAATGACGGCGGCCAGTCCTCCTGCTTTAATAATAGTGGCAGCCAGTACCCGGCAAATGACGCCTGGACAAAGCCAGTAACCCGGCTAGTGCTGCCTGAACGAACAAGGAGGAGGAGAAAATGAGACCGCGCTGTTTGGTAATCATCCCGACTTATAACGAACGGGATAACATTGCCTGGCTTATCTTGCACATTCAAGGGCAAGGGCCAGAGTACGATGTGCTGGTGGTAGACGATAATTCACCCGACGGTACGGGCGAATTAGTCGAGGAGATCGCAAATGAAAGCGGTGGCCGCGTCCACGCCCTGCACCGGCCCGGTAAACTGGGGCTAGGGACGGCTTACCTGGAAGGGTTCCGCTTTGGTCTGCAACACGGCTACGATTACCTGTTTCAGATGGACGCTGATTTTTCGCACAAGCCAGAATATCTGGCTCCCCTGCTCCAGGCGGCTCAACGTACCGGCGTTGCGGTCGGTTCGCGCAATGTCGCGGGCGGTGGGGTGGAGCATTGGCCCTGGTATCGCAAGTTGATCAGCCGAGGCGGTAGTTTTTACTCGCGGGCGGTGTTGGGCCTCAAAACCCGCGATTGCACCAGCGGCTTCAAATGTTTTGGGCGGGTTGTGCTGCAAAGCCTGAACCTGGCCGAACAGGTTCAATCTAGCGGCTTTGGCTTTCAGGTCGAAGTGAACTGTCTATGCGAGTGGGCGGGCTTTGAGGTTAGCGAAGTACCGATTATTTTCCCGGATCGGCTGTTGGGCCAGAGCAAGATGAGCCGCAAGATTTTCCTGGAAGCATTCTTGCTTGTTTGGAAACTACGCACCAGGCGAAATAAATTTAGACGAGCGATAGGGCTTGTAGAAGAGCGAACGAGCGAAGGAATGGCGGCTGCCGATGCCGAATAAACCGCGAGGCGCAAAGATACTTTGCGCCGGTTCAATACTGCCAATTTTCTAAACTGATTTTAACTTTAGCAAAAGGACAAGAGCGATGAAGCTTCCAAATAATGTTTTCCGCGCTGGACGCTATGGCCCGGTGCGGTTGAAGCTAGCGGCAGTGTTCTATCTGGCCGCTTGTTTCGGGCTGCTGGGAATAAGCGGAGTGCAACCGGCAGCCCAGGCTGCCCCTGCCTCGGCTACTCCGGCAAGCTGGCAAAAGAGCGTTACGCTTGAGTCGCGTGGGGCCGACGATTGGGCCGGTTCTACCAGCGATGGCGCGATCCAGCAAGCGCGTCAGGCGAACGCCAACTACCTGACTTTGATTATTCCTCTGCGCCAGGATAACGTCGGTTCGAGCTACATCTACCGGGCCTCGAACGCCCCGACCGATGCGGCCCTGGTTCACGCGATCAGCAAGGCTCACTCGCTGGGAATGAAAGTAGCCTTCAAAATTCATCTCGATCCCAACGACGGCCAGTGGCGGGCTAACATCAACCCAACCGACCGTAATAGCTGGTACAGCAACTACAGCAACCTTTTGAATTATTACGCGGGGTTGGCTCAAAGCAATGGCGTCGAGCAAATTGTAGTCGGGGCCGAGCTAATCTCGATGGCGACCTCGACTTCTAATTCGGACAACACTCCGCGCTGGCGCAGCCTGATCGCCCAGGTCAGGTCGCGTTTTAGTGGGAGCCTGACTTACAGTGCTAACTGGGGCGGTAACTTCTTCGCCGAGGAGTTTACTCACATTGGCTTTTGGGATGCCTTAGATTATATCGGTATTTCAGCCTACTTTGGCCTGTCCAACTACGATAACCCCAGCGTTTCGCAGCTTATGGATAGCTGGAGTTACTGGAATACCAACAAAATCCAGCCTTTCCAGCAATCCATCGGCAAGCCGGTAGTTTTTACCGAAGTCGGTTATCGCAGCGTAGATGGCGCGGCGATCAACCCGTGGGACTACAACAAGACCGGCAACTACAACCCCCAGGAGCAGTCTAACGCTATAAACGCGATGTTGCAGTATTGGAACGCTTACCCCTGGTTTGCCGGGGTGCAATACTGGGAGTGGAATAGCAATCCGGCTTGTTGCGGGGCGGGCGATAAAGATTACACAGTGCAGAACAAACCGGGCTACGATACCCTGAAACTTGGGTACAGCGATGGCGGTTCTCCCACGCCGCTAACGTTTAGCCTGGCTAGTGTCAGCATCACCCCGACCAGTGGCGGGGCGGGCAGTACTTTTGCCCTGACTGCCGCTATCAAAGCCAGTGCCGCCGGAAACGCGCTCGTTGACGTGGAAGTTTACAATGCTTCCGGCACGAAAGTATTCCAGAATTTCGTTTCTAATCAAAGTTTTACGGCAGGCCAGACCCGCAGTTTTACTTTCAACTGGGCTACAGCCGCGAACCAGGCTGCCGGGCAGTACAGCCTGAGCGTGGGAGTGTTCAACAACGACTGGTCAACTAATTATTTGTGGGCCGCTAATGCCGGAGTTATCACGGTCACTTCGGGTGGTGGAACGACCCCAACGCCGACCGCGACGGTCGGGGCAACCCCAACGCCCACTTCTACGGCGACGGTCGGGGCAACCCCAACGCCCACCGCAACTGTACCTGGCCCGACACCGACTCCGACCGTGGCTGTTCCAACGGCTACTCCGACGCCAACGCCAACGGTACGTGTTCCAACAGCCACTCCGACGCTGACACCGACTCCGCCTGTAGGCGGCAGCGAAATTGAAATCTGGTGGCCGACCAACGGAACGACTTTGAGCGGCGTCCAGCCTTTCAAAGCTCGGCTTACTAACCTGAACCTTTCGCAGTACAAGATGTACTGGCAGGTAGATGGC
>JBBRBE010000009.1:0-72930 GCA_038206175.1 Chloroflexia bacterium
GTTTGCAGAGGTGAAGCGGCCTGCTTTTGCAACGGCTGGCCCTGCACCGTGCGCGTACCGCCCGGTCGGGGCATCAGGCGGTTAGCAAAACCGCTCAGGTCTGCGCTGAGGTTAGGGAAAAGGGCGTAGAACTTGCTGCCCACTACCGCTTGCAGACCTAAAATACGTTCGGCCTCGCCCCGTTTGGTCGCCTCCACCACCTGGCGGGCGGCGCGTTCGGCACTCATCGAAAGACCCGGAACCGAAGCACCCAGGCTGAACCAGTTAAATTCTTTTTGGGCGTCTCCCTTATACGGCACATTGACATACGAGCCAGTCCGAAGAGTAGTGGGTGCAATTGCCGTAACCGTGATACCTTCCTGAGCCAGTTCGCCATTCAAACCCAGCGAAAAGCCGTGAGCGGCAAATTTGGCGGCACTGTAGGGCAGCAAGTGCGGCACAGCCACCTTACCACCAAAAGAAGTTATGTTGACGATCCGGCCAGCCTTGCGCGTTCGCATCTGCGGCAATACAGCCAGCGTCGCGTACACAACACCCCAGAAATCAATCCCCATCGCTTCTTCAAAATCTTCGATGGTCATATCCTGTACCGCCCCAACTTCGATAATGCCAGCGTTATTAACCAGAAGGTCAATCTGCCCGTAATGGTTCGTCACCTGCGCGACCATACTTTCGACCTCGGCCCGGTTGCTCACGTCGCATTTGACAATAAAAACATCGGCTCCACTCTTGAGTATTTCGGCGCGAGCCGTTTGAAGCTCTGCGTAATCCCTGGCGCAAATGGCGATTTTACAGCCTTCGCGGGCGAATTCCTGGGCTATTAGCAGCCCTAGCCCACGCGACCCGCCTGTCACTAGGGCCACCTGACCGTGTAAATCAGCCTCATTCTGGCCTTTCATAAGCTGGTTAGCCACCCACCAACCACCCGCACCCACGCTCAACCCATTCGTTATCCAACCCATTTTAACGATCCTCTTTCAAATTGCAAGTTCAGCCAGAAATGAAATGACTCATTTCCGTTAAGATGCTTAAGCCTGTTTCGAGTCTTTCTCTTTCAAATCGGCCTCAATAGTTTCGCGGTCGCCTTCGGCCTGGGAAGTTTCGCCGGTCTTCTCCGGGAATTTGCCACCGGCCTTGTTTCCGGCCTGAGTGTTTTCTTTGACATCGCCTTTGTTTGTTTCCTGCTCTTGCTGATGCATCTGTTTTCTCCTTCTTTAACCTTTGACCAATGGCACGAAACCCACGAAACTTGGTAGCTTCGTGCTATTGGTTATTGTGTTCCCTATGGCTTTAGCACAACCTTGATACATTCGTCCGTCTTATCGCGGAAAATGCGGTAGCCGTGCGGAGCGTCGTCAAGCTTCATCTTGTGGGTAATCACGAACGACGGGTCAATTTCACCTTTCAGGATGCGTTCGGTCAGTGGGCGCAGGTACTTGTGTACGTGGGTCTGGCCCATTTTGAATGTCAAGCCCTTGTCAAAAGCTGCCCCCAAAGGAAACTTGTCCACCACCCCACCGTACACGCCCGGCATCGAAACCGTACCGCCTTTGCGACAAGCCTGGATCGCCGAGCGTAGCGCGGTCGGGCGGTCAGTTTCAAGCCGGAGCGTCTGTTTAACCTTATCATAGAAAGCGTCGGGCGTAATGCCGTGCGCCTCCATCCCTACGGCGTCAATTACCGAGTCGGGGCCACGCCCGCCGGTCATCTCGCGCAGGCTCTCGACTACATTATGCCGCTCATAATCAATAGTTTCGGCTTTGCCTTGCTCCTGAGCCATCTTCAAACGTTCCGGCACCCGGTCAATCGCGATCACTCGTTCCGCCCCCAAAAGATAGGCACTCTTGATGGCGAACTGACCGACCGGGCCAGCCCCATAAACCGCTACTACGTCACCCGGTTGGATGTTGCAGTTTTCCGCCGCCATGTAGCCAGTCGGGAAAATATCGGTCAGGAACAATACCTGGTCATCTGTTAGCTCCTCCGGCACTTTGAACGGTCCGACATCAGCAAACGGGACGCGCACATATTCAGCCTGCCCGCCCGCAAACCCGCCAGTAAAGTGGGCATATCCGAACAGGCCCGAACCGGAATAACCATACATTTTGTCTACCATCCAGGCATTCGGGTTAGAATTGTCGCACAGCGACCACAAGTCTTTCTTGCAAAAGTAGCAGTTACCACAGGCAATCGTAAACGGCACTACCACCCGGTCGCCGACCTTCAAGTTATTAACCTCCGGGCCAACCTCGACAACTTCACCCATAAACTCGTGGCCCAGAATATCGCCAGGCATTAAAGAGGGAATATAGGCGTCGTACATATGCAGATCGGAGCCACAAATCGCGGTTGAAGTGATCTTAACGATGGCATCGCGTTTATTTAGAATTTTGGGGTCTGGTACATTTTCGACCCGCACATCTTCTTTACTATGCCAGCAAAGAGCTTTCATCAGTCTATTCTCCTCGTTGTTTTGCTTACCTAAAATACGATGGGCCAACCGAACGATGTTTAATCAAAACACAGTCCATTTCTATTCGGCTGGCCCATCCCAAATCTACTTGTTGTCGCGGCAGCTTGGCTGGCCTTTTGTGGTAATGATCTCGCCTGCCTCCAGCACCATTTTGAGGTGCCGCAGGTCTTCCCCTACCTGCTCGGTCGGTTCCTCGCCGGTCAGCTTGGCGATTGCCACCCCCAGAATGCCCGCCGGGGGTTCGTAATCAATTTCGATGTGAACTTCGGTGCCACGCCCGCCCGGAGCATCCAGGAAACGCACCGACCCGGCGTTATTAACCTGTGCGCCTTCCAGCGACCGCCAGGAAATCAGTTCGTTTTCTTTCTCGGTATAAATCTCGGCGTCCCATTCGACCAAGCGACCCAGAGGAGCCTTTGCGACCCAGTGCGAACGAGTCGGACTGGTAACACTAACCGATTCCAGGTGTTCCATAAAGAGCGGTAGATTCTCGAAGTTACGCCAGAACTGGAAAAGCTGTTCGCGCGGCCGATCAATCGTCGCGCTACGTTTGATTTTAACGGCTTTACTGGCGTGGACGGTGGCATTGGCGTTTCCACCTTCGATGTTTGTATCAATTTTGAGGGCATCGTAAGTTGGGCAGTAGCCGGTAGCGGCCCGAAAAGCCGTATAGCTGCCCGCCGCGGCAATCAGCGTGCCGCTAAGCCCACCCTTGCGCAAACCGGCCAGCGTCAAAAGACCACCACCCAGGCCCGTTGCTACCCTCTCGCCCTCACCCACATTTACCTTTTTAGGTTTAAGGGTTGTTTCCCACAGCCGCCCCAGATCGAGACCGCTGCTGTTTTTTTGTTCGGTCGCCATAAATTTTTCCTCCTTCTCCAGTTAAGGTTGCACTGGTTGTTGTTCTAATCATTAAGGTAAAAGAACCCAATAAATTTAGCTAACTTATTCTGTTCACTGTTCAAAAGCTTCGTTCGGGCCTTTTCGCTTTAGCTACTCCGCTTCCGGCCAGTTCTGCCGCAACCGCGCAATCGCTTGCTCTTTAGCTTTCGCCTCCACCTCGATCCACGGAACGCACCGAAAAGCACTCGGCAAGTTGGTTATGAAGTCGTGGTGAGCCGGATCGTTAAAGCTGTCACGCCCGTTAGACAGATGGGTAAGCTGCCATTCGGGGTGCGGTTGCCAGGTTTCGCGGGCGGCTACCAATATATCGGCAATCGAAGGGTCTTCCAGGCTGTCTAACCGGTCGTGACAGATGTGATGATGCACATCGAAAATCATTGGTACTCCGGCCCGCCGACAAATTTCCAGAATTTCATTAGCTCCATAAGCGTGTTCATCGTTTTCCAACGCCACCCGGTTTCGCACATTCGGGGGCAACTGGCTGATAGCCTCAACCATCTGCTCGACCCGACCGCCTTTGCCGCCGTGGATGCACATAGCCGTCCAGGGTGTCCTCGGCAGGCCCATCATATCCAGGGTAAGAGCGTGCCGTTGCATCACGGCCAGGCTCGAAGCAACGATAGCGGGCGACTCGGAATTAAGTACCACGAATTGATCGGGGTGCATCACAATCCGAATAGCCTGAGCGACTGCCCGCCAACCGATGTTTGCCAGTTCCGCCGCCAGGTCTTGCAGCACCTGCGGCCCGGTTGGGTCGCCGGGCAAATCGCTCATAGGGAAAAGTTGGGACGAAATGCGGTAAAGTCGAATGCCATGCTCGGCGCAATAAGTGATGGCCCCCTCCAGGCGGCGCAGGTTATCGGTGTAAAGTTCGTGTAATCCGGCGTACCGCTCGGCTTCGGGCAGTTTGAGATAGCGCGTGCGCGTTATAGTGCGAAAGCGCACCTCGGCAGTAGAAGTAATGCAAACCAGACCCAGATGCGGATGAGCGGCGGCTAAACCTGTAGCAAATTTTGAATCATTAACCCGTGCTTCCATTTTCCTGATTTATCTCCCGCTACACTTTATTTTCCTCTAGAATATCGAAGCAAATAATATGCCATTAGACCCTGTTTATTAGAATAATGCTAAGTATTACATTTGTGTGACAAGACCTAAAAAAGATTTACTTCCCTTCCGCAATTTCTTATAATGTATACAACAATATAAAACCACTATATGGGGTGTAACAAAAGAAAGCGAAAACTTTCCTGGCCATTCTCAATTCTAGTCAAAAATTATTGAAGGTGTTATGTGTCTTACAGCAACGTGTCCCTCGAACTTCCCGGCAGCCCAGACCTTCCAAACTGGCGGCTGGAGGATATTTTAGAAAACATCAGTGACGGCTTTTTCGCTTTAGACCGGGATTGGCGTTACACTTACCTGAACTGCCACGCCGAAGCTTTGCTCAAACGTTCTCGGCGTGAATTGCTGGGTAAAAGTGCCTGGGATGTTTTTCCCGAACTGCTCAACACTCCGCAATATCACAAATTTTGTCAGGCCATGAACGACCGGGCCGAATTAATTTTTGAGAATTATTTCTGGCCGACCAAGCAATGGTTCGAGGTGAAGTTGCAGCCTTTCGAGCAAGGGTTGAGGGTTTACTACCACGATATAACAGAACACAAACAAACCGAGGAAGCTCTGCACGAAAGCGAAAAATTGCTGCGTTCGGTGATCAATAGTACCGGGGTAATCGTCTTTGCGACTGATAAAGCCGGGATTTTTACGCTTTCGGAGGGTAACGGGCTGGCTAAATTAGGGCTGGTGCCAGGTCAGGTTATCGGACAGTCGGCCTATGAAGTTTACAAGGCTTACCCGGTAGTGCAGCAATGTATTCAGCGGGCCTTGAACGGAGAGGCTTTCCAGGCTATCAACGAAGTAGAAGGTTTGGCGTTCGAGGCTTCTTTCGCTCCCTTGCACGATCTGCACGGACAGATCGTGGGAGTGTTGGGAGTTTCGGTGGAGATAACCGAGCGGGTACTCCTGGAAGAAGAATTACGAGAAGCTCTGGCGAATGAAAAAGAAGTAGGCGAACTTAAAAACCGATTTGTCTCGATGGTTTCTCATCAGCTACGTACTCCGCTCAGCATTATCCTTTCCTCTGCCGAGCTTTTGCGCAGCTATAGCTGTCGAATGACAGAAGAGCGGCAACAAAGTCACTTGCGCCAGATCGAAGAAGCCGTAGAGCGGATGACCAAATTGCTTGAAGATGTGTTGACGATTGACCGAGCCGAAGCCGGACAGCTGGTACTACACCTGAGTCGCTTTAATCCAATTGAGCTATGCCTTGAACTGCTTCAAAAATTGCAACAGGAGGAAAACCAGACCCATCGGTTAGTGTTCGAGAATAGCTGGCCGGAAGACTACCTCATTGAAGCCGACCATAAGCTCTTGCGTCAGATGCTCGACAATCTCCTGGCTAACGCCCTTAAGTTTTCGCCCGAAGGTAGCGAGGTGCGCTTGCAGTTAGCTTACGAGGCGGGCCAAATAAACCTGAGTGTGATCGACCGGGGTATTGGTATTCCGAGCGAGGATTGGCCTCATTTGTACGAAGTTTTCTACCGTGGTAAGAATGTAGGAGCTATTCCGGGGGCGGGCCTGGGTTTGGCCGGGGTTAAAAAAATGGTGGAGTTGCACGACGGCACCCTCAGCTATCAGACTGAACTGGCCGTCGGCACTACCTTTATGCTGAAGTTACCCATATCATGTTAGTTATCGGCGTAATTTAGCCGCTGCGGCTGATTCTGATTAGGCCGTGGCATCGTGATAGTCCGCGCCCGGCCAAGCTCAGCCGACGAAGCAGGTGCACCCAGGAAATTTTGCACCAGTTTGTCGATTACGCTTATATCAAACGGTTTTACTACAAATGCGTCGGCTTTAGGCTCGCTATCCAGGTGCGCCAGGTGTGCCACTGCGCTCATCAACACGAAACAGGTATTTGCCAACCGTCCCTCCGACCGGACAACCTTTAGCAAATCATTTCCATTGTGGTAAGGCATCATTATATCGCTGATCACCATCTTGAAAATGCCGGTTTTAATCAGTTCCAGACCCTGCCGCCCGTTATGAGCAATGGTGACTTCGTGACCATAGCTTTCGATAATTTCAGCTACAAGAATAGCTATAGACGCCTCATCATCTATTACTAATACTTTTGCCATTTTAATTTACCCTTGAATCACTCTCCGCAAGGTACACAAGCTGCTTCTTATCCCTAAAACTCATACATTGCAAAAATTCTACATCTATCAATGATTTAACTTTGCCTTCGCGTTCGACATCCTAAGCTTGAATGTTACGCCGGTTCAAACATACAGCCTATGGTTATAAACGTACCTTGCTAATATTTTACCTATGACTTCTTCATCCAGGGGCGAGTTGCCCTGCTATCTCATAGTGTTCTAAGCTCTTTATGATCCGCTCAACACTGAACACCTATGGATTAAGCATAAGACGTGCCGAGGTTAGTTAAAGAAAGACATAAGAATTGTTAATTTTTAGTTGAGAGAATAGTTCTTCAGAACAATTTTATTCTCTCTTTCTTGAATAAAGCAACTACTATGCCATTACACGGCAGGGCAAGAAGTAAGATTCGATTAAATTATAAAAAAGTCCAGGTTAACAGCCCGGACTTTGAATCTACAAATATTGTTCACTACCGTACAAAATTTAGAAATGGGCCGAGGCAGGTAAAGCCAACATCTGTAGGCCAATCCCTTCTTCAGGTGTAAGTCAGAAACAACAGAATTTAACGACATGGTAGCCGCAAGGTAGATTCAAACTTTACTATACTGAAGATGCACAAAGCCATTTTCAAATTTTCGCAAATCCACCAGTTTAAGCTCGCTTTTAACGTCTTTCGGTAACCAATAATTGCCACTGCCTATTAGTTGGGGAACAATGATTTGATGATACTCGTCGACAATACCAGCCTTTATTGCTTCAGCCGCTAAATACGGGCCGCCAATGTCAAAATCTTTATCTGATTCTGCCACTAATTTTTGTATGGTGCTTGGGTCAAAAGACCGCTCAATCGTCGCATTAGCTATTGTGACACCAGAAAGCGAAGTGGAATAGACTATCTTCTTTGCAGTTCGCCAAATTTTAGCGTAGTCATTCATAGCTTCACTTGGCCCGTCCATAGGGCCACTTGCCCCTTCTGTTGGAATAGTATCCCATACCTTCATAATCTCGTACATTTTGCGTCCAAATAGATACACACCTACATCACGCACAATGTCATTTACGAAAGCATGTACTTCTTCACTTGGCATAGCCCATTCAAAATTACCATTTTTATCAGCAACAAAGCCATCTAGCGATGTCGTTATAAAGTATATTAATTTTCCCATAGCCTTATTCCACTTCTAAGGTAGCTTAACACCACTGACAACCGCGCTTCAAGCCCCTTTTCTTAATTCTGTACGGTAGTGAAAATATTGTTCGACGAAATAGATAACTCAACCAGCCGCCACCACCAACGAATTCGTTCTCAGCTCAAAGCGCGGGTACAGCACCAGCGTTGTAGGGTAAAAGGCAAATTTTTAACTACAAATTGCCTTTGAGCATTTCGCGGGAGATAATGATACGCTGAATCTCGCTAGTGCCTTCGTAGATGCGCATCACCCGTACATCACGGTACATTCGCTCGATTGCCAGTTCTTTCATATATCCCATGCCACCGTGAATCTGGACGGCGCGGTCGGCTACCCGACCAACCATCTCGGTGGCAAAGAGTTTACACATAGCCGCCTCTTTGCTAACGCGTTCACCCTGGTCAAGTCGCCAGCAGGTATTGAAAAGCATCTGCTCCGAGGCGAAAAGCTCGGTTCCACTATCGGCCAGCATCCACTGGATCGCCTGATTATCGGCAATCGGGCGGCCAAAGGCAATCCGGCTTTTGCTCCAATCGGTACTCATCGCAATCAGGCGACGGGCGACCCCAATAGCGGAAGCGGCCACGTGTACCCGGCCTTCGTCCAGGGCAATCATCGCCACTTTGAAACCATCCCCGATTTGCCCTAACATGTTCTCCGCCGGTACGTAGCAATCCTCGAAAACAAGTTCGCCGTGGCAGTAAGGCTGGCTACCCATCGTCTCCAAAATCTGAGCTACTTTGAAGCCAGGATTGTCGCGCTCGACCAGAAAAGCAGTCATTCCGCCACGCGACTTCTTCTCGCGGTCAGTCACGGCAATGACCGTAAATAGGTCGGCGTTGAGGGCGTTAGTTATGTAAAGTTTGGAGCCGTTGAGCAACCAGCCATCCCGGTACGGCACTGCACTGGTTTGAATACTGGCAGCATCGCTGCCCGCCCCGGCCTCGGTCAGGGCGAAAGCCGTCACGATCCGTCCAGTCGCAATTTCAGGCAGGTACTTATTCTTTTGTCGGTCGTTGCCGAACTTGAGCAATGCGTGTGAGCCGATACCATTAGCAATCGCCAGTTCGTGAGTGAAAGCCTGATGCGACTGGCTAAGCTCGGTCAAAATGGTGCAATAAGCCAGTTGGCCCAGGCCCATTCCACCATATTCCTCCGGGATCGTAATGCCATAATAACCCAAAGAACGGAGTTGCTCTAGCCCCTCTTCGACCACTTTGCCAGTCTTGTCCACCGTCGGTTCCATCGGGATCAGCACATTATGGACGAGATCGTGGGTGGCGTTTTTCATCTCCACAATTTCTTCAGGCAGCTTATAATCCATACTTTTCTCTCCTTTGAGTTAGTTTGCTTTGTGAAATTCCACCGGGTGAATGCGGGTCTAGGTCATTATAACACAAGCCAGGAACCGGACTGCCGCGCTACCGGGCTGAACTAATTTAGGAAAAAAGGGGCCAGTCTCAGACGAAATTGCAAAATCCTGCACGAAATGAAATAAAGAAGCTAGAGCCGCTCGGCTCTAGCTTCTGGGATCAACAGGTTGAATTGGTTAGTAGTTTGAACCGTAAGATGCGAAAGGACAGGAGGATATTGTTCTATGGTGCAATTAGCGATTTACCCTTTACTAGAAACCTTGCGGGTAATCGCTAATTGCTAAAAGTAGGCCACTAACTATCGGCGGGTCGCTCTCCCAGGGTCAGGTTGAGCGTCAGGGTTTGGGTACCACGCTGGACTGTTAGCTTGACGGTATCGTTGGGCTTGTACTTGAGAATGACGTTGACCAACGGGTTGTTATCGTTGAGCGGCACTCCATCAATAGCGGTAATGACGTCGTTATCCTTCAAACCAGCTTTTTCCGCCGGGCTAGCTGCGACTACTGAAGGCTGGTTCGAGCCGGTGCGGTTGACCCAGGCTCCTTCGACATTCGGTACCGTCCGCCCGGAGGCAGTTAGCGAACCGGCGTCTGCGGGGGTGATCATCTGGTAGGTAATGCCAAAGTAAGGGCGAGAAACCTGGCCTTTGCTGACTAGCTGGTCGGCCAACAGTTTGGCAACCGAAGCCGGAATAGCGAAGCCTAAACCTTCGGCGACATCCGTCGAACCACTCTGGCCCTCGCCGGTGCTGCGGACTACCGCCGTATTGATCCCGACAATCTCGCCGCGCAGGTTCAGTAGCGGGCCACCACTGTTGCCGTGATTGATTGCCGCATCGGTCTGGAGGTAAGCCGTCGTGCTGGTATCGCCGGGCAAAGTGCGGTTGAGGCCGCTGATCACACCCTTCGAGACCGAATTGCGGAAGTTACCCAGAGCCGAGCCAATCGCCACGACCGTTTCGCCCACGTCTACCCGATCAGCCCATTTTGCATAAGCTGGAACAGGTGCATCAATCTTCAAAACCGCAATGTCGCCCAGCTTATCCTTGCCAATTAACTTGGCCGGAACGGTAGTCTTGCCATCGTTGAGGGCCACAGTCAGGTTGTCCTGGCCGTCCACCACGTGGTTATTGGTGACGATATAGCCATCGGCACTGATAATTACGCCGCTTCCGATGCCCTGCACTACGTAAGAGCCGGATTGACCATCGTTGCCGGTGGAGGGAGTAGGGGTAGCCCGATTGTTACCAGGCACCTGGCCCCGAATCGGCACGTGGTTAGTCTTGTTGTAAACTGTTACCACCGCCGGGTTAATGCGCTTGACTACATCTACCACCGAATTGCTTTCAGCCTGATCGGTCGCTGTCTGAGCAACTGGTGCGCCTGGCTGGGAAACTTGCTGAGATTGCTGGCTGGTAGCCGCCGTGGTAGCTGCATTTGAAGCCGCCGCCGTGGTAGCTGCATTTGTAGCAGCCTGGGTTGTCCCGGCGACGGTTGTAGCCGCCTGAGTAGTCGTTAGCAAGCTGCGCGTATCGTTTAGGTTATCGCTACCGCATGCAACCAGGCTCAAGCTCAGCAATAACGTCACCAGTAGCAGGCTCAGGGCCGCTCCTAAGCGGCGCAGCCCGGACCGGGAGGTTTTACCGTTTGAACTTTCCATTTTCTTAATTACCATTTTTCTTTGCCATGCTTCTCTTAAACTTTGGTTTACTTTCCTTGCACCGTTTGCCCCTATTCAGGCCAACCGTGTATACCGCCCCATGAGTTAGAATGACTGAGTTAGGTCATACTAGAAATATCTGTTTACATAGTTTATTATGCCCTAGAGGTACTAAAGAACTATTCCAAAAGTGTAAAATGAATGTTAATGATCCTTTACCAAAGAAACTAAAGTTTACAAAAACTTCATACCTTATTAGCACTTTACGCGAAAATAGCGGTTACTATAAAGGAGGATTTTAAGGAAAGAGGATTTTAAGGTCGCGCTTTCTGACCCTGGACATGGGCGGCCTGGGAAGCGTTTAATATAAGGTAGCTAAAATTTAGCCTAAGTTTTACAGTTAAAACTGTTTTAAGAGTTAGTTAAGTAAGGAAACAAGGAGCAGCACCATTGGAAGTACGTAATCAGCCGTCCCGGTCTGGCCTACCAAACAGCCCACAGACCTCGGCCCCGACTCAAGTGCAAACTAAAACGCCGCTTTCCGCCGCCGCCGCAGTTTTACCCCTCCGCCTATTCCTGGCATTTTCCTTCCTGGCGGCGGGCTGGGATAAGTTGACCGACCCGGAGTTTTTCGACTCAAAAGCAGCAGGCTACCTGGGCAATCAGCTAACCGGCTTTGCCCAGGCCGGGTCGCCTATCGGAGGTCTGCTGACAAACGTGGTCGCTCCAAACGCTGTCTTGTTCGGCGCGTTTATTCTGGCAAGTGAATTTGCCATCGGCCTGGGTACGCTGGTGGGTTTGTTAAGCCGGGTGGCCGCGTTTGGTGGCCTGATGTTGAGCCTGACCCTGTGGCTTAGCACTACCTGGACGGTTTCGCCGTTTTTCCTGGGAGCCGATTTACCTTACGCGGCGGGCTGGCTGGTGCTGCTGGTGGCCGGGCCGCATCCGGTCTGGAGCCTGGATGGACAGCTTCAGAAATGGCTGAGCCAAAGACGCGCTGGAGCCGAAGCTAACACTCAAACCCAGGCTTCCAACCCAAGTCCTGCTGCTTATCCGCCTTATGGGGCCGCCGGTTATGCCGCTTACGGCCCGGATAACCAGGTCTACCCTCCCAATCTGGCCGAAGCCGACGCTGCGCCAAACGGCAGTCCGCTTGCCCGGCGACGCTTCCTGACTGTAGCAGGAGCGACGATGGCGGCAGGCGTAGTTACGACCGTAGCCTGGGCTAACTCCTTATCTAAACGCACTTCGGCTTCTTCTACGGCTAACGCCGGAGTAAGTGCTACCCAACCTGTGACAGCTACAACTGCCCAACCCGCCACAACTGCCGCCCCTACCGCCGGAGCGACTACTTCCTCGGCAACAACGCAGGCCACCACTCAACCGGCCACCAGCACTACGACCGCCACCGTCAGTGGGCCGGTGTTAGCCGCTCTTAGTGCGATCCAGGTCGGCACTACGCGGACAGTTTCGATCCCCGGTGGCACCGAACAGGCTTTGCTTATTCATAATACCGATGGCAGCGTAACGGCCCTTAGCCCGGTTTGCACCCACCAGGGTTGCGACGTTGTTTATCAACAAGCTAATAACGCCCTGGTTTGCCCTTGCCACGGTTCCCGCTTCGATCCCAAGACCGGCGAAGCCAAACGTGGCCCGGCCCAATTGCCTCTCAAAAGTTATACAGTAAAGGTAGACGGCCAGGGCAATATCGTTTACGTTCAGGCTTAGGTTCAAGCGTAAAATGAAACAGCCCCGCAAGCCTGACTAAGCTTGCGGGGCTGTGCTGGTTTCTAGCCTACTGCGCGTCTACCCAGGCCGGACGTTGGCCGCGGTTGTCGTGGGCATATTGAATGTAAGTGACAATTTTGTAGAGATTTTCATCGCTTAGCTGCTGTATGCCTATAGCTTGCTGAGCATCGGAAGGAGCCGCCAGATATTGCGGCATCGGATAGTAGCCCCACCGCACGATGCTATGCAGGTAAGTCGAGTCATAGGCGTTACCACTGTAGGCCAGGCGCGGCCCTTGCCCACCCACGCCGTAACCGCCCTGCTGGTGGCAACCCTGGCAGCCCGCCGCTTTGAAGGATGCATAGCCTTCCTGAGCAATTTTTTCTCGTTCGGCAGAGGAGCGGAGACCGACTAGCTCGGTGCCGTTCCGGTCGCTACTGGCGGCACGGGCGGTGTTCACGCGGGCATCGCTGTTGATACCGTGAAAGGCTACAAGGCCCAGGAACAGCACAACCCCGATCCCGATCCCGGCAAACCAGGTGCCGACATAGGTAGCGAAAGCTTCTTTCTGGCCGAGAGCCGAAACCGCATTCCGAGTTTGTTGTGCCGAAGTACGCGACTGGCCGGGGCTTTTGCTAAGCCTGAATCTAGCCATAGTTTCTCACCCTCATTTCTAATTATCAGAAGCCGAAAATGCGTCGGAATGAAAGACAAGCGAGTAGACCTCTAGTTGGAGGGTGACAGTGAGGGCGATAATCCACGTTAAGTAAGTATAGTGTAAAACCGTATAGCAGACTTGTCAAGTTCTCCAGTAACAATTTATAAAATTGACCTGCAATATTTATGCTGAGATTTTCAAGAGCGATTTATGACGAGATTTATAAGGAACAGATGAAACCCGAAAATAAAGCCCTATAGCTCTAGTAAGGGGAGTGTAGGTTATTGTATAATGCCCTGGAAGGGAGTTCGCCAATATGCCTTTTTCGTTTTCATTTGGAAATACCGATGCGCTCTGGCTGCTACTGCTGTTACCCGCTGTAATTTTGCTGGCCCGCACGGGCGGAACGGGAGCCGTTCTGCGCCGGGGTGCGCGTCGCCTTTCGATTGCAATTCGCCTGCTGGTAGTCACCTTGATTGTTCTCAGCCTGGCTAATATTCAACTCGTTACCACCAGCGATAAGCTCGCCACGGTGTTCTTGCTAGATGTTTCAGATAGCGTAGGGGCGGGCGGACGCACTCAGGAGCTTGATTTTACCCGCAAAGCTCTTTTGGGCATGAAAGACAACCAGCAAGCCGGGGTGATCGTGTTCGGGCAGGATGCCCTGGTCGAAAAGCTGGTCAGCAAAGACAAAACCCTCGGTAACATCGAAAGCACACCTGTTACCAGTTATAGCAATCTGGCCGAAGCGGTGCGCCTGGGGACGGCTCTTTTGCCCAGCGATGCCCAGCGACGGCTCGTACTGGTTACAGACGGTAATCAAAACGTGGACGAAGTTCGCAATGCGGCTAAAATTGCCGGGGCCAACGGCGTCCAGATTGATGTGCTGCCGGTGGATCGCAAAGACGGCCCGGACGCTTCGATTGGCGGAGTGCAAGTCCCCAGCAACCTGCGGCAGGGCGAAGAATTTGCCCTCAAAGTTAACGTGGATACCAATACGGCTGGCCCGGCCCGCCTGCTGATTTTGCAAGACGGCCAGGTGATCAGCGATAAGCCGGTCGAACTCAAACAAGGCTCGAATTCCTTTAGCGAACAACTGGTAGCCAAATCGCAGGGCTTTGTAAATTATACCGCCCGTATCATTGCCGCTAAAGATAGCGTCGAGCAAAACAACGAAGTCAACGCCTACAGTCGGGTCAAAGGCGGGCCGCGGGCGCTCTTGATCGAGGGCCACCCCGACCAGCACGAAGCGGCCAATCTGCAAGCGGCCTTCACTCAGAGTGGCGTGGAAGCGACTACCATTCCGCCCGACCGTTTTCCTAGCCTGACCGATCTGACCCAATATGATGCCGTTGTGATGGTCAATGTACCGGCCAACACTCTTTCGGCCAACAACCTGAATATGCTGCAAGCCTATGTCAAAGACCTGGGTAAAGGGCTGGTGGTCGTCGGCGGCGAAGAGAGTTACGGGCTAGGCGGTTATTTCCGCACTCCGCTTGAAGATATGCTGCCGGTCGAACTGCAACTGCCTTCCAAACTGCAAACTCCCAGCGTGGCGATGGTGCTGGTAATTGACCGTAGCGGCTCGATGGCCGATTCGTACAACGGGCCGGGTTCGGGGGCTGCCGGGATTGCCAAAATCGAACTGGCGAAAGACGCGGCTTACCTTGCGGCTACCCAGCTAAGCAACACCGACCAGGTGGGGGTAGTGGTCTTTGACACCCAGGCCCAGTGGCAAGTACCGCTCGGCCCCATGGGAAACCCTTCTAACCTGGTCAGCCCGATTGGGCGGATTGCGCCCGGCGGCGGCACGAACGTCTACAGTGGCTTCGCCCCGGCGGTGGAGGCTCTCAAGAAGGCGACCGCTAAGAACAAGCATATTATCCTCATGACCGACGGCCAGGATTCGGAGAGCAATGACTATAATACCCTGATCAACGAAGCTAACAAAGCTGGCATCACGGTCAGTACGGTGGGGTTAGGCGAAGATGTTAACGCCAACCTGCTCAAAACGATTGCCGACCGAAGCGGTGGGCGGTACGCCTTTATCAACGACCCCAGCAACCTGCCCAAAGTTTTTGCCAAAGAAGCTCACCTGGCGGCCCGTTCTTACATCGTAGAAGAGCCGTTCACTCCGGCTATCTCCGACCCCAGCCCGATTGTAAAGGGCATCGGGGGCGTGCCGGAACTCAAAGGCTATGTAGCGACACGGGCTAAAGGTACAGCAACCCTGGCTCTCGTCACCAACCGTAGCGAACCTTTGTTGGCTCACTGGCAATACGGCCTGGGCCGGGTAGCCGCCTGGACTAGCGATGCTAAAGGACGCTGGGCCAGCAACTGGCTGGGCTGGGCTGACTTTCCACGCTTCTGGAGCCAAGTTTTACGCTGGACAGTGGCCGAAAACGAGGCGGGTGGTTTGCAAATCCAAACTAAAACCGTGGGCAACCGCATCTACGTCACGGCGGATGCTCTGAGCCTGGACAGCCAGTACCTTAACGGGCTGGATGTCAAAGCTAAAGTGGTTTCCAGTGCGCTCAACGGGGCGCAAGAAGATGTAGCCCTTACCCAAACTGCGCCCGGTCACTACGAAGGCTATTTCACGCCCAAAAATACCGGCTCATACATCGTAAACGTGCAGGGTCAGGGTCAGGTCGCTTCCAGCACGGGCAACCAGAACGTCAGCCTGTCGCAACAGGTGGGAGCGGTCGCCTCTTACTCGCCGGAGTACAAACAACTCGGCAGCAACGGCGCATTGCTCAAAGACATTGCCGGGCTGACCGGCGGGCGGGTACTTAAAGGGCCAGAAGAAGCTTTTTCGGACGATCTTAGCCGCACGACGCGCCAGCAAGAATTATGGCCCTGGCTCCTGCTGCTGGCAATCTTGCTCTTCCCATTAGATGTAGCAGTGCGACGAGTGCGCCTTTCGCCTTTCGCTTTTGTGCGCGGCTTTCGCCAGCACCGCCAGGAACAATTAGCTTTGGCCGGAGTGCAAGCCACCCCTTCGGAAGTTTCCCGGCTGTTCGAGGCCAAGCAAAGGGCTGGATTTGGGCCGCCTCCAACCGATAATCCGCCTGCTGCGGGTAGCTCAGCCCGACCTCCTTCGCGTCCCGGTCGTCCCGACTCAACCTCGGCCCCTCCGAACTACTACCAACCAGGGACTAACGAACGGTCTTCTGAAAGCTGGGGCAGCTTTGCCAACCCCAAAGGCAAAAGCGGGCGCACCAATTCCGCCACGCCAGAGGCAAATCCGCGCTCCAGAAGCGAGGCTTCAACTAATTCCGCCGGGCCGTCTGTCTCTACTCGTTCCGGCTCGAAAGGAGCTAAAGTAGAGGAAGTCGAACTGCCTGCCTCCTACACCGGCCTCTTGCGTCGCCTCAACCGGCACGAGGACACCAACCCTCCGCCCCCAATCTCGGCGGAAGGAGCTAACTCGAAGGGAGCAACACCCACGAAAGCATCGCCACCGCCAAAAATGGCTCCGCCGCCACCGCCGCCTGCTCCACTCTTGAATGACGACGACCTGACCGGACGCTTGCTCAAAGCCAAGCAACGGGCCAGAGACGAACGCGGTAAGAACGACTAGCACGCGGCGAGGTCAAAGGAAGCTCACCTTTTATCTTACCCACTCGCCCATGAATGACCAATTTTCAAGAGTGAAACCTTTTGTTGCTCTTTAGCAAATTACTCGCAAAACCTCAAACTCAAATATTGACCCAGGCGTCAGGTTATTTTGTCCAAAAAAGGCTGGCCTGGAAGATGTGGTAAAATTGGTCAATAAAAGCTCTTGACAGGAGGGCAAAAGTAGGGTACAACAAGAATGAACTTCATTCAGTACAGTGCAGTCTGAAGAAGGCATTAACAAAAGGAAAGTCTGGAAAGAAATGTCCACCGAATTAGAAGAAAAAGGAGTTGTCAGCCTCCAAAAAGGAAAGAAGCTGGATAAACGGCAAGCCATTATCGAAGCCGCCCGCGAACTCTTCACCACCGAAGGCTACGAGACTACTACGATAGCCCAGGTCGCTAAAAAAGCTGGCGTAGCAGTTGGTACGGTTTATCTGTATTTTAAGAACAAAAACGAATTACTTTTTGGCATTCAGAACAACTGGGAAATCGAATTTATCGAAGCGATGTCCCAACCCAAACTACTGGCTATTCCGCCTCATTTAAGAACGCGACCCCTGGTCGAAGCCTGTTTCGAGCAATGTCGCCAGCAGTCTGATATGGTGCAGGTGATGGGCGTCTCGCCGCAGATGGTTGGGGAGTTACAACCGAAAGAAGGCAACCTGATCATCCAGGCCATTTCGGTCTTTCTACAGGAAGGCATCGAACAAGGTTCTTTTCGCCCGATAGACCCGGAAGTGGGAGCCGCAATGGCTTTTGGAATGGTACATCAAGCCCTCTCCCAATGCTTCGATTACAACGAAGGTCAAAACCAGAAGCGTTTCATCAACGCTGTCGTAGACGCTTTTGAACACTGGCTATTACCCGAAAATCTTCGACAAACCTAAAAAGGTCAGTAGACAAGATAAGAAATAAATAGTAGAACGGGTTTGGTCTATGCCGATTTTTGCGTCTTTTTTTTGACTTTTTTGATTTGAATGAAGTTCATTCTTACTGGCCTAGCCAGTTTTTTTAGAAGCTCAGTCGAGTGAATGAAGCTCATTCGGGTTTTAGAGGAGGCGAATTTGAAACGTCGGCGTTAAGAAGTTGGTCTGAGAAATTAGTTTTGAATATTAGAAGTAGAGAAGTAGAAAGGAAGGTCTTGAAATGTTTGCAGGTTTAAGCAAGTTCATCTACCGCCGTCGCTGGTTCGTGCTGGGGGCCGGAGTGGTTTTTCTGATAGTAGCCGGTGTTTACGGCACAAGCGTTTTTGGAAAACTAAAATCGGGCGGCTTTACTGATCCTGCCGCCGAGTCTACCAAAGCGGGCGTGGCGATCCACACCGAACTTGGGCGAGACGAAACAGCACTGATCGTATTGTACACCGCCAAAGACGGCTCGAACGTAGACCAACCGGCTTACCGGCAAGCAGTCGAAAGCAGTCTGGCGAAAATTAACGGCCAACCGGGGGTTGGGCAAGTTGCCACCTACTACACGACTGGAGCAGCCCAGCTTATTTCGCTGGACAAACTCAGCACTTATGCCGTGGTAGGCTTGAACGGAAACGATGAACAACGCGCTGATTACTACAAAGCCCTTAAACCTCTTCTGAGCAGCGACCGCTTGCAGGTACGCCTGGGCGGTGAACCGGCAATCAATCACGACATCAACGAGCAGGTCAGCAAAGACCTTGAAACCGCCGAAATCCTGACTTTCCCGGTGCTGGCCGTCCTGCTGGTTTTTATCTTTGGCAGTCTGGTTGCCTCGGCTCTGCCACTGGCTCTGGGCGGTGGAGCGATCCTGGGAGCCTTCCTGATTTTACGGATCATCACGAACTTTGCCGACATCTCGATTTTTGCCCTTAACGTCATTACGCTTTTGGGCCTGGGTCTGGCAATTGACTACAGCCTGTTTGTGGTCAGCCGCTTCCGCGAGGAACTGACCCGGCACGACGGCAACGTCAACGCCGCTCTGAGCAAAACCATGCAAACCGCCGGGCGGACGGTTATGTTTAGCGGCCTGACGGTTGTGATCAGCCTCCTGAGCCTCCTGGTGTTTCCGCAGATGTTCCTCAAGAGCATGGGCCTGGGCGGAGCGGCGGCGGTGCTGGTAGCAATGGTGCTGGCTCTGACAATCTTACCGGCACTACTGGCGGTACTCGGTCAGCGTGTTAATTCGCTTTCGGTCTGGTCAATCGTTCCCGGTCGGCGGGGTCGGCAAGCGGCCCGCCAGGAAGGACAGGGCTTCTGGTATCGCCTGAGCCAGATGGTGATGCGCCGCCCGGCCCTCGTATTGCTGGCGACGGTCATTCCGCTCCTGCTGATCGGTTCGCCCTTCTTGCGGGCCAACTTCTCGACCGCCGATGCCCGCAGCTTACCACAGGGCCAGGAAAGCCGGGTTGTCAGCGAAACGCTAACGAATAGCTTTCCACGCAACGAGACTGAGCCGATCCAACTCGTAGTGCGGTTGGACAAACCGGCGACCGATCCGGCCAGTTTAAGTGCCCTCTACGATTACACTCGTCAGGTGGCAGCAGTGGCCGACGTGCAGCGCATTGATAGCCTGGTCACGTTGAACCCGCAGATGGACAAAAATGCTTATCTCGGTTTCTACGCCGGGGCCAACAATCCCCAGGCGCAAGGGGCAGTGCAGCGTTTCGCCAAAGGCAACTACACTACCGTCAGTGTGCTGTACGCCAGCGACCCGCTTTCGAGCCGCAGCCAGGACATTGTGCGCCACATTCGCAGCCTGAACACTCCCGCCGGTCTGAGCGTGGGAGTAGGCGGTAACTCGGCCCTTCTGGTAGACTTCTTGAGCAGTCTGGCAACCTATGTGCCGATTGCTTTCGGCCTGGTGGTCGTCGTAATCTTTGTACTGTTGTTCTTGATGCTGGGTAGCCTGGTTATTCCGCTCAAAGCCGTGGTGCTGAACATCATCTCGCTCTCGGTAAGTTTCGGGACGCTGGTACTGATTTTCCAGGACGGTAATCTGGCAAATATCCTGGGCTTTACGCCGACCGGCGCGGTGGACGGCACGCAGCCCGTTTTGATCTTCGCTATCGCCTTTGGCCTCTCAATGGACTACGAAGTATTCCTCTTGAGCCGGATCAAGGAGCATTACAACCGTACCGGCGATACGACGGCTTCGGTAGCCTACGGCATCCAGAAGACTGGCGGCATCATTACCAGTGCGGCCCTGCTGCTGGTGGTGGTAATCGGAGGCTTTGCGACAGGCGAAATCACTTTCATCAAGCAGATTGGCGTCGGGCTATCGCTGGCCGTCCTGGTGGACGCGACGGTTGTCCGAGCCTTGATGGTTCCGGCCTCGATGCGCCTGCTGGGTAAATACAACTGGTGGGCACCCGCTCCCCTCCGCGCTCTGTACGAACGGCTGGGCCTGAGCGAGGTGGAGGAAGAGGAAACACCCAAAACCCAGGAACGCCAACCAGAGATCGCTCAAGCAATGGAACAGTCTGTGCGCTAAGAGATTAGTTTTAGTCGGGTTTATCTTCAATTACTATTCTTACTAAAGTAGAGCATTATAATACTTCAACATAGCTGATAAGTAACATTATCAGCCACGTTGAAGTATTTTTAGTAGATAGTGCTAATAGAGTTGAGAATTTGATGACGCTTTGGTAAAGTGTCCTCAGGAAAAGACAAAATAAGACTGTGGAGGGTATTATGGAATATCAAGAAGCCTTAAAATTGGTATTAAAATGTGATCCACTCCTTAGAAAGTGGAGTGAGCATAGCCGCCTATACACAGTAACAGGAGAAGACATGCCCCTGACTAAGGATGATATTCAAGTTTTGGATGGCTTTGGCTTAGCCGTCAATTCTATTGATGATTATGAAATACGTCGCATCAGAAAAGATGCTCAAATGAGTATAAGCGATTGGAACTTTCTGATGACAATCAGACCACGACCTGCAAAAACAAAAAGATTACATAATAGTTAGTCAAAGCCGTGCTTTTAGGAAAGATTGGAGTTAAAAAGCAGAGCTGTGCGGCTCTGCTTTTTATTATTTTTAGCTGTTCAAGAACCACAAAGATTTAGCGTTGGGTATACTGGCGTTGGTAATACTCCTGAAACTCGCCGGACTTGAGCGGTTGCCACCACTCGCGATGGGTGCTGTACCATTCGACGGTCTGGCGAAGTCCTTCGTCCAGGCTAAAGCGAGGCTTCCAGCCCAAAGCGCGTAGTTTGGCCGTGTCCAGCGAGTAACGGCGGTCGTGGCCGAGGCGGTCTTTGACGTATTGGATCAGCGTAGGCGGTTTTTGGAGGAGTTCGAGAATCATTCCGGTGATTTCAAGATTGGTGCGTTCATTGCCGCCGCCGACGTTGTAAGCCTCACCGGGAGTTCCCTGGTGAAGCGCGGTGTCTATGCCCGTGCAATGATCGAGAACGTGAATCCAATCGCGGATTTGCTGGCCGTCGCCGTACACCGGCAGGGGTTGATCCTGGAGCGCGTTGGTGATGAAAAGGGGGATCAGCTTTTCAGGGTATTGATAGGGGCCGTAATTGTTAGAGCCACGGGTGATCAGGACGGGTAAGCCGTAAGTTGTAAAGTACGCCTGGGCCATATGTTCGCCTCCGGCTTTGGACGCACTATAAGGGCTGCGCGGCTCGGCAGGGTCGGTTTCGACTGAGGAACCGCTGGGAACGTGGCCGTAGATTTCGTCGGTGGAAACCTGCAAGAAGCGTTCGACGTTTTGCTGGCGGGCCTGTTCCAGCAGAATATAAGTGCCATAGACATCGGTGAGAATGAACTGGCCGGGTTCGGCGATAGAGCGGTCTACGTGCGACTCGGCGGCGAAATTCAGGACGTATTTGCAGCCGGACATCGCATCCTGGACGGCGGCGGGGTCGGCGATGTCGCCCTGGACGAAGCGGTAGCGACCTTGCGGAGCATAGGTGGCTTCAATATCGGCCAGATTAGCCAGATTACCGGCGTAAGTGAGCTTGTCCAGCACCCTGATAGCGTACTGAGGGTATTTTTGGAGCATGTAACGGACAAAATTTGAACCGATAAAGCCCGCCCCACCCGTAACAAGTAGGTGATCCATTAAATTCCTTTCCCGGAAACTAAAGACTAAAACTAAAACGGAACGCGGCCTCTGCGAGTAGCTCTGGCCCTTAGCACAGAATACCTACTCGGCTATTGTCGCCCAGCAGGAGTTTGTAGGCTTTAGGTTTGATCGGTGATTTTTCGACAACCACGTTGCGCCCGATCAGGCTGTCCTCGATCCGGCCCGTAATTTCAAGTATCTGGCTATTTTCAAGAATAATCGAGTGTTCGATTTCACTGTCGGTAATGGTGCAGTGATGGTTGATCGAGGTGAAAGGGCCGATGTAGGAATTGACGATACGGCAATGGTCGCCAATGATGGCGGGGCCACGCACGACCGAATTGATGATTTCAGCACTTTTGGCGATGCTGACTTTGCCCGATACGGCACTATCGCGGTCTACTACGCCTTCGACATTGCGTTCGAGGCGGTCGAGGACAAGGCGGTTGACTTCCAGCATGTCCGCTTGCTTGCCGGTATCCACCCACCAACCGCGCACGGTGCGAGGGCGAACTTCGTAACCGGCGTCCACGAGGTACTGGATCGCGTCGGTAATTTCAAGCTCATTGCGCCAGGACGGGCGAATCGCATTAACCGCCTCGAAAATGTGGCGGTCGAACATATAAATGCCGACGAGGGCGAGGTCGCTGACAGGTTCACGCGGTTTCTCGACGAGGCGGATAACCCGGTTAGGGTTGGCCGGATCGAGTTCGGCCACGCCGTAACTCTGGGGATTGTCCACCGGCTTGAGCAGAATCTGACAATTAAAATCACCGTTCCCGGCAGAAAATTCTTCCACGAGCGGCTTGATACTCTCCTCGATCATGTTGTCGCCGAGATACATTACAAAACGGCTGTCACCGAGGTAGTCCTGGGCAATCTTGACCGCATGGGCCAGACCGAGTGGAGCTTCCTGGGGCAGGTATGTAACCTGTGCGCCCCAGCGTTCGCCCGTCCCGACAGCGGCTTTGATTTCGTCGCGGGTGTCGCCGACAATGATACCAATTTCGCGGATCCCGGCTTCGACCAGAGTTTCGATAGCATAGAACAGGACGGGTTTGTTAGCGACCGGAACGAGTTGTTTAGCACTGGTGTAGGTCAGCGGGCGGAGACGAGTGCCTTTGCCGCCACTTAGGATTAATCCTTTCATTGGTATGTCGGTTAGCTCCTTTCAGGCTCAAGTGTTCTGACCTATTCGCTCAGCATTTTAACGGTTGGGGCTGGTAAAAGTTGTCTTTGTCTGCCGGAGAATATCACATGTTAGAGCGAGGGGCAACCGAAGGGTAGAGGATAGCCTCCAGGGAGACGCCAAGAGACAAAATTTAGTCAGGGCGGGATAGAGAAAGGCCAGCGAGCAAGAGCGAGATTACTCGCTGGCCTTTGGTTTATTCTTCGGAGGGTTCGGAGGATGATTTGAAGGCGAAAGCGGGGAGGAAAACCAGGGCGACTAAAGCACCTATCAAAGTTATACCTGCCCCGATTAGAACGGTATTACCCAGGCTTTCGATAAAAGCGCGACGAGAAAGGTCGAGCAAAACTTGTCCGGTGCTTCCGCCTATTTCTGCCGCAAGCTGGGCTGCCGCTCCAATAGACTCCAGGGCGGGCTGGGCCTGAGCAGGCAGTTCGGGCGACTGGCTTAAAGCGGTAGTATAACCGGAAGCAAGCAAACTACCCAGCACGGCTACACCTAATGCACCGCCTAATTCGAGTGCAATTTCGTCAATCCCGGCGGCAGCCCCGGATTGATGATTTGGTACGGCTCCCATAATCGAGTCGGTTGCGGCAGGGGCAGCCAGGCCGATCCCGCCCGCCACGGTCAGCAGAACTACGGCTACCAGACCGTAACCACTGGTCGGGCTAACTGTCGAGAACAAAGCTAATCCGGCGGCGGTTACAGCCAGGCCACCCGCTACGAGTAGCTTGCTACCCAGGCGTGGCGTTAACCACGAGCCAAGTACAGCCCCTACTCCAACTCCTACGCTCAGAGGAATCAAACCTAACCCAGCTTCGAGCGGGCTAAAGCCCAGTACCAGTTGTAAGTGTTGAGTTAGAAAGAACAAAGCTCCGAAGAGAGCAAAGTAAGCCAGTGCCACCGATAGACCGGCGGCACTAAAGCGGGGATTGCGGAACAGCCGTAAATCGAGCATTGGATGGGCTACCTTTAATTCCCAAATGGTAAACGCAGCCAGGAGTAAAACCGCTCCGGCCAGTGAAAGCAGGATCAGCGGATGGAACCAGCCCAGAGTAGGAGCCTCGACTATGCCATAGACCAGGCTGACAATACCGCCTATAGATAAAAAAGTGCCGAACAGATCGAGCGGGCCGGGTCGTGGGAAGCGTAAATTCGGCACGATCTGCCAGACTCCTAAACTCGCTACAAGGGCAATCGGCAGGTTTACCAGGAAGATCGAACCCCACCAGAAATGTTCAAGCAGCCAACCTCCCGCCAGAGGGCCGATCACAATTCCAACGCTGGCAACAGCGGCCCATAAAGCAATTGCACGTGGACGCTCCTGGGCCGAAAAAATGTTTCGGACGATTGAGAGAGTAGAGGGCATAATCAAAGCTCCGCCGAGGCCCATCAGAGCGCGAGCTACGATCAGTTGCAAAGCGGTGGCGGCAAAAGCTGAAACTAAGGAAGCCCAGGCAAAGACACCCATTCCAACTAGCAACGTGCGCTGGCTGCCAAAACGGTCAGTCAACGCGCCACTCGTCAGCAGTAGCCCGGCCAGCACCAGCGAATAAGCTTCGACGATCCATTGTAGTTCGCTGGCTGAAGCGGATAATTTGAGGGTAATGGTCGGTAGAGCGACGCTAACGATAGTATTATCTATACTGACCATCTCCAAACACAGACATAAAACGAGCATAATCCACCAACGGCGTGGGTGAGATTGACCGGCCTCAGCAGGGGCAGAAACTGGCGATTTGTCGTCTTTCAAGGTCATAAAATATCCTTTCTTTGATCTGGCAGCCTGCCAGGAAAACCTGGTGTATTAAAGGCACACCAAACTTAGCCCAGCCTCGACGCGGCTGTACTTCACCTGATTCGGCTTATTAGAAGGTCTTTGTTTAGGGCTGGTTTGCCGTAACGCCTGTCAGAAAAGTGGTTAGTACCAGTTTAGGAGCTTCGCGTGAGGCTACGTAGCCCTGAGCGATGCCCGTCCAGGCGGTAAACAACAGGGAGGTCAATACTTCCACCATCCAGCGTGTCGTCAGGTCTTTTCGCAAGGTTCCCTCCTGCTGGCCGCGTCGCATCAGGCTTTCAAAAGGTTCTAGCAAAAGGTCTTCCCTGGCTTTGATTTCCGGGTCGCCTTCGAGTGAATACTGACTCAGCAGAAAATGGAACCGATGACCAATCGGCATATATTGGTCTATCACTCGTTTGAGGGCTTCGACTGTCGTGCCTTCTTCCAGGCGGCTTTGGGTTGTCGCTATCTCGGCATCTCTCAGAGCCGCCAGGTAGAGTTCGCGCAAAAGGTCTTCCCGGTTGGCGAAGTGACGGTGCAAAGTAGTACGCCCGATCCCGGCAGCGGTGGCAATTTCTTGCATGGAAGCTCCGTTATTTTCTAGCAGAACTTTGGTTGCTACATCGAGAAGTTCTTCTCGATCCATAATGTCTCCTTTCTGATGGAACATTCTTGTTCCATAGTAAACTGATTTGTTCCGAATGTCAAGCCTTTAATGTGGCTTTTTCTCTTTCCACTCTCCGCTAAAAAGGTTATTATAAGCACAGGGCGATAACACTTTAGAGGTTAGCATTTAGAGGAGGAGCTATGAGCGAAGAGTATACGTACCTGCTGGTAGAGACGAACACGGCAGGAGTACGGACGATTACCTTGAACCGGCCTGAAAAGCTCAATGCGGTGAATATCGGGCTGGCCGAGGAATTGCCACGGGCGATTGAGGCGGCCTCGCGGGATGATGGCGTGCGGGTACTGGTGATTACCGGGGCCGGACGCGGCTTTTGCGCCGGACTGGATTTAGACCCGGCCAACATCGCCCAGGAACAGGCGGTGCAACGGTCGAGTCGGGCCGCCCGCCTGGACGACCTGGGCTGGGTTGGGCGGCAGGCAATGTCTCTGGTAAATTGCGATAAGCCGGTCGTGGCCGCCATCAACGGCCCGGCGGCAGGAGCAGGGTTAGGTCTGGCTCTGGGTGCGGATATTCGGGTGGTTAGCGCGGCGGCAACGCTGACTACGGGCTACCTGCGGCGGGGTCTGTCGCCGGATGCCGGGGTGAGCTATTTCTTACCTCGGCTGATTGGCCTATCGCGGGCAACCGATTTAATTATGACGGCGAGAGACATTACAGCAGAGGAAGCCGAGCGGATCGGCCTGGTCAGCCGAATCCTTCCGGCAGAAGGTTTTGGCGAGGCGGTGGCAAAGCTGGCCGGGCAGTTAGCCGCCGGGCCGCCGTTAGCTCTGACGCTGACTAAAAGGCTGCTGGCGGCTTCGAGTGAAACGAGCCTACCGGCCCAGCTAAAAGCAGAACTGGCCTCAATCTACCAGTGCTTCCAGACCGAAGACGTCGCGGAGGCGATGCGGGCTTATATGGAAAAACGGCTGCCCACTTTCAAGGGCCGCTAAAACTTTTTAGCCCCTATAGCCAGGAAAAATTTAGACTCACCTCAAGCTGGCTTTAGTTTGAAGTTGGCACGAAAATGCAAAAGAGAGCAGACCATAGATATATCTATGGTCTGCTCTCTTTCAACGCTCACGATCCTTGGAAGGTTAAGGCCTGTGGCTCTTAACCGCGCAGCTTACCCTAATGGCCCCATGCGGCGGTCGTCCAGGTTGTTGCGGTCTTTGTCTTCTAGCAAAGCCGCCCCGCTTTCGTTGTCGCCGATAAAAGCTTCGCGGTGTTCGCGCAGTTCCTTCGCCAGGTCGTGATCGCCCTGGTATTCAGGCTCTACTGCGGCTTCGGGAGCGGTTGCCGGGCTGGACATCTGAGCTTGCGCACGACGAGCCTGGCTCTGGCTTCGCTGGGCTTCGCTGGCTACGTCACTCAGGTCGTCCTTGACATCCTCGGCTTTGCCCTTGAGCTTATCGGTAGCCTGGCCGATTTTATCTTGCACCTTGTCGGCAATTTCCTCGACCTTAGCCTCGATCTTCTCGGCGGATTTGGTCGGCTTCGGCTCGACGTTCTTGCGTTCCGGGCCGGTCTGACCCAGACCTACACCCGCCGTATCGCTAGGCTTGATGTTAGCCGGTTGTACCTGAATATCCTGGTTCAAGAAATCCAGTGCCAGTCGGTTGACTTCCTCGGCCCGCTCCCAGTTTACGCTCAACCGCGCCCGGTCTAAAATCTCCAGTCGGGTCAAGGGGTTCTTGCGATGCAGAGCCTGAGCTTCCTCGGTCGGCGTGATGCGCGAATCTGTGCCGAAGACCATCAGGATCGGCTTGGCAATCTTAGCTATCGTTTCGCCTATCTCGGCATCTAACAGACCAGTAAAGAACGACGGCGGGGCGTATTCCGCGCCCTGCTGGTGGGCGGCAGTGTGATACTGCTGCACCATTTCGTCCCGCACCAGGCTCTTATCGTAGAACATCTGCTGCTCCATAAAGGAACGGATGCCCGCCTTCGAGGAAACATAGCTATAAATAGCCTTGCCCAGAACCGGCGACCGCAGGATAAAATAGGTAAACGTAGGCAAAATTGCAACCGTTGATTTACCGGCTTGCTTGTTGATGCCGGTGGGTGAAACTAACACTAGCTTCTGGATCAATTCAGGGCGGCGGAAGGCTACCTGCACCGCGTAAGCTCCCGAAAGGGAACTGGCAACGATGTAGGCGGGTTGTTTAACCACTTCGTCCAGGAACTCGGTCAATTGCTTGATATACACCTCGGCAGTGTACTTGAAATTGGGCCGGTCCGAATTGCCAAAGCCCAGCAAGTCGTAGGCATAGCTCTTAAAGCCCTGGGAGATTGGCCCAAAATTCTCGCGCCATTCGTAGCTGGTGTTACCTGCTCCAACGCCGTGGACGAACACCACTGGCGGTTGTCCTTCGCGGCTTTCCCCGGCCTCTTTGTAAAAGACCAGGCCCTGACGCGAACGGTAGAAATGGCTCTCGCCCGATAACTGACTTTCCAGCGGCGCAGTGGCATCCCAGATGCGTTTGTTGTTAGCGGCCAGACCGCCGTAAGCCAGACCCACCCCGCCACTGATCAAAGCTGTGCGTCCCAGAAGGTTGCTCTTCTTTTTGGGTTCTACAAAGGGAACCCGGATTTTGCCGGTCTCGATGTCCTTCTGGCGGGCCTTAATGTACTTCTGAGCGTCTTTACCTCTGGCGGCCAGCACCTTCGAGAGGTCGCGCTGCTGCTGGCTGGCGGCTTTCAGAGCTTCTGCCCGACTCTTGCGGAATTGCTTGGCGGATTTCTTGGGGTTCTTGACCGTCACGCCGGGGATAATGTTGGCGGCGGCAAAGAGTTTCTCAGGTATTTCCGCATCGGCCAGTTTCTTATCGAATTTGGCATCCTTAATAGTCTGCCCGGCCTTGTCCGAAGCTGCGCTCAAGAAGGTAGTCGCACTATCGGCCATATCTGCGGCCTTCTTATCCAGCTTGTTGTCCTTGATAAAATCCCCGACTGCTTCGGCTACATTCGAGGCCATCGCCCCGGCGGTTTCGGCCACATTCGAGGCGAAAGTACCGGCATTGTCGGCTGCGGTAGCAACCTTTTTGTCCAGTTTAGCGTCTTTGAACGAGGTTGCCACACTATCGCTTACGTTGCTTAGCTTTTGGTCAAATTTGGCGTCCTTAACGCTATCGCCGACACTTGAAGCAGCATTTTTAACCGTGTCACCGACACTCGCCGCGGCTCCTAGCAGCACCCCGCCAACCGCCTCCACTACCCCACCGGCTTTTTGGTCGAGTTTGGCGTCCTTGACGCTGCCCGCCACATTATCAACCACTTTGCCAAATTTCTTGTCCAGTTTGGCATCTTTGACCGAACTACCGACGTTATCGACCAGTTTGCCGAACTTCTTGTCCAATTTGGCATCTTTAACCGTGCCGTTGACATTATCAACCACTTTGCCAAATTTCTTATCCAGCTTGGCATCTTTGATAGAATCTCCGGCTTTACCTGCCGTATCTCCGGCGGCTCCTAAAAGCCAGCTACCGCGCTTGGCGGCTTCGTCGCGCACGTCGGTGGCAGTTTTGCCCAGGTCTTTAGCAGTCTTATCGAAATTCAAACCCTTCACTTTATCTCCTGATTTCGCGTCTTTGTCAGTGTTATGTTCAGCTTTGTGACTTTGTTTGTCTAAAGTATCGGCGGCGGCACTGAAAAACAAACTGGCACTACCCGGCAAATCAGCCGTGGGCGACTTGTACCGGCGAGACTTCTTTTTGTTAGGGTCATACTTGCTAACAGCCTCGACCAAAGGTTCCGCCGCAGTATTTAGGTCGCCCCGAAATGCCTCGAAATCAAATTCATCCTGGTTTTTACCAAAAATCATCCGACTAACTCCTTTCCTCGTTCGTAGTGGTGCTACGTTTCAATTCCTATTTCGCACGGACTGATTACCTGCCACTACTACATGCAAAATGGTTTCAGCTTCTGTTCATCGCTTACAATCTTGCAATTCTAGTGCCACCGATTTAAAGAGCCACAGCCTTATTTGCATGTAATCAAAAAATAGCTTTATGCAATTAAGGCTGGGTGTGACACAGATTTTTGCAAAAGGGTAGACAAAGCGAAAATAAAGCGGTAGGCTAGGCCAAAGGAGAAAAGAAAAACTATGCCAAACCTAGCCGAAAAAAAGGCCGAGTGGAATGAAGTAGCCGCTAAAATATTTGAGGAAGTAGAAGCTTGGCACAAAATCCATCCCGAAGCGACTTTTGTCGAAATAGAAACTGCCATAGATCACAACTTAGCCCGTCTGCGAAACCAAATGCTAAAGGATAGCAGCCAGACCAGTGCCGCCCAAGGCTTGGAAAACAGGCTAAAATGTGAAAGCTGCGGGGTGAAGTTACACCGACGCGGTAAGCAAAAACGCCGGATTCTCAGCGAGCGAGGTCAGAGCCTTGAGCTGGAACGTGATTATCTGGTCTGCCCTAAGTGTGGGGTCGGTCTTTTTCCCCCTGGATGAAAAATTAGGCTTAGGGTGCAGTAGTCTCAGTCCAAGTTTAGCGGACAAATTAGTCCGCTTAAGTAGTCACCTGCCTTTTAGGGTAGCGGTAGAACTCTTAGCCGATTTTTTTGGAGTAGGAGTGAGTTGGGAAACGGCTCGACGACTATGTGAAGGGGCGGGGAAAACGTATTGCGAGTATCAGAGTGGGGAAGTCGAGCGCCTTGAGCGAGAAATGCCCGTGGTTGGGGAAAAGTGGAGCCACCTTCAAGTCAGTGTGGACGGGGCAATGGTTGGTTTAGTGGGGGGAGAGTGGGCCGAAGTCAAGACTATGGCAATCGGGGCCGTCCACTGTGCTTCAAATGAAAAAGGCGAATTGGTGACGCAGTGTAGGGAGTTAAGTTACTTTTCAAGGCTCTTGGAGGCCGAACACTTTGGCAAGCAAGCTTTAGTGGAAACCCACCGCCGGGGGTTAAGCGAAAGTGCTAAAGTAAGTGCTGTGATGGACGGGGCGGAATGGTTGCAAGGTTTTGTGGATTTACATTGTCCCAAAGCTACCCGGATTTTGGATTTCCCCCACGCGGCCCAACGTGTTAGTGGGATTGGCGAGGCGGTCTGGGGTGCTGGTAGTAGCGAGGCTAAAACCTGGCTGGCCCACAAACTGTACCAACTCAAACATACTGGGCTAAACGAGCTTTTAAGTGAGCTTGAGCAACTTGAACTGGCCCAGCCTGACCACCCGCTGCTAGGGGAAAACCTAAAGTATCTTAAAAAACGGCAGAGCCAAATAGAATACAGACGGTTTAGAGCCGAGGGACATCCGATAGGCAGTGGGATCGTGGAAAGTGCTAATAAATTAGTAATGCAAGCCCGGCTCAAAGGGTCGGGGATGCACTGGCAAAGGGGCAATGTCAACGCGATGCTGGCTTTACGTAACCTGGAATGTAACGGACGCTGGCAAGAGGGTTGGTCTGAAATTGAGAGGCCTAAAAAGCAAATGCGTCTAGCCCGGCGTCAAGAGCAGTGGTTAGTAAAACAAGCAGCCCAAGTTCTTGCGATTGAAACCAGCCGACTCTCCCAGGGTGAGCAAGCCACTAGCCCCAGCTCCAGCCCGATTTTGTCCCAGCCCACTCGCGCCGCTTACACTGGCAAACCAGCGGCAGACCATCCCTGGCGCAAGGCTAAAATTGGGCGGGCTAAATTCAATTTGGCTAAAGCCTCTTGATGTTGATTGCAAAAATCTGTGTCACACCCTATTAACACAACCGCGCTACAGGAACCGGCGAGGGTGCATAGAGAGCAGGAGAGGCTATGAGTGAAGAAACCCAAAAACCAGATTTTGAGTCGATCAAACAGATCAGCCCTTATGGAGCCGAGTTCTGGTCAGCCCGCGACCTGAGCAAATTGCTGGGCTACACCACCTGGCGGCATTTCGAGGGGGCAATAAATCGGGCTAAGACCAGTTGCGCCCAAACCGGGCAAAAGGTAAGCGACCATTTTGTCGGAGGGGTAAAAAAGGTTACGCTAGGCTCAGGGGCCGAACGTGAGGTCGAAGATTACTTTTTGTCCCGCTACGCCTGTTATATGATCGGACAAAATGGCGATCCACGTAAACCTGAAATTGCGGCGGCCCAGAACTATTTTGCCGTTTCGACCAGGGAGAACGAGCTAAAACATCTTTATGAGGCTCAGGAAAAACGCTTGAGATTGCGGGAGCGGGTTAACGATGGCAATAAAGATTTAGCTCAGGCAGCTTATGGGGCGGGCGTTCTTTCCAAAAATTTCGGGGTGTTTCAGAATGCGGGCTATCGGGGTCTTTACGGAGAACTTGATTTAGAAGGAATTAAAGCTCGAAAAGGTATAGAACACTCGGAAGATTTACTCGACCGAATTGGACTGGCCGAGCTTGGCGCGAACGCTCTGCGGATCGGTCTAACCGAGGAAAAGCTACGCAAAGAGGGAATTATCGGCCAGGCTAAGGCCATCGAAACTCATCACACTGTCGGCAAGATTATTCGCCAGGCGATTGCCGATACCGGCGCGACTATGCCCGAAGATTTACCTGCCGAACCTTCTATAAAGCCTTTATTGGACGAAAAGAAGCGAAAACGTAAAAAAGCTCTACAATCCAACAAAACTACCGCTTCAGATGGAAGTGAGCAGGGTAAGTTGTTTGAGTAAAAATTATTTTAGTTAAAATCGTTACTACCACCCGGTTAGTGGCAAGGGGCCACCCCCCGTTGCACGACGCGCAACGGGGGTGGCCCCTTGCTATGTGTTATAAGCCTGTTATGAAATCAGACTCGATCTTAGCCTGCCAGAGTGAGCAATTAACCGCTTTACCCGACTCAATAGGTGAGGCAAGCCAGATTTGAGCAGGCCGGTACGGGTAGACCTGGCCCGGAGTAGACCGTTTTCAGATAGAAAGCCTGGGTATCCCGTCCGAAAGCCAGCCGTTTAGCCCAGGTAGTTGGACAGGTGCGCAGGGCCACCCGATCTAGCTTTTGGATCGAAGCTAACTCAAAGTTATGCTCCTGGAGATTGCGCTCCACTATAGCGGCAGCCTGATCCAGGGGCCTTCCCGCTTTCAGCAATGCGCTCTCGTTCAGTCTGACTTCCAGCGTAGCACCGGGCTGCACAAGGCTTTGCAAACCCGCTATCAAACCCGACTGCCGATCCAACAGGCCGCTTAGCAAGCTACCCCAGGGAAAGTTGATCGAAACGCCAGTAGCTAGACCTCTTAGTTCTTCCGGTAACTTCGCGGCGTTGGCGATCAGGTAAAGCGTGTTAGACTGGGGATTGCTCGAAGTCTTTACCAGATTTTCGCGGCAAGCATCCAGCCCGATCACAAATTTTTCCGGGTGAGCCTGGGCGGTAGAGCGCACATAGCGTCCATCCCCGGTCCCAAGATCAACCAGCACTTCCCGGTAATTATTTAAAACCTCAACAAAATCAGCCCTCTCAAGTGTAGCACTGCGTTTTCCGCAAAGATATTCCATTAACTCGTACTCCATTCTTTCTTGTCAAATCAGCCAAAAAGCTAAAAAGAAAGAATCGGTACGGCGGAGCGCGGGCGCAGACACGCCAAAAAGCCTGACGACTTAAAGAAGGTCAAGCACCGTCAAGGTCATCCGGGCTGGGTTTAGAATGGGATGGCAGACAAAAACAAACCGCTCTTAAAAGAGGGTAGAAGCGGAAGCATAATTGGCTGTAAGAACAGCCTGGAAAAGTCTAGCAGGGCGAATGGATGTTGGGTGGGCGCATTCTAAGAACCTTTCTAGTAAAGTAAGACTTATTGCTTAGCCCTTTATACTATAGCACAGGCCGAATGGTGATGCAACGCTCCGCTTAGATGTCCTCAGGTAGGAGAAAATGTGAGAGAAAAAGAAATGAGGCGACGAACCGCTTCCAAATTATAAAAGTAACTATTCAGCCCTGTCACGCCCTGCGGGTGTGACAGTCAAAAGAGGCTGGGTGAACAGTTACTTACAAAAAATAAGAGGGACGCTCCCTTACTTTTTCGCGGTAAGAGAACGTCCTGAAGCAATTGAGGTCGGAGGTGGGCTTTTAATATCGCCCGTTCACTATAACCTGGGCTTTCGTGGTCGTACCGTCGTCGGTAGTGCCGTAGACGGCTACGTACTTACCAACCTTGAGGTCGCCGAAGCCCCGCGAGATGATGTAGCGGGTCGAGCCATCGGTAGTAACAGTAGCATCTCCCTGCGACAGAGCGCGTTCTACCACAAAAGTGCCGGAGGCCGCGTCAATGCTCTTGATCTTGCCCGCTACCGCAGTTGGTAGCGAACTGGCGGTAGTGACGTGAATACTGGCGGTCGGGGCGGCGGCTTCTACCGAAGTCAGGCTGAAAAAGCCCAGACTAAGCACCAGGGCAAAAGCTATTACCAACCCGGTAGCTACCCGGCTAATTGTTCGGTGTGTCATAAGAGTCTCCTTTCTTCTCTTTCGAGAAGGCTTAAATATGCTACACTACACTACACTACACAAAAATGCTGCTACAAATAAGGGCGACAGCGAGAGAATATCCTCGCCTTTGCGATCCGAAATTTCGACACAGACGTACCAGAGCAGTACCTCCCTCGTTTAGAGGTTTTTAAGAGGCAGGCCATATCAACAAACTGGCAAAAGACTAAAATTTTGACAACCTCGGACAGCCGAAGTTAAGGCCCAAAGTTCAGGCTAATAACGGCTAACTGACCTGAAAGGTCAGCCCAGGAAGCCCTGGTAGACCGGAGTATCGGGGCGAGTTTTTCCAATCAGAAGTTGCATGAGCGTGTTTTGGTGGGGCGACAAATTCAGCATCTGGTGAAGGTGGACGGGCGAAAAACCCAGATAATTCGCACTATCCAGACCACCGCCACCCGCTGCCGTTTGCACCGTGTCAATCGCGGCTCCCGCTGCCAGATTTAACAGGCGGAAACCCCGATTGCCGTAACGGTGCAAGCTTTGTTCGTAAGACCCGACCGGGTAGAAGGCCGCGCAAATGTTATACGGGTCGAACGGCGCAATCTGGTAATAAAAATTAGCTTCCAGGAGCTTGAGAGCCAGGCCCGGCAAAGCGGCTACCTGTTCCAGTTCGCCCAGAGCAGGGTTGTAATGATACGCCCCGGCTTCCAGGCCGCGCACGTTCAGGGCCAGGAAATACAAATCCAGGTCAAGCGGGCTATCGGTAGCGGCGGCCAGTTGGACGGCCCGGTAGCCCTGCCGGGCCATCTCGTGCAAAATGCCGCCTTCGATAGGCTTGCCAGCGAAAGCCATGCCGTTACTATAGCGATGGCGGATGGCCGGGCCGAGTGCGAACGGCAGCTTAATACCGGGCAAAACTTGAGGCGCAGAGCGAGCCAGATCGGTTGGGCTGTACAGGCTGACCCGGTGCATCTCGCGCAGTCGCTCGTTCAAATGCGGCTCGACTTCGTTGTGATTGAAGCTAAGGTCGAGCGGCGCGATCTCGGTCGGGGCCGCGCTTGCTTGCTCTGCTACCGTCGCAGGTGCGTTGGCGAGGGCAGAGTGGGGCGTGAGCAAACTAACGTGATAGATACTTTCCAGGTTCGTATCCAGGCCCAGCAGTTCATTTAGCCGCTCGTCGTCGAATTGCCAGTAAAGCTTGACCGGCCAATCGAAAGTTTGGGCTAATTGGGCCAGGCGGCCTTGCACCACGCCGCTATCGAGAGATTGCAACCGATAGGTCAGGTCGCCATATTTGGCAAAATTTTTGGAAAGGCGCAAGCTACCCAGGATTACCGCTTCCGCCTCGGCAAGCTCGGCCAGAGGACAGCCCAACGCCTGAGCCAGAACTGGCCCGAAAGAGCCTTCCCGCAGTTGGGCCAACTGGTGATGGGCCGGGTCGTAATGGTAAAAACCGGCCGGAAGCGGCCAGCCTGCGTTTAGCCAGACGTACAACTCGCTGGGATAAAGCGCACCGCCGGAGGGAACGTTGCGCCGGAGCAGCGAATTGATATAACTCTCGGTTTTGAAGCCGAAGCCAAAAGTCATGTTTTGCTGGGGCAGGCTGAACAACTGGTTCAGGCCGAGTGTGTTGTGAAGCAAGCTGCTCAGGCGCACCCAGGCAGTCGCCTCGGCAAGCTCATTGAGGTTCTGAGGCAAAGGATAGCTAAGGTCGAAACGCCGCGCCGACCCGTAGACCTTGTAAACCGGCAAAAGAGCCTTAGGATAATCGCCGTAGTCAGTTTGCATGATCGCGGTGGAAGGGTCTTCGCTTATTTCTTTGTAACGCCAGGCAACCTCGGCCCGGACTTCTTCGGTTACGCTCACGCCAGCCCGCCTTTCTTTTCTACGTCACCCTTCTTGTAGCTCTCCTGTATCACCGTTCGCAGTTCGCGTTCTCGCTTAAACAAGCATCTTTAGCGGAATGACCTGGCAATGTTCGCAGGCCAGTTGCCATTCGATCCGGGTATCACGCTGGTCGAGCGTTTCCAGAATGAAAGAGTAGATCGAGCGATTTTCCGGGCCGACAAACATCGTGAAATAGCGAAAGATACGGTAAGCCAGCACATTGCCCAGCAGAGCCGCCGCCACCGGGCCAAAAAACGGCTCCGTGACGACCTGCGTCAGGCCCGCCGAGCCTACCAGTCCGGCACATTCCCAGCAGCCCGGTTGATGCGGCAATTGCAGCGGGCCACACCAACCTCGGCCTTCACGGTAGTAAGCCGGATAGAAAGCTACCTGGCTCTGGCGGGCCTGACGGCTCAGGTCGTCCAGCCTGGCCTGGTCGAAGCCGTCCTCGGCATATAGCACGAGGTCATAGTCGGCCCAATCTAGCTGGGCGGCGGGCAGTTCGACTAAATGCTGGGTAGGGTCGAATTCCTGACGCAAAGCCAGGCGACGCTTCATCTCGGCCCGGTCGGAAGCGATGCGGTGGGCCGGGCCGGGCAGCCAGGTTAGAGTCTGCAAGCCGTTTTCCCACAAAGCCTGAGCCAGACACGCCGCCGTCCAACCTCGGCCCACCAGGGCGATCCTGGCCCGGCGAAATTTCTCGAAACGCTGGCGGGCCTGGGAGACGTAGCAATCCAGGTAGTTAATCTGTGGGGTGTAAAGTTCAAGTTCCTGGTCGTTCAAAGTATGGGCTTGATCCAGGCTGGCATCGCGGATAAAAGAGCGGTCGCTCAAAATCTGGATCAACTGAGTTGCCAGGGGTCTTTGAAAAGGCGAAAGAGATTTCAAGAGTTCGCCCAGGTCTTGCCGCCCGTTCAGGCGGTCGCGTAGTAGCACGGTAAGCTGATATAGGCTGCGCCCGCGCAGAGCAAAATGCACCGCCTGTCCATCCGGGCCTAGCCCACTAAAGCTCACACCATCGCTGGTGGGCATAAAAAAGACATCCGGGCGAAATTGAGGTTTCACCGTAATCACCTCGCTTTTCTATAGCAGATTAGGCTTAATTAAGAAGCGACTAACTACCCAGAGCAAAAGGTCTAAATCTAATTTGTTTCGATTTTCTCGATGACGGCCTGACAGTGCGAAGCTCCGTCTACCAGCCGCGCTGTGAAGCGCAAGCGGCAGCCTAACTCACCGAGTAAAGCCTGGTCGAATTCGTTGACTGCGCCGCACAGTCGGGTCTCGCCCGGTTGAAGCTTGTAGGGACATTCGTGCTGCCGGTAGACCAGAGCTTGCGGCCCGGCTTCCAGCACTTCCAGTTTAGCTCCGTTCACCCGCATTAATTCGATAAAACGTCTGCCGACGATTTCGGCACTGCCGCCACGCACTTCCGCCAGCGCACCGGCATACTTCTGGCCCTGCTCGCTCATAACGTTCGAGATTATGTCAAGCCCCGGTTCACCCAGATGATTGTAGATATGCCGGACATAAGCCGTAGTTGTCCCGCCTCCCTGGTTGATCTGATTGTTGATGCTCAGGGCAACATCGGGCGAAAGCGGACGGGGCGGTTGAAGGATGAAGGATAGGACGTAGAGCGGGGCAGCCTCGGCCAGTGTCGCCGGAGCCGCGACCAGGTAAGTTTTGGAAACCATTCGCCCCAGCAGTTCGGGCAACTGGGCGATTTGTCCGCCGAGCCTGGTCTGTAACTGTTCCAGGCTGCACCGCCCGCACCGCGAAATTTCCAGCACGACTTGTTCTTCTTCCCGGCTCAGTCGCAGCGACTTGATGGCCTGGATAGTACGGAAAGTAAAATCTTGCTCGATCTGCTGCACGGCTTCTTCTACTTCAAGCTGGTTCGTGCTGATGACAAATTTCTGAGCCACACTTACTCTCCCGTCAACTTCTAAACACTCACTTCTTGATTAAAGGTAAATGAAATCCTTAGAGTTGGTAACTATCAGTAAACGCTCGACCCGACTTTGACGCTGGAAGGACGGAACGGCTTCGGCTAGTTTCAGTTTAGCAAGGGCTGGCCGCTCGAAAATCGGGCCAAACCCTTATTGTTATCAGGTGTTTTTTAGGGAGCCGGGGATAAAACCAGAGCTTGATAGTCAGTCGGCAGATCGCCCTGGCTCAGCCATTCCTGATGCTGGCGCGGGTTGGCCGTAACGATTAGCGTTCCGCCAGCCGTGCGGAAGTTTTCGAGCAACCGCCAGATCAAGCTCTGGGCGGCTTTGGGCAAAGTAGGGGGAGTATGGTAGATCAAAAAGCGTGGAGCCTTTACCAGGGCGGCCAGCAGCCCGACCACTGCCTGTTGTTCGGGGTTGAGTGCGCTCAGCATGTGATCGCGGTAGGCGTACAAACTGGCCTGGTGCAACAGTTCGTCGGCCAGGCGGAGAGGCAGGTCTGGGTAGCCTGGCATCAGGCTGTAAGTGGGCAACACCAGGTTGTCCAGCAGACTCAAGCTCTTCCACAAGACCGGTTCGTCACTGACGACACCCACCCCGGACTGCCGCCAACCGGCCAATTCGTCCAGACTTAATTTGGACATGTTTTGCCGGTTAAGCAGGATGCGCCCGTGACCGAGCCGATCCAGGCCCAGCAGCAACCGGCTGAAGACCAGACTACGCAGGCGATCAGGGCTGATCGCCACCAGCAAATTGCCCGGCCCGATCTTCAGGCTGAGCGGAGCTAAACTGGCGGCCCCGCTTCGGCCCTTGGCTGAACTTATTTCAACTCCTTCCAGGTTGAGCGGGCCTTGTAGCCAGCGCGGAACGACCGGGAGCGAGGGCGGAACCGGAACCGGAACCGGGGCCGGCAGAGGTAGCCAGTGAATAATCGGCGGCGGGGTTTCCAATAGCCCAACCGAGGGCGACCTGACTTGCTCCGAAACTAGAAGCAATGCCGGAGCTTCTTCTTGAGTTAACATAGTTTAGTCCAATTCTGTCCTGCTAAAGGCCGTTTCCTGTTAAGCAAAAGAAAAACGAGATAGAAATAAAAATAGAATAGAATAGAAGAACGCGAGTTAGGTTCCTGAACCGCCAAAGCCGAGCGTATTTACGACCCACGGACTTTTGCGGCTGCCCGGTTCTTCGGCCTCGCTGCCTTCGTCGTCGCCACCTAAAGCCGCTTGCAGGCTGGCGATTTCTTCCAGGCTCAGATTATAACCTTCCAGATGGTGCGCCGGGTCATTCAATAAGCCCTGCCGAAAAGCAGGGTCGCCGATGGCTCGGCCCAAAATCTCGCTTATTTTGTTCTCTCCCATTAAAGCACCTCCAACTAGACCGGAACAGGCTTTTGCCTGGCCGCAGGGTATAGCCTGTTAGATCAAAAACCTCTAAGAATAATTATATAGACCCTCGCGGCCCGCCTCGCCATAGTTATTCACTCGAACGAAGGTTAGCCGTTCCTCCAAAAGGGGTCAGGCGTTCCTTCAAAATCAGTAGTTCACTACCGCCCGGCTTTTCAGGCTGAGGTAACGACGGCTGGCGACCCGCTCCAGATTCCGTTTTATGCCGTCGTCGCGGGTGACGAGGTTCAGGAAATCGGTGCGCCATAATTCCAGCAACCAGACCTGGCCGATAGCCCGCACCGTAGCAGTGCGCGGAGTATCCATCAAAAGAGCTACTTCGCCAAAGAATTCGCCCGGCCCACGCCGGTCTACAGGCCGGACCGGGCTATTGGCGGTTTCGACCAGAATTTCCACCTCGCCCTGCTCGATCACATAAAAAGTTTCGCCCGGCTCGCCCTGCCGGATGATCGTTTCACCCGGCCCAATCTCGCGCAATTGCAAACGGCTCACAATATCTTTGAGCGCACTCAGGGGCGTCTCTTTGAAGAGCGGAATCTTTTGAAGCAGACTCAACCGGCGGTAAAGCTTTTCCATGTTGGCTGCCAGTTCAAAGTGGCGACGGGCCAGCCGGTCGAAATCGGGTTTACGCCAGCCCAACAGCGTAACGGCGGTATCTGCCCGGCAGGTGGCGTTGCGCGGTGCGGCGTGGAGCAAAGCCAGTTCGCCAAAGTAGTTGCCCCGACCGTGCGAATTAACTTGAAGTTCCCCGGCTCCCTCCTGGTGTTGCCAGACCGAAACACGCCCGGACTTGACGATAAAAAAGCTATCGCCCACCTCGCCTTCGCGCATGATGGTTTCGCCGGGGCGACATTTGCGCTCGTAGCAAGCCCGTGCAAGACTTTGCAACTGAGCCGGGTCACATTCCACGAAGAGCGGAATCGCTGCCAGCAATTGTTGCGTCTCGGCGGCGGCTTCCTTGCGGCTGGCGGAGAACCAACTCGGCCCTTCCGAGAAGATCAAGACATGTTCTTCGGTCAGTTCGCGCTCTTCCCAGTAAAGCGAGTCGATTGCCCGCCCAAAAGTAGCCTGGGTGTAAGCTTCGCCACAGCTTTGCACCATCAATTCACGCAAACGGTCGAGCATTTGAGCCAGTCGTTTGCCGGTATCGTTCAAGTCGCCCTCGGCCCGGCTTTCGGCCTTTTCCAGACCGTTGACCTGCAAAGCGTTATCTACCCGCAGAGGCCAGTCGCCAGTGGCCGCCGCCAGGTTCAAGCCGTTGGCGACCTGGCGGGCGGTGCCGGAACCAAAAGCGGTTTCGACCAGTTTGAGCGCGGTTCCCAGCAGGTAATAGGTCGCCCGGTAGAGTCGCACCCCATCGCTCAGGTCGTTCTGAACCGCCTGCCGCGCCGGAAGCTGGAGCGACAGTCGAAAGGCCAGGCCGTAAAGAGCGGCACTACTGAACCAACCCCAGGCCAGGATCAGCCAGCCCAACCCGGCAGGGCGGGTCAACTCGGCCAACCAACCCTGGCTCGCGCCCGACCCGTGCGAGTGCGCCCAGGTGTAGCCCAGGCTCAAAGACAATAGACCCAGGCTACTCAGGGCGAAAGCTCCATGCCCCATGCGGAAGCGGGTGTGGCGTTGCTGAAGTAAGAGCGTCAGCACCAGAGCCAGCGTCAGGCAAGCTACCCCAGGCGTAAACCCGGCGAGGAGGCATTCCAGCCAGTCTCCGTTCTGCCGACTTTGCCAGACTGCTCCCGGCAACCCGGCCACCAGACTGGCAAGAGCCAAACTCCCTAACAACCAGCGGGCAGGCTGACCCAAGCTATCCAGATCGAGGTAGCCGATCAACCGCAGGGCTACGACCAGGAGGCACACTCCGGCCAGGGTCAGCCCGGCCAGACTGAGGGGAGCGGGCCGGGCCTGCCCCTCCCAAATCAATTGCCAGAACCAGGCTAAGGTTACGGCGGCCACGCTCAGACTCAGACCGCGCAACGGCCCATACACCGGCCCCGGTCGCCACCAGATTTTGACCCAGAGCCAGCCAGTAATCAGAACCACTAAGCCCAACCCGACCTCCCGCGAGAAACCAAAGCCCCTTTGCACCGCCAGCCCAAGCCCTAAGCTCAGAAGCAAGGCGACCGCCAGCGGCCCTTCGCCCGAAAGAACTTTCTGGACGGCCCGCCGCCCTACTTCACTCAGGCCATGCCAGAGGAGCGGCCCTAGCATAAAACCCAGCAAGGCTAACAGGAGCAAACTACCCAGCCCGAAAAAAAGTTTGCTGGGCAAGTCGCTCTGGCCCAACGCCTGGCTCACCCAACGGGCCAGTTGCGTCTGAAGCGACCAGAAGATGTAGAGCAGGGTCAGGCCGGTGTAAAGAATTGCCAGACCCCCAAACCAGCCTAAAATCTGTTCTTCCCGGTTGAACTTCTCGCGCCGCCAGAGTTTGCTCCATAGCTGCCGCCGAATAAAAAGCATCGCCCGCGAACGCAGACGGGGGACTTCCAGCCAGTCCATTAACATGTAGTAGCCGTCCAGTTCGAGCAGGACGTTCAGGTTGAAAACGGCTCCCATGTAACACATGAAAGCTACCGAGAAAAGTACCGCGCTGGCCGGGTTGGTCGGGGCCAGCCAGAGAATCAGCGAACACAACCCGCCGATCAGAAAGTTGGTGTGCGGCCCGGCCCAGGAAGTTAGAATCCGCGCCCGCCGCTCGTACATCCAGACATCGGTAGTATTGATGAAAAAAGCAGGCATAGCGTAGTAAAGCAAAAACCCGCCGTTGGGAACCTCACCGCCAAAGTGCTTGAGACACAGAGCGTGGGCTAATTCGTGCAACATCACCGAAAGAAGATAACCCAGAGCCAGCCAGAGCAAGTTAAAGCCTAAACCCTGGTCGAAAGACAAAATATAATAGCGGCCACTGCTGGCGTTCGAGACAAAAGCTCCCAGCCCGCTTAGAATAATCAGCAGCGACGACCACAAAAAGAGCGAGGTAAAAGCCAGCCGACCGATCTTCCGGTAAAGCCAGGCCATCGGGCGGTTCAGGCCGTGGAGCGGAATTTCGAGCATAAAAATGCTGCGTTGCACGAAGGAAATCACGCGGCGGAGGCGGGTATCTTTGAGTCGCCGATGAACCGTGCTGTACAGGTCAACCGGTTGCTCGACCAGAAATCCGTTCTGGCGCAGCTTAGTCACCAGTCCTAAAATTCGTTCCAGGGCAAAGGATTTGTACGCCTGCTGGTAAGCCAGGGCCAGTTGGGTCAGGTCGCGCCGCCCGTCCATCAGCGTCCACAGAAAATAGTCGCGTTCGAGCAGCTTGAGATACTGCCCGGCGGTCGTCTTGAGCATGTAGTACGGCCCCTGGCTGCTTTGCAAAAGCTTGACCTGCGTGCCAGGGCGCGGGTTGGGGCGGGTCTGGGCCGGACTAAGGTCTTTGTTTAGTCCGGCGTACAGACCGCCGGGGGAACCAACCGATTGGGCGGGCAGTTCAGGCCAGTTTAGCTCTTGCCAGAAAGGGGTCGGCTCAATTAAATAAGCTATTTTTGACTTCATAAACCGTATCCGTAACTAACCCTGTGGGTTGTTCCAATAAAAGGCGAAGGTGAGCCGAGCGGCTCTCGAATCCCGGCAAAAGCGGGCTACCTTGCAAACTGGCCGCCACTTGCCGGTTGCACTCGTAAGCTTTTAGTACACTCGCCCGGTAGTAGGGCCAGTTTTGCGCGGCGTAATAAACCTGGGCTTGCTGAAAATAAAGCTGCCAGAGCCGGTTAAAATCGCTGTGGGTTTCTTCTAGGGCCGCGACCGGCCCGGTCAGCAATTGCCCGGCCTGCAGGTAATAACCCCGCAAGTAAAGCAAGCGGGCCTGCAAACTCTGCACCGTCGGGCCGGTATTGGGCGGATCTTCGAGGGTGTAAAGCTGGCTCAGCAGGTCGGCGGCACGGGTAAGTTTTCCGGCATCTAGCATCACCTCGGTCAGATTCTCCAGGATATGCTGGCGCAGCGGAGTTGCGCCTAACTGGTCGGCCAGGTCGTAAGCATCCAGTAAATATTCCTCGGCTCGTTCGGTCTGGTTTTGCAGGAGCCAATCCAGGCCCAGGTTTCGCAAAGCCTCACATTCCAGGTCGCGGGTGCCAATCTCACGGGCCAGTGCCAGTGATTGCTGGTGGTAGTTCAGGGCAACCTCGGCGGCGAAAAATTTCTGGTTTAGTTCGCCCAGGTTGATCGAAAGGGTCGTCATCAGGTAGCGCAGGTTCAAGCGGCTAACTACTTCGTAAGCTTGCTTAAAATAGCGTTCAGCCTGCCCGGTTTGCTCGGTCGCGGCGTGGACGAGGCCCAGGTTGCCGGTACTCTGGGCTAACAACTGTTGAGCCAGTTCAAGTTGTTTAGGGGCGGCTCCGGCTTTTTTAAGCCGGGCAACCTGGGCCTCGTTCAGCCGATAAGCTTGCTCGAACTGGCTCAAGGCCATTTTCAACTGGCCCTGCAAAAAGTAAATACCTCCCAGGTAATCGTAAGTTTCGGCCAACAGGTCGGGCCGGTCGCCCTGGCGGGCCAGCGTCAACGCTTGTTGGGCCGTTTCAAGAGCTTCGTCCAGCCGACCGGCCAGGCGGTAGCAGATCGTCAGGCCGTTCAACCCTTCCACCTGCGAGGCGGTCAGACCTCCCTGCCGAGCCAGTTCTAAGAGTTTCTCGAAGTAAAGAGCGGCTCGGTCGTATTTACTCACCAATCGGGCGGCCTGACCACTTTCCGAAAAAAGCGTGATGAGTTGGGCCGGTTCGGAATTGAGCCGCACCCGGTCGAGCCAGGCCAGTGCCAGTTCGTTGTAGGTCAAAGCTGCCCCGAAAGCGTATTGACCAAAAGCTTTGTGTCCGGCCCGCGTCAGATAGTCAAAAGCCGCCTGGCCCTGGTCGCTATGCCCAAAATGATAGGCCAGGAGTTCTAGCTGGGCTTCGTCGGCTCCTTGCTCTTCCAGGCATCGCCCGATTTTGCGGTGTAGTTCGCGCCGCCGACTAAAAGCCAGGCTCTCGTACAGGACTTGCTGCACGGCTGGCTGGCTAAAGCTGTAAGTGCCGGGCCGGGCGGGAGAAGTTTTGAGCCAGTCTTTGAGACACAACCGGCGCAGGTAATTGGCGATCTCGGTCGGCCCGCCCTCGGCCAGATTGAGCAGGTGAGCCAGCATGTCAAGCTCGAAGTCCGGGCCAATTGTCGCGGCGACCCGCAACACTTCTCGCTCGGTTTCCTCCAATTCGTCCAGGCTGCTCATTACCAGGCTTTTGACTGAAAAAGTAGCGGTTTGGGCCGGGCCGGTGCGGTTTTCGCTCCATTGCAAGCGTTTACTCTGGCTGTCCAGCTTCAAGCGGCCTGCGCTTAGTTCGAGCCGTACTAGTTCCTCGACATAGAGCGGATTGCCGCCAGTGTGAGTGTAGATATAGTCAATCAGCACCGGCGGGACATATTTAGCCCGGAGCAGTTGCCGAATAAGCTGGCCCAGATGCTCAGCCCGTAGCGACCCCAGAACCAGAACCAGGCTAAGCCCCCCCAGCCGTTCCAGCCAGTCGTAGTTAGGCCCGTCGGCTCCTACCGTTTGAGACGGCTCGGAAGCATCGCCAGGCTCCGGGCCATCCAGGTTTTGCGGGCTGCGCCGCCCTAAAAGGCAAATCAAGATCGGCCATGCGGCCAGTTGCCGCCCGACAAATTCCAACAGTTCCAGCGAGGCCGGGTCGCACCACTGCATATTGTCGAAAGTCAGCAGCAGGGGAGCTTCCTGGGCGGCGGCTTCGAGCAGGCGGGCGACCAGCCGAAAGAAACTGCGTTTGAAAAGATCGCCCCGGTCGCGGTAGCCTACCTGCGGGCGGCGCAGATGCTGAATTGTCCAGCTATCGGCCAGCACATCGGGAGCCAGTCGCTTGATCAAGGCCAGCAGACTCTGGTGGCGCGGCGAGGCCAGGCGTTCCACCTGGGCCGGGTTGAGGGCCGCTCCGCTCAGGCTATCCAGAACCTGAAGCCAGGGCTGGTAAGAAGCCAGGCTAAGGTAAGGCGCACATTCGGCCATAATCGGGTCGAACGCTCGGCCCCCCTCGGCCAACTCTTTCTTCCAGTACCGGGTCAGCCAGAGGTTCAGATAGGTTTTGCCCTGCCCGGCGGCTCCGTGTAGAGCCACCATCCCGCCCCGGCCCTCGGCCTGAACCTGCCGCACGAGGCGGCGCAAATGGTGCATTTCGCTCAGACGGCCTAGTGGAACCACCGCTTCGGGCGAATGTTGCAGAGGCGGGTGCATCCCCTGCACTTCGTAAACCGGCACAGGCTCTTGAAACCCTTTTAGTCGCAGCATATTGGGCTGCACCGAAACCTGGAAGCGGCCCGCGCTGGCCTCGACTGTATTCTGGTCAACTAGAATCTGGTTGGGCTGGGCTAGATCGGTTAGCCGGGCCGCCAGATTGATACTGCTGCCCATGATGGTGTACTCGCGCCGCCACCACGAACCGACTTCGGTGCTGTAAACCAGGCCGGTCGCCACTCCCACCCGGCAACGCAGGGCGATTCGTAACTCGCTTAGTTCGGCGAAAATCTGGGTGGTGAAGCGCAGAGCGCGGCTGGCGTCGTCTTCGTTATTGACCGGCGCACCGAACAAAATCAGCAGCCGTTCGCCTTGCTGGTTGGCATCCAGACGGGCCAGTGTGCCGCGATACTGCTGCACAAGCCGGTTTAGCAGCCCGAATAGCTCGTTTAACTGCTTGAGATAGTGCCGGGCGCGGACGGTGCTACCCCCGGTCAGGCTTTCCTCGTTCAGTACGACCAGGAAAAGGCACGTCACCAGGCGATGCTCCCCCTCGATCTGAGGACGGCGGCGTTGGCGCAAAGCACTCTCGATCCGCTGCCGCACCAGGTCAGGCACAAAATGTTTCAGGTAAGGCGTACACAGGGCGGCGCGGGACGGGTTGGGCCGGTAGAGCGGGCGGGCTGGGCGTAGCGGCCAGTAGAGTGAGTTTTGCAGAGCGTAGTAAGGCCGAGCCGACCGTGAAACCGCCCCAAACTTGAAATCCGGCTCGTCTTTGACCAGGGCGTAAAGCTCAGGTGTCAGCAGCACTTCGCCTTTGTTGGCCCGCGCCTCGGTGCAGAGCGTTTCGTGCAGAACTGGCCCTGTCACCACGTATTCCATGCGGCTATCAACCTGACCCAGAATCGCCCGGTGCAGCCTGCCGCAGTGCAAGCCCAGGCGCATATCGAGATTAAAACTGCCCTGTGAGGTGTGCAACAGCCGATAACTGTCCATCACTTCCTGCAAAGCCGCCGCACACGCCACTGCGCCAACAGCCTGACCGCGCCCCTGGAAAGCCACCAGCAGCGCATCGCCGCCAAATTTCAACGCCAGACCGCTATGTTGCTGGATCACTTGCAGCATTTCGCTGAAGTAGCGGTTGAGCAAGCGGGTCAGTTCCTCGGCGGCGGCGTGCTGCCCGGCTTCCTCGACTTTGTTCCACATTTCGGTAAAGCCGCTAATGTCGGCGAAGAGCAAGGTGGTGGGCTGGCGGTTCCAACCGGGGCTAATCTTGAAATCGGGCGCACTATGCACAATTGAACCGAGCAAGTTGGAGGGCAAATAAGCCGCTAAAGCGTTAAACGAGCGGACTTCTTCTTGCCAGGGATTTTGTTTCATCCGTGCGACCTTAGCATTTTAGCCAGTTTCTAGCTCCACATTTGCCCAACTCCACTGCCCTATTGTCTGCCTCTATTGTAATGAACCTGCCCCCAACTATAAATCGGGGATGTCCCTGATTACGCTCTGAGAGCGACTACCTACACTTAGCTTAAACTCAACTGAGTTCTAACCGAGCTAATTTCCCAGACCAGACCTTGTTGGCTCGGCTCTAATTCCACCCAACCAGAATAAGGAAACCTGTTTATGAGCAGCGACGAGCAAGACGCACGCTCTGTAGCTCTGCGAAAACTGCTGGACGACGCGGAGTTGCGCGAGGAATTCGCCCGTGACCCGCAGAGCGTCCTGACCCGGCTTGGCCTGAGCGAAACCGAGCTGACCGAATTACAAAGCGAACTGAGCGACGAAGGAGCAACCCTCGTGGCCGAACGCCGCTCTAAATCGGCCTGGTTCGGTGGAACCCCTTTTGGGTGAAGCAAACGATCCCGAATTTCGAGAGGCTTGCGCCTGGTAGCGGGGTTACGGGCGAAAGTTCGATTTCTTTCTAAAACTGAGTGAGGCTAAAGTAGTGTAAGGAGTGCAGAATATGGGCGAGATTGTGGCTATCCACTCTTTCCGAGGTGGCACTGGCAAATCCAACATCACGGCGAACCTGGCGACCGCTTTCGCCAGGCGCGGCCACCGGGTAGCGATTATTGATACCGATGTCCAAAGCCCTGGTATCCATACTCTCTTTGGCCTGACCAAAGAGCAAATCCGCTATACCCTCAACGATTATTTGCTGGCCCGCCAGAAAATAGACCAGGTAGCCTACGACCTGAGCGACCGGCTTGGCCTGAGCGACGGCAAACTCTTTTTGATCCCGGCCAGTATGGACATCGTGCAGATTTCCCAGATTCTCAAGGAGGGCTATAACGTAACGCTGCTCAACGCCGGGTTGCGCGATATGCTCCAGGGTCTCGATCTGGACTATCTCTTTGTAGATACTCATCCCGGCATCAACGAGGAAACCTTGCTTTCGATCAGCATCGCCAATAAAGTAATCGTGGTGCTACGACCCGACCAGCAAGACTATCAAGGTACGAGTATTACCGTCGCGGTCGCCCGCAAACTAGGAGCGCACCCGGCCCTCGTGATCAATATGGTGCCGGAAATCTTCGACGAGGCGGACGTCGCGGCTACGGCAGCCCAGGCTTACAACGCCGAGGTGCTGGCGGTTATTCCGCATAGCCAGCAGGTTTTGAGCAACGGCAGTGCCGAGCTAATCTATCTCAGCCAACCCGACCACATTTTCTCGCGGCGCATTGACCAGATTTATGAGCGCATTGCGGAACCGGCACCGGTAGCTGTGCCTGCCTTGCACTAGGCCAGGAGCGAGAGGAGCATTCTTATGACCTGCTGGATTTGTGACAAACCGGCCCAGGGCAATTGCCGGTTTTGCGGGCGGGCGACCTGCAAAGAACACGCCAAGACCAAAGCTTTTATCCTATCTTTGTACACCAGCTTTGAAGTGCCAAAAGCGATTGTCGTGGGGAACACGCTGTTCTGCGGTCAATGTAAACCCCAACCGGCTCCCGTCGAGATGCCAGAGTTGCGTTAAGCTGCCAGAAGAGGTGTTTTTATGATTGTAGAAACAAGTACCCGCGCCCGCTTGCAACACTTGATCGAGGAGTTGCGCCGCCAGTTGCAACTCTTCGAGGGCGAACTGGCGCAGTTGGCTCAGGCCGAGGAAAGCGACACTGGCTTCCTTAAAGAGCCAACGCCGCCCCTCCACGAGGCCGGGTCAGCCCCTGCCGGACCGGGCGCAGTCAGTGCTTTCGACCTGCTCGGCCTCTCCGACATCGAAAGCGAAGTGTTTAATCGGGTGAACCGGCAGGGGCAGGCCAGCAAAGAAGAAGTAGTCGAAGCCTTACCCCTTCCGGCCCGCCAGACCGAGGAAGTGCTGCAAGACCTGGTAAATCGCGGCATTCTGGCCGAACTCTCCCGCAACGGCACGGTTCATTACGGCCTTCCGGCCCTCCAACGCCAATCACGCGACCTGCCACTCGACCTGTGGGATTTGCTCGAATCGCGGCTGAACTAGGGGCATTAGCACTTAAGCGGTACGCTTTACAACGGCTGAGTGAGTGAATGAAGTGTGATAGGGGAGGATTAGTAAGGTGAATTGCTGGCATTGTGATCGCCCTAGTCACGGCATCTGCCGCTTTTGTGGCCGGGCCGTCTGTCGCAACCATTTTCAGAAAATGCCTTTCGTCCTCTCGGTCTTTTCCGACCCGGCAGGGCATTATCAGGCTCTGGTAGTGGGAGATACCCTCTTTTGCGGAGTGTGTCGGCCCAAAGAAGACCTGTTGCGCGTAACCGAGTTGGAAAAGCGGGTGTTGGTCGAGGACGGGGTGGTTTCGCTGGCACCTTGATCGGCCCGTTCCGGCTTTTATTTTAGCTTGCTCAAACGAGAAAATGCCATGTTCACACCCGATTTCACGAGCCTGACCGGGCTAGAATTACCGCTTTTTCAGAAGCTGGTGCGCCGCTACGCTCAGGAAGCCCTGAACGCCGGGCAGTTACAACCTCTGCAAAGCCAGCTTCACCAGACCCTCACCCGGCCCGGTCTCTTGATGTCCGGCCCAACCGAAAATTTAGAGTGGCGGTGGAGTTGGCTGGCCGCCCTGGTCTACCGGCTGGCAAACCCCGAAAATACGGCTTACACCCCGGACGCCGCCCGCGTAGCGGCAACGCTGGAATGTCTGGAAACGGCGGCCACGCTTCAACGTCATTACCCGGTTCCTGGTGGGACTGGGCCGGTGGTGGGAGCTTTGCACGGGCTGGCCCTCAGCTTGATTCTGGCGGTACAGAGCCGGGATCAGGGGTCGGCTCTAATCCGGCATTACAACCGGCTAGTCAACAGCCTGAGCCTGAGCTTGCAGGAAGATGTTGAGCAATGGCGGGCCGAACAAAGCGGTGAAGGCGTTTATGTGGTCGCGGTCGGTCGCAAGCAAGCAACCCTGGCCGAAGGTGCGGCAATCCTGGCGGCGACGGCAGCCCACGCGCCGACGTCAGACCTGGCAACCTGGGGCAAATTTGGCTATAGCCTGGGCCTGGCGGCTCAATTGGCTGGCGACCTGGAACTGACCGAAGTAGGGCCGTGCCTGGGTCGGCTGGCGACCCGGCCTCTCCCGCTCCTGTACGCCCTGACCTACCACGCCGAGCCGGAGAAGCTCGAAGAAGCCTGGCACGCCGGAAGGAGCCAGCAATTGCGCGAGCTTTTGCAGTCCGGCCTGGGCTGGGCGGTAGGAATTGATCTGGCGGCGGACTGGCTAGGGCGGGCCGCGCAGCACCTTCCCGGCGGGGCTGAGGCAGGTTTAAGGCCGGTGCTGGACATGTACGCGGCCCGCCTGACCGCCTTGCGGCAGCCTCGGCGGGACACCGGCGCAATCAGGGCCACCCCTGATTACTGCGCTACACCGGAGAGTTAAAGTTAGCTTGACACAGCTTGGGGCGGGGCTTTTCAGATAATCTCGGTTCGTCTGGAACTTCCCAAAGAGAACTGTTCTGTCAAAGTAAGGGGGAAAAGCAAGTGAGTATCGTTGAAAACACTAACCTGGCAGTCAAAACCGGGATAAAACCTAATCCTTTTATCTACACTGTCCAGGACAAACCCGAACTCGCGCCAGTTGTGATTGATCTCAACGGGCTTGAAGTCAGTTATGGCGATTTCAAGGCCGTGCGCGGGATCAATTTACAGGTGCGCCAGGGTGAAATTTTTGGCATCCTGGGGCCGAACGGAGCCGGTAAGACTACCACTCTTTCGGTCATTGAAGGTCTGCTCAAACCCAGCGCGGGCAAAGTGCAGGTGTTGGGACTGGATGTGGTTAAAGAGTCCAAGAAAATTCGGCGGCAGATCGGGGTAGCTCTGCAAAGCACCTCTTTCTTCGATAGCCTCAACCTGGTCGAACTAATCGAACTGTATGCCGCCATGTACAATCTCTACCCGACCAAGACACGCATCCAGGAACTGCTAGAACGCTTCCAGTTAAAAGAAAAGAGCCGGGTGCAGCCTAAACAACTTAGCGGCGGACAAGTGCAGCGGGTGGCTCTGCTCCTGGCGGTCATCAACGACCCGAAAATCGTCTTTCTGGATGAGCCGACGACCGGCCTCGATCCGCAAACCCGCCGCAATATCTGGGACGTGATCAAGGAATTGCGAGCCGAGGGCCGTACTGTCGTGCTGACCACTCACTACATGGAAGAAGCCCACGAGTTGTGTCACCGCCTGGCGATCATTGACCAGGGCGAAGTGATTGCCAACGGTACGCCCGGCCAGTTGATCAACCAGTTGGGCGCCGACATTCGGATCACCGTGACGGCCCGATTGCCCCTGGAAGCCGTCCAGAAGCTACCCGGCGTGACCAAAGCAAGTTATGAAGGCGAACGCCTGACCGTTTATTTGCAAGACGCCGAGAAAAGTCTGCTGGGTTTGCAGCAACTGGCACTGCAAAACGGGCAACCTCTGGCCGATCTTTCGGTCAAGCAGCCTGACCTGGAAGATGTATTCCTGGCTTTAACTGGAAGGAGTTTGCGGACATGAAACAGTTCTGGGTTTTGTTTAAAGCAAATCTGCTAATGCAGATTCGCAACAAGCAGGTCGTCTTTTGGAGCCTGGTCTTCCCGATCCTGCTGATGCTTTTGTTTGGCACGCTCTTTAGTTCGCAAGGCTTTACCCAGCAATCCGGCGGCAAGAAGGTTGACCTCAACTTCGCCAGCTATCTCGTGCCGGGCCTGATCGTGCTGGCTGTGATGAGTACCGGCTTGATCGGCTATGCCAGTACGCTGGCGGTCTACCGCGAAAAGGGTATCTTCCGGCGCATCCGAACGACACCCCTGCCGATCAGTACCTTTATCCTCTCGAAGGTCTTAGTGCAAACTTTGCAGGTGGTGATCCAGGCCGTGATCCTGACGGTCGTGGGAGTAGTGGTCTTCAAGGCTGAACTGGATTGGGGCAACCTTGGCCTGGGTATTCTGGAAGTAGTGCTGATTGGCCTGACCTTCGTGGCTATCGGCCAGATGATTGCAGCCGTCGTCAAACGCTCCGAGACGGTCAGCCTGGTCACGCAGATGATCAATACTCCCATGATGCTTTTAGGTGGTCTGATCATTCCGCTCAGTCAGTTCGGAGATGTCCCGATCCTGCCTCAGATTGGCTCGTTCCTGCCGACCGGCATCGCAGTCAACATCCTACGCCCGACGATCAGCCCGGAACCGTTCAAGAACATTTCGGACATTCAGGGCATCCTCTTGCTGCCGGTCTGGGCCTCGCTGTTAATTCTGGTGGGCTATCTGGTCGTCAGCACCATCATTGCCAATCGCTTCTTCAAGTGGGAAATCTAAATCCTGGCCCACACGGGGGTGAAGCAAAGCGAACACCCCCTTTCTATTCCTACAATCAGAACACGAGCAAAGCAAATGAAAATAAGGGTTTATTTTATTCGCTTTGCTCCTGGTAGATTTGCACCTTCCTGAATATAAAGTAGATATACTTAGCAAAGAGAAAAGAGAAAAGGTAGGACGCATTATGTCCCAGACTGAATCCACCCGGCCCGCCTCGGTAAAGGAGTCCTCTCCTGCTATTCGAGCCGATGAAGCCAGGGCCGAACCAGCCCCAACGACGCCTTTTCAAGCAAATTTGTTGCGGTTGCGCGAAGCCCAGACGACCCCTTCAACGCCTCCCAGCCAACCAGCAGGCTTGCCTCTGCGACCTTACTTTGCCGAATATTTTCAGGTCGTGCCGCTCCAGCCGGAGAAAATCCTGTTGCGTTCGCCTCAACGCGCTCTGTTCCTGCGCGGTCGCTCTAACTTCGAGCTTGTACCTTTGTTGGCCCGGTTTGCCAACGGCGAACGCTCGCTCTCAGAGATATTTGAAATATTACAAAAAAAGTCATTTCCAAAATTTGTTCTGATCAATTTGTTCAATAACCTCGTTCGCTACGAAGTGTTGTTGGATGGCCGACCTGCCGCCACGCCTCAACAAGAAGCCGACCCTTATTACCACAGCCAGATGCTTTACTTCCGGCAACTGGCCGGGCGAGAAGCGGGCCTGGAACAGCAACGCCTGGCCCGCTCGCAGGTGGTCGTGTTTGGTCTGGGCGGGTTAGGGTCGCATCTGCTGACAGCCCTGGCGAAAGCCGGTGTCGGCCACCTGATCGGGGTGGATCAGGGCGACCTGGCCCCCGAAGAAGTGCTGACTTCGGCTTACCCGGCCCAGAGCGGGGGACAGTCCAAAGTAGAGTTGGCCGCCGCGCTGGTGAAAAGCCTCAATCCGCGAGTAAATTTTACAGGCCTGTCACTTCCAATTGAAGCCGACAACCTGGGGACAGTGCTGGACAGGCTGGGCGGCGCGGCTTTCGATAGCCCGACCGTGGTAGTAGCGGCTCTGGATCGCGCCCGGCCCGCCTTTTACGAAAGCCTTAACCGGGTCTGCCTGGAACGCAAGCTGACCTGGACGCTGGCTCAATTCGAGGGGTTGTACGGCCTGGTCGGCCCGGCTATGTTACCCGGTGTCAACGCCTGTTTTCACTGCTACCGGCTACGCACTCTTTCGCACAGCCCGCAATACGAAGTGCAACTAGCTTTTGAAGACACCCTGGATGGGCCGGATGCAGCCCGCTTCAATACCGGCCAACTGGCCGCTTTTAGCCCCCTCATGGCGCACAGCCTGGGGTTGGATGTGCTGCGGCTACTGGGCCAGGTGGTTTATCCGGCAGAACTGGATCGGCTGCTGACTTTCAACTTTCTAAGCTTCAAGGTAGAGGCTCATACCGTTTTGCCAGTGCCGGACTGCGAAGTTTGCGGAGGGCAACCCCTGGTAGCACAGGCAGAAACGGAAGCGGAGGTGGTTAGCTATGCTTGAGCTTGAAAGCCCGGCCAAGTTTCGCCCACCGACCTGGGCGGCCAATTTCGACTGGTCGGAACCGCCACCCTTCGATCCGGCTGAAATTATTCGGCTCTTGCCGCGCATTATTTCGCCACGCACAGGTCTGATCAGCACTCTCACAGCCAGTGCCGAACAGCCGGGCGAACCGCGTCTGCCGATCTACTTTGCCACGCTGGGAGACTTGATCCACTCGCCCGACCTGACCGCCTGGTACGGTACGGCTATCGGCCTGACCGAAGAAGAAGCAATCGGGGCCACCGTGGGCGAGGCTCTGGAACGTTACGCTCTTTTTAATAGCGGCGTGCGCTCCAAAAATTTGCCACGGGCGACCTACCGGCAGGTAGCAGAGCAGGCGATTGACCCGCTTGATTTTGTCCACTGCTCCGAGGCCGAGTATGCCCTGGCCGCCGAATTAAACCTGCCCTTGCGCCCGCCCTCACACGAGACCGAATATACCTGGACCTGGGCCTATTCGCTCACCCGCCGCCGCCCGGTGCTGGTTCCGGCCAGCCAGGTTTGCCAGGGCCGCCGCTTCGAGGCCGCCGAACGCTTTACTTTCCCCAGTTCGAGCGGGTCGGCCCTGGGTCAGTCGCGGCTGCAAGCTACTTTGCAAGGTCTGTACGAAGTAATCGAGCGAGATGCTTTCACGATTAGCTGGCTGCACGCTTTCCCGGCACCACAGCTAGACCTGGCCCGCTGCGCCGCCCAGAGTCCGGCCATCAAGACGATCCTGGACACTACCACAGGCTGCCAGATCGAACTGCACCTCAACAATCTAACGACCGACCTGGGTATCCCGGTGGTCTTTTGTACCGCTATAAATAGCGGTTCGCGGCCAGGCGGTCTGGTCGTCGGGGCCAGTTGCCACCTCGACCCTGAAAAAGCCGTCCGCAAAGCTTTGATGGAAGGCTTGCATTGCCGGGTCTTTTTCAGTCCAGACTTTCAGGCCCGCCTCGGTGCGGACGGCCCGCTCTCCCCGGCCCAGGTCAACACCCGTGACCAGCACGTTTTTCTCTACACCCAACCGCACATGGTTTCGGAACTGGATTTCCTGACTAAAGCACCCGTTCAGCAAAGCCTGAGCGACCTACCCGACCACTTCCAACCCGACTCGGTGGTCGCCAACCTTGAGTGGGCAGTCGAACGACTGGCATCGCGGGGTCTGGAAGTGCTGGTGGCCGACCTTACCACGCCGGAAATCCGCGAGTTGGGTTACTACGCGGTCAAAGTCCTGGTTCCGCAAGCGCAACCCTTGAACTTTGGCAAAATGCGCTACCTGAGCGGCCCTCGCCTGTACGAAGTCCCGGCCCGCCTGGGTTACGCGCCCGGCCTGACAAATGAAAGTGAGTTGAACCCTTTACCTCATCCTTTCCCCTAAAACTTTCTCTTGAAGAAAGGTTTATACAAAATCATGAGAGCGCACCTCTGACCAAACAGGGATGCGCTCTCTTCTTTACGCTTCTTACAAACGCTTCTTAAAGCTGGCTGATGATCAACTTCCATTTTTCAGCGTTGATTAGCAAGCTTGAGCGAGATTCGACGCCTAGTTTATTGTAGATGTTGCGGATGTGAGTTTCGAGCGTTTTGGGGCTGATGCTGAGAGCTTCGGCAATCTGGCTGTTGCGCTGGTTGGTCAATAGCTGACCGAGGACTTGCACTTCCCGGTCGGAAAGCTTTTCAAGCTTACCTTCGAGGGCTTTGTCGTTGAAGGCGAAATCCTCCATTGTGTCGCTGGGCAGGGCCAGGTAGCCTTGCATCACTTCTCCAACGGCCTCTAGCAATTCGCGCCCACTGGCACTCTTGGCGACAAAGCCGCTTACGCCCATTTTAAGCATCGTCCGCAAGTAGGTGGCATCTTCGTGCGCGGTCAGCACCAAAAGGCGGGGCTTTTTGTTCTTGATTTTCAACCGCTTGAGCATCTCAACCCCGTTCAGACCGGGCATGGTGATGTCGAAAATGATCAGATCGGGCAGCAATTTCTCGGCCAGTTCCAGCCCTTCCAGGCCGTTGCCCGCCTCACCCACGATGACAATATTGGGGTTCTGGCTGAGCAAAAGCCGGGTGCCATCTCGCATCATCTTATGATCGTCCACCAGCAAAACACGAATTAAAGGGTTTTCGGTTATATCCATAACGACCTGGCTACGCTTTCTGGTTATTATTGAGTTTTCAGGCTTGCTTAAGTCTGTCTATCATAAAGACTCGGCGATTAAATGGCAATCCGGCTCTTACCCTGATTTTCTCTCAGGGTTTTCCCTGAATGAGACCCAACCCCAAAAGTTTATAATCAGGCTACACCCTGATGGCGACCGTCTGCCAGTGTTGTTAAATGTAAAGGAAAATGGCAAGGCGGACAACAGGAGGAACAGTGATGTCGGCGGAAGTTTTGACCGGGCGGGCCAGGGTAGTAATCGTGGATGACCACCCGGTGATGCGGGCCGGAGTTCGGGCCTACCTGACCGAAGCTCAGAATTTTGAGATTGTAGCCGAGGCTGATAACGGTCAGACGGCTTTGCAGCTATGCGAACAGCACCGGCCCGACTTGCTCCTGCTCGACCTGAACATTCCGCAGGTGCCGGGCATCGAGGTGATCAAGCGGCTGCGCGAAAAAGGCAGCCCGACCAAGATTCTGGTGCTAAGTGCCTACGATGACACCGATTATGTCTACCAGTTGCTTAAAGCCGGAGCTAACGGTTACATTTACAAAGGCAACATGGGTAACAAACTGGTGGAAGCGGTGCAGAACGTGCTTTCGGGCGAAAACTGGCTCTCGCCTCACCTGGCGACGCGGCTGTTTTTCCATTCCAACCAGCAATCCAGCCAGCCCCGCCTGGAAGAGCTTTTGACCAAGCGCGAGATTGAAATTCTGACTATGATCGCTTCTGGCCTGGAAAATGACGAGATCGCCGAAAAGCTTTTCCTGAGCAAAAACACGATCCAGAATCATACCAGCACGATTTATAGCAAAATCAACGTGCGGACGCGGGCCAAAGCAATTGTATACGCCATCAAGCATCGGCTGGTCGAGCTAGAAACCCTCAAGTTGGACGCCGACGAGTGATGAGCTTTATTTCAAAAGGAAACCCTTCTGGCGGTATTTTGAAGTTTCGGTACAAAACTCTGACATGCTTACCGCTAAATCTGGCCTGAGTTTTTATCTATTGATTTTAGTTTGCAGAGCCAGTCGGCCCGGTTCGGCTGGGATTACTTGAAAGGAGTTCAATTATGGAGATCGCTGGAATTATCTTTGGAGTATTGGGCGTAGTATCAGGCATGTTCTGGGCCTGGTTTGGCCTTATCTCGAAGCGGGAGCGCAACCGCCGCTAGTTCGGTCTGGTAGCATTCTCAACCCAAAAATTAGTTTTGCCTTTAAGGGGTGCAATTTACACTTTATAAGATTGTACCCTTTTTTCAGTTCCGCCGGTAAATTTCTTTTTCATCGGTATCCGTAATAGGAAGGTGTAAGATGGCCCTTCATCCACAGGCTCTCGCGCTGCTAGAACGAACCAGGACGGCCAGCAACACCCCCTGGACGGATGGCGGGATCGAGCGGGCCAGGGCAATGATGGCCCAGGTCGCCCGGTTCCCCACCCCGCGAGAGCCAGTCGCCCGGATCGAGAACCTGCAAGTCGTCGGCCCAGACGCGTCTATACCCGTGCGGCTGTACTATCCGCGCAAAGCTGGCCCTGGCCCCTGGCCCGGCCTGATCTACACGCACGGCGGTGGCTGGATCATGGGCGACCTGGAAATGAGCGACGGCCCGTTGCGAACGCTGGCAAACCGGGCCGGTTGCGTGATCGTCTCGGTCAACTACCGTTTGGCTCCCGAACACAAATTTCCGGCAGCCCTGGACGACACTTACCGGGTGGCTTTGTGGCTGGTCGAGCAACACGTCCGGCTAAACCTCGACCCGCGCCGACTGGCCGTGGCGGGCGATAGCGCGGGCGGCAACCTGGCGGCAGCCCTGGCCCTGCAAGCCCGTGACCGGGGAGACTTCCAGCCTCTTTTGCAGCTTTTGATTTACCCGGCCCTGGGGGTTGATTTTGCGACCGCCTCGTATCAGGAGTACGGCGATGGTTACGGTCTTTCCACCGAAGACTCGCGCTGGTTCTGGCGTCAGTATCTAGGCCCGGCCCAGGATTACCTCAACCCCTATGCCGTGCCGCTTGCCAGCCCCAACCTGCGCGGGGTATGTCCGGCTATTATCGTCACTTCCGAGTGTGACCCGCTCCGTTCGGACGCCGAGCAATACGCCTCCCGTCTCGAAAGCGATGGCGTAGTGGTACAGTTTCGCAAACACGGCGAGTTGCTACACGGGTTTTTGCAAATGGGTAGCTTTGTCGAGCCGGTCAAGCGGGCAATCGAGGAGATCGCCACGCAGTTAAACCAGGCTCTACAACTCAGCCTGGCCTAGCCAAAATACTCGCGGTAGCCGCTCACTTTATGGTCGGCCAGGGTGTAAACGATAACCACGTTAGCCCGGTAATCCTGGCCGTCACGGGTCTGGCCTTCGTCGTGGAACTCGAATGCCACGTTGCTTTCGCCATCGCTCAGCACCCGGTCGAGGTGGAAAGTCAGGCCGGTGGGGTAATAGGCACAGGCGAAGCGAAAGAACTCAGCAAAAGAAGCTTTGCCCTGGTGCTGCCCGGCGTATTGCCCTTTCGGAAACTGCCAGACAACCTCATCGTGGATCAGGGCCAGGAAATCGGCCAGCCCGTCCGCATATTTTGCGCTCATCGCCCGCGCCTGTAGCTCGAAAACGTGCCGTCCTTGCGCTACTAACTCCGCGTCTGGGTTATTCTCGCTCATCGAAAATAGCTCCTCGTGCCTGCTTCATTTCAAAAATTAGTATTCCTGCCTTAGCATAGCACAAAACAAAGCTTTTAACTCCGTACAGCCTGCTTCATAGCGTCAAGCGAAAGTTCTGAAACATTTGCTTATTATTCCTTCTCCAGTATAATACACCACCATAGACGATAGGAGAAGTGCGGCTGGAATGGCTGATGGACATCTGAAACCTAGAATAGAGACAACAAGAAAATTAGAGAGGTTGCCAATGGCTAGTCCAATTAAAGTTATCAAGGCCGACCATATTGTGTTGAATGTACAGGATGTGGAAGCCTCCCTCCACTTCTATACCGGGCTGCTCGGAATGGAAACTACCCGGTTGGAAGAATACCGAACTGGCAACGCACCTTTTCCGTCGGTACGGATGGGCGAGCAGTTGATAGACCTTTTTCCGCCTGGCATCCACGAGGTGAGTGAGTTCACCGACTTCGAGCGGCAAAGAGTCAACCATTTTTGTGTGCGGATTAGCCCCGAAACAGCTCTGGCCGACATCGAGACTTACCTCCAACAACAAGGGGTAGTCGTCCAGTCTCGCTCGGCCCGCAATTTTGGGGCTTACGGCTACGGCCCCTCGCTCTACATTCTTGACCCGGACGGCAACACGGTTGAACTCAAGCAATACTTTGAGCAGACCTAAAAAGAGGAACTGTTGGGCTTAATCACTAGCTGTGGTTAAGTTCTAAGGGTTGGTTTAGGGCTGGTTCTGGTTCAAGGATTAAGTTGGTATCTTCTTACTTACTGAAGCTGAACCACCAGATTTTGCAGTAAGCGAGTGTAGATACGGGCGAAAGCTTTTTGGATTTCGTTCGTGAGCAGCCCGGCCAGAGGATTGCTGGTCGTGTATTCGGTCGTCAGCTCAAGCTCGGTTCGGGCGGTATCCAGAGGGCGAAATTGCCAGGTGGTGCGGAAAGTTCCGCCGTTAAGATGGCCCTCCTCGACCAGCAGAGCAGGCGGTTCGCTGGTCGTCACCTCGATATGCACCTGCTCTCGAAATGGCCCGGTCTTGAGTTCAAATTCAGCCGCAGCCCCGACCCCCCGGCTATCGGGTGAAGTTACCCGGAACTCGCGGAAGTTGTGCGGGTTGAGGTTCGCGTGGTTGCGCTGGTCGTTAAGGAAATCGAACGCAACCGAGGGCGAACAATTCAAGGTTACGCTGGCACTAAATAATCCCATAAAACCCGGCTCCTTCTTAGTTATAACTCCGGCATAATTCCGGCATAATTCCGGCAAAAAACAAAGCAAGAGTCAGGCCGGGCCAGGCTTATTTCACCTTGAAAGTAACCGGCACCGTCACATCTTCCTGGCCGTCGCGCTGGATCAAAATGTTGGCTCGCCAGTTACCGCCCATGCTCAGGATTGAACCTTGCGCCAGGTAACGCCCGGTGTTGGAACCGCTTGGCTTCAATTCGAGCTGGGGAGTACCCATATCCATATCCAACATTGTTAGCCTCAAATCCACCAACCGAGCAGTGGAGACCAACCTGCCGCCAGCTACATCCTTTAATTCCACCTCGAAAGTATTATCACCGACCACGCCTGGGCTAATCGCCATCTGGACGGCCAGGCCACTTTGCGCCGACTGAAAAAAGAGGACGCCGCCAGTGGAAGCCAGGGCTTTGGGCGGGGCGTTGCTGGTAAGAAAAGCCGAAGCCAGCAAGATCAGAGCGGCCAGAGCTATTTCGGCCAGCACCGCCCGCCGGAAATTCAATCCTAGAAGGCCCGCCGCCACCGATCCGGCTCCTTCTTTCGGCCCGGCCTTTTTAGATCTGGCGAAAGCTCTCATGCGAGGGCTGACCACCAGCAAGTTATAGGCTGCCAGCAGCAAGAGCGGCAGCAGCAGCCCGATTTTAAGGCTCAGGCCCAGGCCGTAGGGTGTCGAAAAGAGATCGGTCAAATCGCCCAGGTGCAAAGCGGCTTGAAAAGTGCCTGTCACCAGCAAAACCATTACGCTGAGGATCGCCACCTGCGAGAAAGCCGGGATCAGACTTGCCAATAACCGGGTGCGGTCGCCGCTACCGGGTAAAAGAGCCGGAATAGCCACGGCCAGCCCGGAAGCCATTGCCAGCAGACCGCCAATCCAGGTCGCCGTCGAAAGAAGGTGCAGCCAGTCGCCCGCAATAGCAAGCCATGCCCAACCCGCTACCCCGGCGGCGTGCGAAACGAGGCTATTAGTTAGCAGCACTGCCGCGCCCAGCCCGGCCACGCCCCACCACCAACCCCGCCGAGCCTCGAAGCTCTTTCCGTACTGCCGGGCCAGTCCTTCCGGCGACATGTTGGACGGTTCGGCGGGCGAGGAAACCGGCCCAACCGGGCCGGACTCCTCGGCGGGCAGCAAATTCTGGCGCAAACGGCGCGTGCCGGGTAAGCGTCCGCCGAGGAGAGCAGCACCGAGCGAATTGCCCGGCCCGGACGAACGGGCCAGTCGAAAAACTACCCCCAGCAAAGCCAGCAAAACGAGGCGGGCCAGCCAGATCAGCCCGTAACGGCTATCCAGCAGGAAATCGCGCAAGGCTGTCGGGCCACTCTTGCCACTGTCCACCCCGATTCCAAATAACTGGAAAGGAGTTTGGCCTGAAAAAGAAGCGGCCTGATTGATCAGCCAGCCCAACCAGCCCAGCCCCAGGCCGATCAGCCCTAACCCTATTACACGAGCGGCCCGCCGTACTCCCAGGCCGTAAGCCGTTTCGAGTTGCGGCCCCATTCTTTTAGTCGCCCGCGCCCGCCCCACCGCCGGTCGCCAGACCAGCAGAAGGTACAGGAGCGACCCCACTACCGCCGCGCCCGCCAGATAATTGAGCCAGCGCAAGCTAACCGTCCAGAAGTTAGCGTTTTCGTTGCTCCCACCGTCCTGCTGCCGGGCCAGGTCGAGCGGGCTAGAACCGGCCACCGCCGGAAGCGTGCCGATCCCGACTACAAAGGCGAAACTGCCTTTGACCGTATGACCGTCCTCGGCGGAGGCGTTTTTGTAAATGACGGTGTAAGGGCCGTCCGGCAGACCCGGTTTGAGGCTTATCAGCATTGATTTAGGGTCGCCCACGGCAAGGCGGCTATCGGCCCCGTCTACCCGATGACCGTCTTTGTCCAGCGCGGTTAGTTCGCTAAAGCGGGCCTCGATATTTTCACTAAACCAGACCTGCACCTGAGCGGGTGGCTTTCCCGCTTCAAGTCTACCGTTAGCGGGCGGGTTGCTGCGCTCGTAGTTAGCGTGGGCCTGGGCGGTTGGCACTCGCAATCCGAGTGCCAGACCCACCGCCAGGGCCAGCCCTAACCCCAAACAGGCCCACCGTTGCCCCTTATGCTTACCCGTCATACTCGTCACCTTAAATTTGCTGACCAACTAGCACCTTATCCTCTTTACCCGCTATATATTAGCCGCCCTGCGGCCCCCGACCCACGCCGCTACCGACAGTCTCGCGGCTTTCCAGAGCCGAGCCGACTACGGCTTTTGGACGCCTTACTACAGCGATTCCGCCCAGAACCAGACCCAACACGCCCGCTACGAGGCCGACTATGCCAAAGGTAGTAGCAGAAGCCGCGCTGTCCTTAGCATCCTTGACCTGCTGCTGAAGGGCGGCAGTGTTTGAGGCGTTACTCGCGTTATCGGCTGCCGGGAAGAGAATCTGGTCTTCGACCGAGCCGAAACCGTCTTTGCCGGAGACCATTCGCTCGTCTATCGCATCGCCGTTAATTGTGCCGTAAAAACGGAAAGTGTACTCGCCCGCCTTTGTAGGGAAGAAAACCCCGTTGTAACGCCCATCGGCCTTGTAACGCGGCGTCAGTTGTAGCGGGAAAGTCTGACTACCATAAATCACTTCGGCCTTGAGAGTTTTGTCGGCATCCTTGACCGGATTAGCGTCCGCTCCGGCGTCGGTCTGCCTACATTCACCCTGGCAAATTCGCAGGTCAATGCCGTTTTGAACCCCGGCGAAGGCCGGTTCAGCCAGGAAGCCCACCACGATTTGATACTTGCCACCGGCCAGGGTGCGCTTGCCATGAGCCTGAGCCGCGCCCGGAACCAGGACAGCGAACGCACTCAGCATCAGCATAGCTACCAGCCCGGCCAGCCCTAATTTCTTCAAATAAACGGTTTTCATTCTAAGTTCTCCTAATTTTTAATACCATTATTAGCCGCCTTTTGGCTCTCCGCTCGCAGCCATAATCCGGCGACTGATCAATAACATCCCAAAAGCTGTTCTCGGTTTAAACGAGACAAATCTATTTAATTTTCAGGGTAGAGAGAATAAGCGTTTTAACGCACCCCTTCAGCTTCTCTACTACAACCAGAACTTAAGACGTTCGGGGTAGCAGACAACCCAGTCTCCGCGCTCAGAGAAATAATAATGATAGAAACATAATGTATTATTTCGCTTGCAGTAAAGTCAGGGTATCCCGGCTTCTGGATTGCTTTGCATTGCTAAAAAAGGGTACGGCAAAGCCGAAAGGGAAGCCTGGAGGCGCGAGAATTAGAGAATAGGAGGTTGCAGGAGGATAGCCGCATAGGGAGCAGGCCGATAGCGATCCTGAAGTGGAAGGGTTAAATGTGGCTTGACTGGCGGTGACAAGAACCGCTCCGGTGCGACGGTTGGCTGGTAGTCCGAAAGGAGTTTTTGTAGAAAGCCACCATCGTTTTGGTCTACTTTAGTGTAGTAGGTGTAAGCCTTGAAATTGTGGATCGATTCAGAGGTAGCGACGACCAGAGAAGCCAGGCGGGTTGGTAATGAGGCCACCATCTCGGCCTCAGTGCTGTCGCTGTCGGTGTGATGGTGTGCGCTACTACTGGTGGGGGAAGGGCCGGAAGCGGTGTGCAGGTGAAAGAACCCAAAGGTTTGCAGGTGCAAAAGCTGAGTGCCAGTGCCTGCGCCGGGTTGGGTACTGAGCGGCTGACTATCGAGAGCCACTTGCCCGCCTACTCCGGCGTTCAAGACGGCTAATCCAATCGCTAGAACCGCCGCCAGGCGCAACCCACGCCAGAAAAGCTTATTCAGTTCTAACCACAAGAGTTTCAACTTACGCTACTTCCAATCCTGGATCTGGCCTGAATAAATTCATTTACAGGCAATTTAATCAATCAAATTTTAGGCTACAAAGTAGAAGCACCCAAATATATTATCACTGATACAGCCCTTTGCCAAGTGTGCGCTGGTTCACACTCGTTAAAAATTTCCTCGATAGGGCTGGGGCCGGAGTTTTTGCGGGTGAGAATAGTGAGTAGCTTCTATTAACATTGGGGGAAGAAGGTGCAGAAAGCTTGCGTGGCAGGGATTAGACCCCTATACTGAAAAAGACGATATGGGTTGTGGACTAGGCCCATCTTTCGCTACATAGAAAGAAGACCAGCAATGCGTATGACCGATGTGCCTTTGTTCCCACTTGGAACGGTACTATTTCCTCAAATGATTTTGCCGCTGCAAATTTTCGAGCAGCGTTACCGCTTGATGATCAATGAGTGCCTCAAGAATAATACCCCGTTTGGCGTAGTGTTATTGCAAGAGGGTGATGAAGTACAAGAAGGCCGAGACGAGACCGAACCGGCCCGGCCTTGCGCGGTTGGCACCCTCGCCCGCATCACCGAAGTAGTTAAATCCCCGGACGGGCGGATGTTGCTTACAACGGTCGGCACCGAAAGGTTCCGGCTAATGGAATATCGTAACGACAAGCCTTATATGACCGGGGACATCGAAATCTGGCCGGACGAAACCTCTGGCGAAAACAGCCTGGAACCGGAAGTAAGCCAGGTACGGGCCGCCTTCGAGGTATACCTCAAGATTTTGATGGATTTAGCCGGTAAAGAAATTCAAGGTCTGGAAATTCCTAATGAGCCGGACGTGCTGTCCTATCTCGTCCCGAACTGGCTGCAAATCAGTCTGAGCGACAAGCAACGGCTACTGGAAGCGGCAACCATCTACGAGCGGTTGCGGGCCGAGCGGCAAATTCTGGAAGCAGAGAGTCAGTTTCTGGGCAAAATTAAAGAAAAGGCCGACCAGGAGAGCATGCTCAACGAACGGATTTTTGGTGAACAGGATGAAGAAGATGCTCCGGCTAGTGGCCGCCCGGCGGACGATCTAGGCTCTCGCTTTAGTAAAAATTAGCCGGTCATAGAGGCCAGGAAAGCAAGAGCGGGATCTTCCCGCTCTTTTTACGCCAACGACCAGCGACATTTTCACAACTGGCCCCTTGTTGTATAATAGCCGAATTAACCTTACGCTCTGGTGTTGCTTTCGCCCGACGTTACGAAGCGAAAAATCGGATAAACATATTCAAGTACAAGGATCAAGTTCTAATCTAAAAGGAGGATAAGTTGGACTACACCACCATTTTACTGGAACGCGAACCGGACGAGAAAATCGCTTTTGTAACGGTTAACCGGCCTGATAAGTTGAATGCGCTCAACCTCCAGGTTTTGCAGGAACTGAATGCAGCCTTTGACGAACTGGCCCTAGACGAAAGTGTGCGAGTGATCGTTATGACCGGGGCTGGTCAAAAAGCTTTTGTGGCCGGGGCAGATATTGCCGAACTAAGTGGGCTGCCCGACCCGGTACACGGAGCAGCGCACGCCCGCCTCGGTCAGGGGTTGGCTTTCAAGATCGAGCGGTTAGGCAAGCCGGTCATTATGTCAATCAACGGTTTTGCTCTGGGCGGTGGCCTCGAACTGGCAATGGCCGGTGACATTCGGATTGCGGCGGAAACAGCCCAACTTGGTCAGCCGGAAATAAACCTGGGCATTATCCCCGGCTTTGGCGGCACTCAGCGTTTACCGCGACTGGTCGGACGCGGAATGGCAAAACTGCTAATTTTCGAGGGAGGGCGCATTAGTGCGCAGGAAGCCCTGCGGATCGGCCTGGTAGACCGGGTAGTGCCACTGACCCTCCTACACGAGGAAAGCCGCCTGCTGGCCCGCACCCTGGCCGCCAAGCCGCCGATTGCTCTGGCAATGGCAAAAGCCGCCATCAATGAAGGGATGGAAGTTGATCTCGACCGAGGCTGTAGCATCGAAGCGGCCAATTTTGGGCTGCTTTTCAGCACCCAGGACCGGGCGGAAGGAACCAAAGCCTTTTTAGAAAAGCGGCAAGCTAATTTTACCGGCAAGTAGCAACTTGCTTAAGCACTGAACTATGCTTTACCATCCGGTACTTCGCTCAAGGGGAAATGGATTCAAGCAAAAGTCTCGCCTGAGTACCCGTTTCGATCCAGTAGTACATATCTTAAACCGCCTCGCTCCTCCGGTTAGTGGCTCATACTAAAAAATGCTACCAGTTATCTTTCAGTATGAGCCGCCTCGATCAACAAATCTCACTGCCTCTACAGCCTCGACAAGCCTTGCTCCAGTGGCTTTGCAAACGAAAAGTCAGGTTGGGAGTCTTAATTTTGTGGTAAAATTGAACCATTGTTCAGGCTGATGCGGCAGAAGACGGGGCGGTTTTGAGCCAGAGAATAAAGCTTGTCCATTAAAGGCAATTAGCATAATGAAAGCACATGCCATGATCGGGCAATTATTCAAGAACCGCTACCGAGTTATCCAGGGACTTGGAGAAGACCAGTGGGCCAGGATTTTCGAGGGCGTGGACACCCAGACTAACTGGCCGGTCACTCTCAAAGTGCTGAAAAATCCGACAACCCAGGACACAAAGGAAGCTAACCGCTTTCGCCGCCGGGTCGAAGCGGCTATGAAGCTCAAGGGGCCGCAGATTGCGCAGATTTATGATTGGGGTGAAGAAAACGATGCCTTCTACATTGTCTCCGAAGCAGTGGAAGGCCAACCACTGCTCGGCTTGATGGAGGCGCGGAGCCTTATGCCCGTGGCCGAAGCAGGGCGGATTATTGTGCAGATTCTGGACGGCCTGGATGGAGCGCAAGAGGCCCGGCTTGTCCACGGCGACATCCGGCCCACAAACGTGCTGATCGGGCGCAACAATCAGGTAAAAATCCTCGATTTTGGTCTGCTCAAGCCGCCAATCCAGACCGATGTTAGCGTGAACAGCCCACCCTACCAGAACAATCTGGCGGCCTACACCCCACCCGAACGACTCAAAGGCGGCAAGCCCGATGCACGCGGCGACATTTACGCTACGGGCATCATTTTGTATGAAATGCTTAAGGGCCGCCCTTTTTTAGAACCAGGCGGTTATGGTATCCCTCAACCGGGCGAAAAACCGACTGCCCTCACTCAGTTTAACCCGGAAGTTAGCCCCGGATTAGATAATGTGGTGCAAAAAGCCGTCGCGCCCAACCCTAAAGAACGCTACAGTTCGGCGGGCGAAATGGCGACTGCTTTGCGGCGAGAACTGGAACTGGTTTATGGGTTGGTGCTGCCCGAACCAGGCCGAACAGCCAGTGCAACCCGCAGCAGACCGAGCGAAGAAAGAGGGTCTGGAAGGTTGGTGCGGGTGCTGGCGGGTCTGGCAGCGGTTTTGATGGTAGCGGTTGTAATTATGCTGGTGCTGGTGCTAACCACCAACCCGGCCCCACCATCTAACCCGGCCTCACCATCTAACCCGACCGTCACCGCCGCAAATACTCCTCTGGCTCTAGGCACTGCCCCGGCCTCCACTCCAACCGTGCCAGTTACGACTTCTGCGGCTACCACTGCACCGGTCACTTCCCCAACCCTAGTCGAACCGACGGCTTCGATTCCTCCGACTTCAATTCCTCCGGCTACTACGGCCCCGGTTGGTCTTACGACGACCCCGGCCAGCAGGCCAAAAATCGGGGAAGTCCTGGCAACTTTGCGCGGCCATACCGATATTGTATTGTCGGTGGCTTTCTCGCCGGACGGTCGGATGCTGGCTTCCAGCGCCGAAGACGGCACGGTTAAACTCTGGGATCTGGTAGCCAATAAAGAAGCCGCCTCTTTTGTTGCTGCCACAGTGCCGGTACGCTCGGTGGCTTTCTCGCCGGACGGCAAGACAGTAGCGACTGGATCGTTTGATAAGATGATCAAGCTCTGGGATGTCGCTTCGCTCAATCAACCTAAAGCGACGCTGAGTGCGCACACCAACCTGGTACTTTCGGTAGCCTTTGCCCCGGACGGTAAAACGTTAGCTTCCAGTTCGGAAGACGGGACGGTTATTCTGTGGGATTTAGCCACTAACAAACCTAAAACTACCCTTCCGGCAGTCAAAGTGCCGGTGCGAGCGGTCGCCTTTGCCCCTGGCGGTAAGTTACTGGCCTACGGGACGGACGAAAAGCTGGTGCGGCTGTGGGATTTGGAAGTGAACAAGGAAAAAGGCACTCTCATCGGCCACGGCAGCAATGTTACTTCGGTAGCCTTCTCTTCCGATGGTACCAGCCTGGTTTCTGGCTCGGACGACAAAACTGCCCGGTTGTGGGACGTTACCGCCGCTAAAGAAAAGTTTACCTTGAGCGAACACGCCGACTCGGTGATCGGGGTGGCTTACTCACGAGACGGCAAGATTGTAGCTTCGGCTTCCAGCGATAAAACGGTCAAGCTGTGGGATGCAGAAACAGGCAAAATCAAAGCCAGCCTGAGCAACCATACCGACTCGGTATACACCGTCGCCTTTGCCCCGGACAATAAATCCTTTGCTTCCGGCTCCAAAGACAAAACTATTTTAGTCTGGACAACCGGCGAATAAAGACAAGGTTAAAGATTAACCCATGAATTTGCTACAAAACCCTTTGGTTGCACCACTCCTGGCGGTACCTGAACCACTCCAATCGCGCTACCGCCAGGCTTTGGCCGTTTTAGAGGCGGCTTTGGCTGCCGTCGAACCGGGTCAGGCGGTACGGCAGGCTCTGGATTTCGAGCCGACAAAGGGGTTGCTCCGGGTAGGTGAACAGGTCTACGACCTAAATGAGATCGAGCGGATTTTTGTAGTCGGGGCGGGCAAGGCTGGTACGCCGATGACCCAGGCAGTAGCCGACCTGCTGGGCAAGCGACTAAGCGGCGGTCTGGTAACGGTCAAATATGCTCACGGCCCGGCCACCACCGACCGCTTACCTTCTACGGTCGAAATTCTGGAAGCGGGCCATCCGGTGCCGGACGCGGCGGGCCTGGCGGCGACTGCCCGGCTGCTTGAAAAAGTGGAAAATCTAACCGAACGCGACCTGGTGATAGCCGTAATCAGTGGCGGTGGCTCGGCCCTGCTCGAACAGCCCGTGGCCGGGATTGACCTGAGCGACCTGCAAACCCTGACTACCGCTCTTTTGCGAAGCGGAGCCACTATTAACGAAATGAACACCGTTCGCAAGCATCTTTCCCAGGTCAAGGGAGGTGGGCTGGCCCGACGAGTGGCACCCGCCCGACTGATCGGCCTGTTGTTGTCGGATGTGGTCGGCAGCCCGCTGGATGTGATCGCCAGTGGCCCGACTGTGCCGGATACTTCGACTTACGCCGACGCCTGGAATATCCTGGCCGGGCGTGACCTACTCTCGGCAGGCGAAATACCCACTTCCATTTTAGAACATCTCGAAGGAGGTCGAGCCGGGAACAGACCGGAAACGCCCAAACCGGGCGATCCGCTTTTCGAGCGAGTGCAAACCTTGATCGTGGGCGATAACCGGGTGGCAGCCCTGGCGGCCCTGGAAAAAGCGGCTCAATTAGGCTTCCAGCCGCTTTTGCTTTCGACTTTTCTGGAAGGCGAAGCCCGTGAGGTAGCCCGTGTACTGGCCGGAATTGGCCGGGAAGTGGCCGCAAGCGGGCATCCGCTCAATCCTCCGGCCTGTCTGATCGCGGGCGGCGAAACGACCGTGACCGTGCGCGGTGGCGGGTTGGGTGGGCGCAACCAGGAACTGGCCCTGGCCGCTGCCCTGGCAATTGAAGGCCAGCCCAATCTGCTGATTGTACCTCTGGCGACCGATGGTAGCGACGGCCCGACCGATGCTGCCGGAGCTTTTGCCCACGGCCAAACCATCGCCCAGGCCCGGCAACAGGGCCTCGACCCGCTCGATTTCCTGGCCCGCAACGATGCTTACCACTTCTTCGAGACGGCGGGGGGCTTACTCAAAACCGGCCCGACCCAAACCAACGTCAACGACCTGATCTTTATCTTTGTCTGGTAGCCTCGGATGCAACTTTTTTACATCCACTACCGCACGGCCAGTTGCTCTAGCAGTCCGGTCGCCTTGCCAGGGCCATCGTATCGGGCTATGTGGGCCGCCATCTGCCGCGTCTTTTGCCAATAAAAAATCCCGTCTTGGACATCGCCAAAGCTACCCATTCAGAAAACCTTTAAGGTAATATATAGGAACGAATTAACACTAAAAAGATTAAAAATGAGCTGAGGTGAACGGTGGCGACAACCCAACCCAATGTGGACACTACCAGTAAGCGCATGACTTTGATTGCCATGATTATGGCTTCGGGAATTGTTTTTCTGGACGGCACAGTGATAAATGTAGCCGGGCCAGCGATAGAGAAAGACCTCAAGTTGGGCCTGGCCGGGTTGCAGTGGGTAGTCAACGGCTACACCCTGACCCTGGCTTCTTTTATTATTCTTGGCGGTTCGCTGGGTGACATTTACGGGCGCAAGCGAATCATGCTGGGCGGAATGATCGGCTTTGGCATAACTTCGATGATCTGCGGGCTGGCTCCTGGCGCAGAACTACTTATCGCGGCCCGTGTCTTTCAAGGAGTAGCCGGGGCGTTTATAGTGCCGGGATCGCTGGCGGTTATCACGGCAGTCTACACCGACGAACAGGAGCGCGGACAGGCGATTGGAAGTTGGTCGGGGTGGTCGGGCATTACTTCGCTGATAGGGCCAGCCGTGGGCGGTCTGCTGGTGGATAACCTTTCCTGGCGGTGGGTCTTCTTTCTAAACGTACCAATGATTGCCGCGACGATCTGGCTAATGCTGCGCTACGTGCCGGAAACTCGCCAGGATAATCCCCCCAAACAGCTCGATTGGCTGGGAGCGGTCCTGACCGTGATCGGGCTGGGCGGTACGACCTACGCCATGATCGAAGGGCCAAACGTAGGGTGGGGTGAGCCGCTGGTGCTGGCGGCTTTAGGGGTCGGTCTGGTAGCCGTGGTACTGTTCTTCGTGGTGGAGGCGCGGGTGCCAAACCCGATGATGCCGCTCGGTCTCTTTCGTTCGCGCAACTTTAGCGGAGCGAACCTGGCGACCCTGTGCGTCTATTCGGCCCTTTCCGGCTCATTCTTCTTCCTGGGCCTCTATATCCAGAGCATTATGGGCTACTCGGCTTTCCTTTCCGGCCTGACCTTTCTGCCGGTTTCGATCCTGATGCTGCTGTTCTCGCCGCGTTTTGGCAAGCTGGCCGGTAAGTTTGGTTCGCGCTATTTTATGGCGATAGGGCCGGTAATCTATGCCGTCGGGTTAGTGGTGCTGTTGTTTTTGCAGCCTGATAGCAACCTGTGGCTTGTCGTAATACCTGCCGCCCTGATCCTGGGTGCCGGGCTGTGCGTAACGGTCGCCCCGCTAACCAGTGCCGTAATGTCGGCGGTGCCGTCGCACAATTCCGGCTCGGCTTCCTCGGTCAACAACGTCGTGTCCCGCGTGGCGGGGCTTTTAGCCATCGCCGGGTTGGGTATCGTAGTCTCGTCGGCTTACCGGGCCGCCGCGGACGAACAGGCCGCCAGGCTACCCGCCAACTTGACCGGCCTGTTTCAAGAAGCCTCTAAAAATCCTACTGAAGTACGCACTCTTAAAAATCTGCCGCCAGAAATCTTCAACACCATCACCGCTTCCTACACCACCGCTTTTCATTGGGTAATAATCTGCTGTGCCGTGTTAGCTCTCCTGGGCGGGCTAGTTTCCTTCCTCCTGATCCGCCGGACACCCGAATACAAGGACAAACGGCAAAACCTGGAAGTTACAGCAGCAGAGGCGAAACCACTCAGGAGTGAAGCTTAACCGGCCAAGAGTAAATTAGCTTCACAAGGGATATTCTACAAAGAGACGTTTCCTTATAGAATATTCCTTGTGAAGCTAAGCCTGAATTTAATTCAAAGGCCAGAGCCGGATCGTTTGGTCTGCGCTTGACGAAGCCAGCGTTCGCCCGTCCGGGCTAAAAGCCACGAACCAGGCTGTTTTGGTGTGGCCGAAAAGTTTGCGGACAAGTCCACCATCCGAAACACGGTGTATCTCGACGGCAGCGTTATCGTCGTCAAACTCTTTGGAGCCGGAACTTTCCAGAGCGACCGTAATCGTTTGACTGTCGGGACTGAAAGCCAGTTGGCGGACACCATAGCCCAGGTAAGAAAGCCTGGCAACTTGTTTCACATTACTAATTTGCAGATCATTGATTTGCCAGATAGTAACAGAACCGCCCCCATCCAACGAAGCCAGATAGCGACCATCGGGGCTGAAAGAAAGCTGGCCGAAATAAGTATATTCTTCTAGCTTAGTCGGATTTGGCCTAATCTCTTCAATTTGCCACAAATTAAGTTTATTTTGAGGGTCGTAAATTGCTAATATCTTCCCGTCAGGGCTGACGGCAGGCTTACCCTGGCCTTCCACTTCGAGTAACTCCACGCCGTCCAATACCCGCCAAACCGCAACCTTAAAGTTCGCTTTAGGGTTGGCCCTGTCGCTAGTGACGAGAAGAAGCAAACTGGCATCCTGACTCAGGTTCAGATTTTCTAGTTTTTGACCCTGTGGTACTGACAGGCGACTCGTCATGGTTCCATCGCTTAACCGCCAAATTTCGACGTCGTTATTTTCCCCTTTAAAAGCGGCGTACTGCCGATCTCCGCTCCAGGCCATCACCGGAACGGAAAACTTATCCTGGGAGTAAGCTCTACCATAAGACGGCAGTGATTTGAGACTGCCGACATCCCAGGCCTGTATTTTTTGGGAAGTGGCGGCCAATATCTTTGTGCCATCGGCACTAAAACTCAGAGAGTATTCCGCTCCATAAGTATAGACCTGCTTAGAAAGCTCGATTTTGCGATGCGGGCTATCGTGAGATGGCCTAAAAACCAGGTAGAGAATCAGAGCGGCCAGCAAAACCGAGCCGAGCTTGAGTACGAGGCGGTAATGATCTTCCAGCCATTCAAAGATGCGTCCACCACGAGTGCGCCGAATAACCGGAGCGTCTAAAGTTTGCCAGGCCGCATCAACTTCGGTGGCGGTGTATCCCGCCTGCAAAAGATAGCGGTCAATCTCGAAGCGGCTCTTGCTCTGGCGGTGATCGAGAATATACCAGGTCATTCTGCCACGGGGTGACTGCGGCTCTAAATTATCTTCTTGCGTTTGCAAAGCTTCTATCTCCTCATCCAATTTCTGAATGGGCCTACTACTTCGATTGTAGCAGAAAAGGAGAAGCTTCTCTATGAACTAAATAACAATCTAAAATCTTTGTCTATTCTTGTCGCATCAAATAAGTCAGGTATAATACTGCGGCAAGCTTACACTAATACGAAATCGATTCGGCTGATGGAAAAATTGGGGATGCGAAAGGAAGCCCTTTTCAGGCAAAATTGC